>JACRBQ010000113.1 GCA_016213135.1 Chloroflexota bacterium | reverse complement strand
TCCCAACCGTGACATACTCGACAACAAAGACCCGTCGCAATACCCCAACCCCGCCGACTTCGCCCGCGACTTCATCAACACCTTCATCGATCAATATCGCGCCAACCCCGGCGTGGACTACTGGGAAGGCTGGAACGAGTTTCCGCCGAGCAGCCCGGCGCAATGGCAATGGTATGCCGCCTTTGAAGCCGAGCGCGCCTGCCAAATGCAAGCCTTGGGCCTCAAGGCCGCCGTGGGCGGCTTCAGCGCCGGCACCCCAGAATACCCCGACATGGTTTACTTTCTTCCAGCCATCGAAGCGGTCAAACGCTGCGGCGGGATTTTCACGCTGCACGAATATTCATCGCCCGTCATGCAATACGGCGTGAACGCCGGCATCCCCAACGCCGCTTCCATCCCCAATGCCGGGTCGCTGACGCTGCGCTACCGCTACTGGTACGAGGGCTACCTCAAGCCGCGCGGGCTGGCAGTGCCGCTCGTCATCTCCGAAGCCGGAGTGGATCGGCACGTGGGGGCCGGGTGCCCGAAGGCCAACGGCGGCCAGGGCTGGTATAGCTGCACCGACGACTGGCGCGACCTCGGCCTGGGCGACGTGGCCTGGCAGGCGTACATGTCGCAAATTAGTTGGTACGATTCCGAACTGCGGAAGGACGATTACGTGATCGGCTTCACTTTATTCACCGCCGGAACCTCCAACGTCGATCAGTGGCGCACGTTCGACATTGGCGACATGCTCATTCCGATGGCGGTGTACATGGCAGGTCAATGAAACGTGAAACGTGAAGCGCGAATTCACACTTCACGTTTCACGTATTTAGAGAGGAGAAGACAGTGACTAAGTACATACTCGTCACCGGAGGCGTGGTCAGTTCGGTCGGCAAGGGCGTGGCCGCCGCCGCCATTGGCCGCATGCTCAAAGAGCGCGGCCTCAGCGTGTCCATCCAAAAGCTGGACCCGTACATCAACGTGGACCCGGGCACCATGTCGCCGTATCAGCACGGCGAAGTGTTTGTCACCGAAGACGGCGCGGAAACCGATCTCGATCTCGGCCACTACGAGCGGTTTATCGACATCAACCTGCGGCGCGTGTGCAACGTCACCACCGGGCAGGTGTACGCCGAAGTCATCGCCGCCGAGCGGCGCGGCGACTACCTCGGCGGCACCATTCAAGTCATCCCGCACATCACCAACGAAATCAAGCGGCGCATCGCGCTGGTGTCCAAGGCCACGGGGGCCGAAGTGGTGATTGTTGAAGTGGGCGGCACGGTGGGCGACATCGAAAGCCTGCCTTTTCTCGAAGCCCTGCGCCAATTGCGCTCGGACGTGGGACGCGAGAACACGTTGTACGTCCACGTGACTCTGCTGCCGCATATTGGAGCCACCAACGAGCTAAAAACCAAGCCCACCCAGCACTCCGTGCGCGAGCTGCGCTCCATCGGCATCAGTCCCGATGCGATCATTGCCCGTTCCGATTATCCCGTGCCGTCGGATATGCGCGGCAAGATCGCCCTGTTCTGCGACGTGCCCGAGCGGGCTGTGATCCCACTGGTTACCGCCTCGGTCCCCTACGAAGTGCCGCTCACCCTCGAGGGCCACGGCCTGGGAAACTACATCACCGAGCGGCTGGGCATTTCGCCCCCGCACGCCCCCGACTGGTCGGCGTGGCGCGAACTGATTGACGAAGTGCGCCGCCCCAAAAAGGCCGCGCGCATAGCCATTGTGGGCAAATATGTGGAATTGCAGGATGCCTACATGAGCGTGCGCGAGGCTCTCAGTCACGCCGGCATCGCCAACAACCGCGAAGTGCAAATCGAATGGATTCACTCTTCCGATCTGGAGAAGGATAAGGGATGGGACGCGTTGTCGAGCGTGGACGGCATTGTGGTGCCGGGCGGCTTTGGCGAGCGCGGCATCGAGGGCAAAATCCTTGCCGCCAACTGGGCGCGGGAGAAGAAGGTTCCCTATTTGGGACTGTGCCTGGGCATGCAAGTGATGTGCATCGAATTCGCCCGCGCCACCCTCGGCTGGGAGGAAGCCAACTCCACCGAGTTCGACTCCGGCACGCCGTACCCCATCATCGACCTCATGGCCGATCAGCGCGACATCACCGAGATGGGCGGCACCATGCGCCTCGGCATTTACCCGTGCAAGCTCACGCCGGGCACCAAAGCCGGCGTCGCCTATGCCCCGATGGAATTGGTGCAGGAGCGTCATCGCCACCGGTTCGAATTCAACAACGCGTTCCGGCAGGTGCTGGGCGAAAAGGGCCTGGTGTTCTCCGGCCTGTCACCCGATGGGCGGCTGGTGGAAATCAGCGAAATAGCCGATCACCCATTCATGGTGGGCAGTCAGTTTCACCCGGAGTTTCTCTCCCGCCCCAATCGGCCGCACCCGTTGTTCAAAGCCTTCATCGCCGCCAGCAGCCAATACGCTGCGGCTCGGGTTCAGCAGGAAGCGCGGGCCATTCGCGAGGCGAGCGCCCACCGCATCGAAGCCGCCTCCGATTAGCCCGGCAGCCCGGCAGGGCAAAGCACATCGGCCTCGTGATATAATGAACAATGTCCCAGAGCCGTGGCAAAAGATAAACAAGCGATACCCTTGCCTGTTGCGGAGCAAATGAATGACCGATTCCACTGATATTGCCCAGCCGTCCAAGGCCGAGTTGCCCCCACCCGACGCGCAGGAAGTTACGGGACAGGTGGTCGCCATGGATCAAAGCGCGGCCAACATCGTGCAGGCCGAGTCGGCCAGGCTCTCGCAGAGCGCGGTAAATTCGTTGTGGGCGGACAAAGTGGATGCGAACCAGAGCGCATTCAACATCGCCGAAGCCGAGGCCATTCACCTGGCGCAGAGCGGCATGGTGGCCGCGCGCGGCGCCTCGGTGGCCCTGCAACACAGCGGGGCCGGGGTGCTGGTGGCTCAAACTGCCGAGGTGAATGACTCCGGGGTGGGCATCCTGGTGGCTAAGGACCTCCGCCTCGAACGGTCACGGTCGTTAATTCTGCTTGCCCGGAACGTTGACGGGCAGGTGGAAACTGTTTTGGATACTCGCGGCGCCTTGCTGACGGGGCTGTCGGCTGGCCTGGCCGTGGGGTTAATTCTATTCCTGCGTTCGCTGATGCGTCGCAGGGCCTAATCACCAAAGGAGAACAGAAACACATGAACACCATTCCCATGACGGCTGAGCACCGAACGGCCGTCCGCCGAGGGCTGGGCGCGCTGCGCCGCAGCGGCAAATTGCCCGCCGTGCTGTACGGCGCCGACAAGACTCCCGTCACCCTCCAGCTCAACAGCCGCGAGGCGTCGCGCACCCTCAACCGCATTGTGGGCACGGCGCTGATTGACCTCGACGTCCACGGCGAAAACCACAAAGCGCTGGTGCGCGAAATTCAGCGCAACTTCGTCACCGACGAAATCCTGCACGTGGATTTTTACGAGGTCGCCATGGACCGCGCCATGCGCGTCTACATCCCGCTGCGACAAGTGGGTGTGGCCCCGGCCGTCACCCTCCTGGGCGGCATTTTGGTCCGCGGCCTGGCCGATATTGAAATTGAATGCTTGCCCGGCGATCTCGTCAGTGGTATCGAGGTGGACCTGACCGTGCTCAAGGCCATCGGCGATTCCATTCACGTCAGCGATCTGCTGGTGCCTTCGACGATTAAAGTGCTCACGCATGGCGACGAGCAGGTGTCTCGTGTGACCTATGCCAGCACCGAAGAATTGACCGCCGAGAAGCCCGAAGTAGCCGCCGAAGTGGAAGTGGTGGAAAAGGGCAAGAAGGAAGAGGAAGGCGAGGAGGAATAGCATGCGGAACAAAATCACCATTGTGGGCGTTGGCAACGTGGGTGCGTCGTGCGCCCTGTGGCTCGCCCAGCGCGGCATCGCCGACCTGGTGCTGGTGGACATCCCCGCCGCCAAAACCATGCCCGTGGGCAAGGGCCTCGACCTCTTGCAGGCCGGGCCTATCGTCGGCTACAACTCCCGCATTCGCGGCAACGCCGACGGCTCTTACGAAGGCACCGAAAACTCCGACGTGGTGATCGTCACTGCCGGGGTGCCGCGCAAGCCCGGCATGAGTCGCGAAGACCTCGTGGGCGTCAACCAGACGGCAGTGTCCGACGTCATCGACAAGGCCCTGCCGCTGTCTCCCAACGCCACTTTCATCGTGGTCACGAACCCGTTGGACACGATGACCTATCTGGCGCTCAAGCACAGCAAACTTCCCAGGAACCGCGTCATCGGGCAGGCGGGCATTCTCGACTCCGCTCGCCTGGCCGCCTTTGTGGCGTTGGAACTGAACGTGGCCATCGACAACGTGCACACCGTGGTGCTGGGCGGACACGGCGATGAAATGGTGCCGCTGCTGCGTTACTCCACCGTGTTCGGCGTGCCCCTCACCGAATGGCTCCCCGCCGACAAGCTTCAGGCGCTGGTGGATCGCACCCGCAAGGGCGGCGGCGAGATCGTGAACCTGCTGGGCACGAGCGCCTACTATGCCCCCGGCGCGGCGCTGGCCCGCATGGCCGAGGCGGTGCTGATGGACTCCAAGCTCATCGTGCCGTGCTCCACGCTGTTGGAGGGCGAATACGGCCTCTCCGACATCTGCTTCGGCGTTCCGGTCAAACTGGGCGCGTCCGGCGTGGAACAGATCATCCAGCTTAAACTCTCGGATGAAGAGAAAGCCATGGCCGACAAATCGGTCAAGATCATCCGCGAAACCATGAGCGCGCTCAAGTTGTAAAGTCGACAGTGCGCGACGCGAAACGTGAGGCTTGCCTCACGTTTCGCGTCGCGCGTTTGGATCGCTTTTTTTCTCATCATTTTAGACGATGACCATGATCAACAGCAGATACGGCATCAACTCTATTGGGCTGACCGGTATCAAGCAGACGTGGAATCCTTCTCCAGCCGAGACGGTGGAAATCGCCCTCCGGCGCGGCGAGGGCAACCTTACTGCGGGTGGCGCGTTTCTCGCCATCACCTCACCCTTTACCGGCCGCTCGCCCAACGACAAGTTCATCGTCAAAGAGCCGACCAGCGACCGCAACGTGTGGTGGGGCAAAGTGAATCAGGCCATGGCCCCCGACAAATACGCCCTGCTGGAGCAAGACGTAAAGGCCTATCTCAATACCCGGGAATTATTCGTCCGCGACTTATATGCCTGTGCCGATCCCAAACGGCGCATCAAAGTGCGTCTCGTCTCCGAGAGCGCCTGGCAGACTCTCTTCGCTTACAACCAATTCATTCGTCCGGACTCATCCGATCTGGCTGATTTCGAACCCACCTTCACCATCCTGCACGCGCCGGAGTTTCACCCCGACCCAGCGCGGCACGGCACGCGCAAGCCGCCCTCAGGCCCACTGGCGGCCATCGTGCTCAACATGGCCGCGCGCACCGTCATCATTGCCGGCACACGCTACGCCGGCGAGATCAAGAAATCAATCTTCACCGCACTCAACTACTTCCTGCCGCTGGATGATGTGTTCCCCATGCACTGCTCGGCCAACGTCGGCCCGAAGGGCGACACTGCTCTCTTCTTCGGCCTCTCCGGCACGGGCAAAACCACCCTCTCCGCCGACCACCGGCGCGGCCTCATCGGCGACGACGAGCACGGTTGGGCCAATAGCGGTGTGTTCAACTTCGAAGGCGGCTGCTACGCCAAAGTCATCCGGCTTTCGGCACAAGCCGAACCGGAAATCTATGCCACACTCAGCCGGTTCGGCACGGTGCTCGAAAACGTGGTGATGGATGGGAACACTCGCCGGCTTGACCTCGACAGCGAAGCCATCACCGAGAACACTCGCGCCGCCTATCCCATAGATTACATTCCCAACTACGTGCCCAGCGGCTTGGGCGGCCATCCCAGCAACATCATTTTCCTCACGGCCGATGCCTTTGGCGTGTTGCCGCCCCTGGCCCGCCTCACCTCCGAGCAAGCCATGTACTACTTTCTCTCCGGCTACACCGCCAAGCTGGCCGGAACCGAGCGCGGCGTCACCACGCCTCAGGCCACGTTCTCCACCTGCTTCGGCGCGCCGTTTATGGTGCACTTCCCCACCGTGTACGCCGACATGCTTGGCAAACGAATTGCCGCACATGGCTCCACGGTGTGGTTGTTGAACACAGGCTGGACGGGCGGCCCCTTCGGCGTGGGCGAGCGCATGAAGATCGCCCATACTCGCGCCATGGTCACTGCCATTCTCGACGGCCGCCTGCGCGACGTGCCCACCAAGCCTGATCCTATCTTCGGCGTGCACGTGCCCACCGAGTGCCCCGGCGTGCCGGTCGAAGTGCTCCAACCGCGCAACACCTGGGCCGACAAATCGGCTTACGACGCCAAAGCCAAAAACCTGGCCCAGCAGTTTGACGAGAACTTTAGACAATTCACCGGCAACGTCGATCCTAAGATCGCCGCTGCCGGGCCTAATGCCTGATGCTTCCTCCGCACGAGACGCTTCCCTTTCGCCTCCTCCGTGCCGGCGCCCTCACCTATCTCGTTTCAGACCTCACCGCCGATGCGTCCTCAGGCGTCTGCCTCCGCTACGCCTACCCGCGCCTCTACTCGCGCGAGCCGTTCTTCCCAGCCATGATCGCCGACGACTGGGGCACGCTCTATCGCGGCATGAACGCGGTGGATTGGCTGATCGCCAGCGGCCCCATGTATCCTCGTTCGGATGTGATGGGCCTGCGGCCCGACGCCACAGCAGACCAACTTTTCCTAAAGGAGCTTGATCTTGCCGTGCCGCCCCTGATCTACGTGGCCGCTTCCGTCGAAAGTTTCCCCGGAGAGCCAGTGGCCGCCGCCGTGGAGATCGCCGCCCACCCGCCGTATGCTCTCGCCCCCGGCGGACAGTTTCCCGCCCGGTTACAGGCCGCCATCCCCATCTTTCAAATGCACGCCGCGCTCTGTCGCCGCCTGCCGCCGGACGCGTGGCCCCGCGCCCTGGCTCACTCGCTCCCCATCCCCTTGGCCGGGTTGGAGGCCTTTGCAACTGCGGTACAATCGGAAGCATGAACGCCATCATCAAGCATCGCGACAAGACCTACGAAGTGGAACCCGGTCTCACCGTCCGCGATGCGCTCATCAAAATCGGGCTGGAGCCGCAACTTTACCTCGCCGTGCGCGACGGCAAACTCGTCACCGAAGACCAGCCCCTGCGCGAGAACGACCGTATCAAACTTGTCACCATCGTGACCGGCGGCTGACCCCAAATGCTCAATTCACAATGCTCAATGCACAGAGATTGCGGCTGGCATTGCGCATTGTGAATTGTGAATTGTGCATTGAATACTTTCCATTCCGGTTTCGTCGCCGTCGTGGGCCGGCCCAATGTAGGCAAGTCCACACTGCTCAATGCTCTGCTGGGGCAAAAGGTCGCCATCGTCTCCTCCAGCCCCCAAACCACCCGGCGCAAGCAATTGGGTATCCTTACCGTGCCCGAGGGCCAGATCGTTTTTGTGGATACCCCCGGCATCATGAAGCCCCGCCAGGCCTTGGATAAGCACATGGTCGACGTTGCCACTTCCGTCTTCGGCGACGCCGACATTGTCCTGTGGGTGACCGATGCCTCCGAACTGCCCACTGCCGCCGACGAACACATTGGCGAACTGGTGGCTCGCGCCCAGCCCTCCATCCCGGTACTCATCCTCAACAAGTGCGACCGGTTGAAGCCGGAGCAGGCCGACGCTCGCATTGCCGCCTATCGGGCGCTGGCCCCTGCCGCCAAAGGCCTGCTGGTCTCGGCGGTGCGCGGCGACAACCTCGGCGAGATCGTGCCGCTGTTGTTGAGTCTGCTGCCCGAGGGCCCGCAGTATTATGCCGAAGACGAGGTCACCGATTTCACCCTGCGCGACATGGCCGCCGAGCTTGTGCGCGAAGCGGCCCTGGTCGAATTGCACGACGAAGTGCCCCACGGTGTAGCCGTGGTCATCGACGACTTCGTCGAATCCCCCGATCGCCCGGCGCACGTCACCGCTATCCTGTATGTCGAGCGCGAAAGCCACAAAGGCATTGTCATCGGCAAAGGCGGCGAAATGCTCAAACGTATCGGCATCCGGGCGCGGCGGGAATTTGAGCGCCAGCTTGGCAGCCAGGCCTATTTGGAACTGCATGTGAAGGTGCGCGAAGGCTGGCGGCAGGACGAAAATGCGCTGAAGCGACTTGGATATGGGGAGAAGGATGAGGGATGAATGATGAATGATGAACGACGAGCGATCCGTGATATGCGATCCGTGAGGTCTCAATCGTAACTCAAAACTCAAAACTCAAAACTCAAAACTCAAAACTCAAAACTCAAAACTCAAAACTCAAAACTCAAAACTCAAAACTCAAAACTCAAAACTCAAAACTCAAAACTCAAAACTCTTTCCATGTCCTCCTACCACTCTCCCTTCTCTTCTCGCTACGGCTCGCCCGAAATGCGCGCCCTGTGGTCCGACGAACGTCGGCGCGGCTTGTGGCGGCGCATATGGGTGGCGTTGGCGCAGGCGCAAGAGCAGGCCGGGCTGGTCAGCGCCGGGCAGGTGGCCGACCTGCGCGCCCATGTAGACGACGTCAATCTGGCGCGCTCGCTGGAAATTGAGGCCGAGATCGGCCACGATGTAATGGCCGAAGTGCGCGCCTATGCCGAGCAGTGCCCGCAGGGCGGGGGCATCATCCACTGGGGCGCGACCAGCGCCGACATCACCGACAACGCCGACGTGCTCCGCCAGCGCGAGGCTCTCGCGTTGCTTGGGGAGCGATTGGGCGCGCTGCTGCTGGCGTTCGCCGAGCGCATCGAGCAGACGCATGCGCTCCCCTGCATGGCTTACACCCATCTTCAACCTGCCGAGCCGACGACATTCGGCTATCGGCTGGCGGTGTACGCGCAGGATTTGCTACATCACTACACGGCTCTTTCGGATTTGACTGAACGGCTGTGCGGCAAGGGGCTGAAGGGGGCCGTTGGCACACAGGCCTCCTATGCCGAAGTGCTGGATGGCTCACCTGTTTCACCGGGGGAACTGGAATCGCAGGTGATGCAAACTCTGGGCCTGCCTTTCTTCCCCGTGGCCACCCAAACCTACCCCCGTACCCAGGATTACACGATGCTGGCCGCGTTGGCCGGGCTGGCGGCCTCGCTGCACAAGTTCGCCTTTGATCTTCGGGTAATGCAGTCGCCGGGATTTGGTGAGGCCGCCGAGCCGTTTGGCGCGCGGCAGGTGGGGTCGAGCGCCATGCCCTTCAAACGCAACCCGGTGAACGCCGAGAAGATTTGCTCGCTGGCGCGGTATGTGGCCGCGCTGCCGCCGGTGGCATGGGACAACGCCGCCGAGGCGCTGCTGGAGCGCACGCTGGACGACTCGGCCAACCGCCGCACCATCCTGCCCGAAGCGTTCATTGCCATGGATGAAATGCTGATCGTAGCGGCGCGCATTGTGCAGGGGATGACGATTGACAAAGCGGCCTGCGCTCACAACCTCGAGAAGTTCGGCCCGTTTGCCGCCACCGAGCGTGTGCTAATGGCGGCAGTCAAAGCCGGGGCTGACCGCCAACGGATGCACGAACTGCTGCGCGAGCACAGCCTCAGAGCCTGGGAGGCGGTCAAGGCCGGGCGTCCCAACCCATTGGCCGACTCCATCGCCGCCGACCAGCGGTTCCTGATGTACTTGCAGCCCATGCGGCTGAAGCTACTGATGGATGCGTCGGACTACATCGGCACCGCCGGCGAGCGCGCGGCGCGGCTGGTTGTTACTTTGCGGGCATTGGTCAAGCGGGTGTAGCGACAGATTCAGTACAATTGTCTATATCCACCGTGACACTTGTTCATCAGTGTCGCCGGGTGGCAGTCACAGGATGACATTTGTCACTTGACATGGGAGTGTCGAGACCTGTAAGCTATCGCAATCCACCGCGAAAGCCACAGGGAGACACCCACCATGTTTTCACGCCACCACATCCGTCGCGGATTTTCCGGGACAGTCAGCCTTTTGTTGGCGCTGTCTCGCTTACGGCCATTGCTACTCAGCGCCCTATTGGTTACGGCCCTTGCTCCCATCTAGTGACCGAAGTGCAGTCACAGACAAGCTCTGCGGGTACTCTCTTTGGAACTGCGCGTATTTCTGGCACAAATGTTCATATGTTTATGAAGGTTGACCCGCTGACTGGGATGCTGACGCCAATCAGTAGGTTGCCTCTAGATTCAGGGCCAGCCGGCGGTTTTACGGCACTGGATAGTATGAACCATCGGTACTTTTACCCCGCCTATGTGGGCGAGGAACAGTTGTTGTTCGTTCTTGACACGCAGACGGGTGCTGTGCTTGCAAGGACAACCCTATTATCCACTGATGCGCTTACATCCCTTCAGTTTGACTCCATAACCAATACTCTCTTTGGAACTGCACGTATTTCTGGTACAAATGTTCATGTGTTTATGAAGGTTGACCCGCTGACTGGGATACTGACGCAAATCAGTAGGTTGCCTCTAGATTCAGGGCCAGCCGGCGGTTTCCCTCTGTGTCTATAATGTGTTGGACACCGACCTCCTATAATTTACTGTAGGGCGGAAGGAGACTGACATGGTTCTGCCACTCTCGAAAAATGGTAACGGCTCGCTCCTCACCCCCGCGGGGGCGGGGAGCGAGGAGGTC
>JACRBQ010000109.1 GCA_016213135.1 Chloroflexota bacterium | reverse complement strand
TTGCTGCTGGTGTGGCCGCTGGTCGAAGAGCAACTGGCCGCCGAAAACAAGAAACCGCCCGCGCCTTGACACATCGCCGCTTCTGCGGATAATTCGTGGCAATTCCATAGCAAAGGCTGAGACGGAGAAAAGTAAACCGGCAGAAGCGCCAGAGAGACGGGGTTCGCCATTGGCGAGGTGCAAACCCTGTTCGGGAAAGCCGGTCGAAGTTCGCTCCCGAGCCGCGCAGGTGAATGTGGGGGCAGCCCTCGTGGTTGCCCGGTAGCCTGCGCCGGAAGCCCACCGTTATGCGGGCAGCCGATGTTTGTAGGCGCACGAGGGGGCCTTGAACGCGAAGGCCAACGAGGGTGGTACCGCGAGAGCCAAATGCTCCCGTCCCTTTGACAGGGCGGGAGTTTTTGTTTTGTCGTTTTGTGGTCAACCGGAGGACAAATGATCGATCAACTGAATCAATTCGAGCAAGCAGCCCTCGCCCGGCTGTCCGGGCTGGCCGAGGCCGCCGCGCTGCAGGCGTGGAAGAGCGAGACCTTCGGCAAGCAAAGCCTCCTCTCAACCGCGCTGGGCGAGTTGGGCAAGCTGCCGAAGGAAGAACGCCCGGCGGTAGGCAAGCGCACCAACGAGATCAAGCGCGCGCTGGAAGCGGCCTTCGCCGAGAAAGAGTCCGCCGTGCGCGCCGCGGAACTGGAGCGCTCCCTCCGCGCCGAGGCGCTGGACGTGACTCTGCCGGGGCGGCCCTTGCGCCGGGGGCGCTTGCACATCGCCAACCAAAACCTGCGCCAGATTTACAGCATCTGGGCCGACATGGGTTTTCAAATCTACCGCTCGCGCGAAGTGGAAACCGACGAGTACAACTTCGGGCTGCTCAACATGCCCCCGCACCATCCGGCGCGCGATATGTGGGACACCTTCCACACCCCCACACCGGGAATCATTTTACGCACCCACACCTCGCCGGGACAAATTCACGCCATGCGCGAACTGTACCCCGACCCCATCCGGGTGATCCTGCCGGGCATGGTCTATCGCTACGAGCAGATCACCGTGCGCTCTGAGATTCAATTCAACCAGATCGAAGGGCTGGCGGTGGGCAAGGGCATCCGCATGACGGACCTGAAAGGCACGCTCACCGACTTTGCCCGCCGCATGTTCGGGCAAACCGTGCGCACGCGCTTCCGCGCCGACCACTTCCCTTTCACCGAACCCAGCGCCGAGATGGACGTGGAGTGCTTCGTGTGCGGCGGGCAGGGCTGCCCGGTGTGCAAGCAAACCGGCTGGCTCGAAATTCTGGGCTGCGGCATGGTGCACCCCGCCGTGCTGAAGAACGGCGGCTACGACCCGCGCGTGTACTCCGGCTTTGCTTTTGGCATGGGCCCCGAGCGCATGGCGATGCTGAAATACAAGATCGAAGACATCCGATATTTTTGGGGGAATGATTTGAGATTCTTGGAGCAGTTTTGATTTGAGCACGGGAGTATGGGCGTGTGGGAGTTACTCCCATACCCCCACACGCCCATACGGAGATTAGACATGCGCGTACCATTGAGTTGGCTCAAAGATTTTGTGAAGATCATCCTCGCTCCCGAAGAACTGGCCCGCCGGCTGACGTTCAGCGGGCTGGAGGTGGAAGAGATTGAATACGTTGGCCTGCCCATGCCCGCCGCCGGCGCCGACGGCAAGCAGGAATTCAATGTGTCCGGCATTTCATGGGATCGGGAAAAGATTGTCGTGGCCCGGATTCTGGAGGTGCTGCCACACCCCAACGCCGATCGGCTCACGCTGCTGCGTCTCGATTGGGGCGGCCTCGCCGAGGAAATCGTGCTCACCGGCGCACCCAACCTCTTCCAATACAAAGGGCTGGGGCTGCTGCCCAGGCCCGTCAAAGCCGCCTATGCCCGCGAAGGCTCGGTGCTGTACGACGGCCATAAGCCGGGGCGCGAACTGATGACCCTCAAGCGGGCCAAAATTCGCGGCGTCGACTCGTATTCCATGGTCTGCTCCGAAAAAGAGTTGGGCATCAGCGACGAACACGAGGGCATCATCCTGCTGGACGACGAGGCCCCGGTGGGCGTGCCCCTCGCCGACTACATGGGCGACGTGGTCTTCAACGTGAAGATCAACCCCAACATGGCCCGCAACGCCAATATGCTCGGCGTGGCCCGCGAGATTGCCGCCCTCACCCACGGCACGCTGCGGCCCCCGGCCTTCGAGGCCGTGCAAGCCGGGCCGACGATCAAAGGCAAGGTCGCCATCGAAATCCGCGAGCCGGAACTCAACCCGCGCTTCACCGCCATGCTCATCCGCGACGTGAAGATCGGGCCTTCGCCCTATTGGATGCAGCGCCGGTTGCGTTTGGCCGGGATGCGCCCCATCAACAACATCGTGGACATCACCAACTACGCGATGCTGGAAGTGGGCCAACCGTTGCACGCCTTTGACTACGACGTGCTGGTGAGACGCGCCAACGGCAAAATGCCCACCCTCATCACCCGGCTGCCCAATGCGGGCGAGCGCCTGCTCACCCTCGACGGCGTGGATCGGCTGCTGGACCCGTTCACCATTCTGGTGACCGACACCGCCGGGGCGCTTTCCATCGGCGGCGTGATGGGCGGCGGCGAGTCGGAAGTGTCGGAGGCGACAACGAGCGTGTTGCTCGAAGCGGCTTCGTGGAACTTCATCAACATCCGGCGCACGGTGCAGGCGCAGGCCCTGCAAAGCTCGCAGGCCGGGTACCGATTCAGCCGGGGCGTGCATCCGGCTATGGCCGAACGCGGCTGCAAGCGCGCCGCCGAGTTGATGCGTTCGCTGGCAGGCGGCACGGTAGCCAAAGGCATGCTCGACGTGTACCCGCGTAAATTCAAATCGCCCACGGTGGATATTGGCGAGGCGGACGTGGAGCGCATCCTGGGCATCCGCATCCCGCTCAGGCGAATCGCCAAAATTCTGGAATCGCTGGAGTTTGTGTGCATGCCGCTCACCAACAAGCGCGAGCCGCAGTTGCGAGTCGCCGTTCCCGATCACCGCATGGATATCGGCGCGGGCGTGATTGGGCAGGCCGACCTCATCGAGGAAATTGCGCGGGTGTACGGCTACGAGCGCATCCCCGAAACGCAAATCGCCGATGCCATGCCGCCCCAGCGCGGCAACCCGTCGCTGGAGCACGAGGAGCGCGCGCGCGACATTCTGGTCAATACCGGATTGCAGGAAGTGATCAGCAGCCGGTTGACTACGGCGGAGCGTGAGGCCCGGTCGTTGCCGCCCGGCGCCCCCGCCGACCCGTTGCCGTATGTCACCATCACCAATCCCATCGCCGCCGACCGCGTGGCTCTGCGCCATTCCATGCTGGCCAGTGTGCTGGAGGCGGCGACGACCAACCTGCGCTTCACCGAGCGGGTGGCGCTGTTTGAAGTTGGCTCCGTGTATCTGCCCGTTGCGGGCGAGGCTTTGCCGCAGGAGCCGCGCCGGGTGGCCATCGTGCTCAGCGGCCCGCGCGAGCCGCAAGGCTGGCAGCCCGCCGACCGCGCGCTAATGGACTTCTTCGATCTCAAAGGCGTGGTGGAGGCGCTAACCGATGGGCTGCACTTGCCCGATGTGGCCGCCGAGCCGGGAGAACATGCATCCTTTAGGCCGGGGCGCACTGCGCTGTTGAAAATCGGGGGGCGGGTGGTGGGCGCGTTTGGCGAGTTACATCCGCTGGTAGCCGAAGCCTATCTGGGCGCGAACCCGGCCGCGCCCGTGCTGGCTGCTGAGTTCGACCTCGAGGCCGTGCTGGCCGGCATCCCGCCGAGGCGTGTCACCACGGGTGTGTCACGCTTCCCGCCGGTGGTGGAGGATATTGCGCTCATCGTCGACGAGGGCGTGGCGGCGTCGCGGGTGGAAGCGCTCATCCGGCAGGCCGTCGTAGAGACGCAGCATGCCGTGGAGACGCAGCGTGCTGCGTCTCTACAGGTCAACATCCGGTTGTTCGATCTGTACCGAGGCGAACAGATTGGCGCGGGCAAAAAGAGCCTGGCCTACCGGCTGACGTATCAGGCCGAAGATCGCACGCTCACCGATGGCGAAGCGGCCAAAGTGCGCGAGAAAATTGTGCGCCGCGCGAAGAATGTGCTGGGGGCCGAACTGAGGGGATAGAAGCGCGAGCTACGCGTGGGCTTCGGGCGTCGCCGATTCGGCGCGCTCCATGGCCGTGGCCGCCAGCTGAGCCACCACGGCCAGCAGGGCCAAATCGTCCGAAGTAAACTCTTTGCCGCCGGCTTTGTTGAGCGCGTTGAGCACGCCCAGCACTTTGCGCGGAGTGGCCAGCGGCACGCACACCAGCGACAAGGTTTGAAAGTGAATCGTCTCGTCTACCAATGGCGAAAAGCGCGGGTCCTGGCGAACGTTGGCGACAATGACCGGCTCGGCGTGTTGAGCCACCCACCCGGCGATGCCCGTGCCCATCGGCAGCCGGTAGTTGAGCAGCGCCTCGCGCGAGGCCCCCTCCACCACCGTGAACACGAGTTCGCCTGTTTCGTCGTCAATCAGCAGCAGCGATCCCGCGGTAGCGTCAATGCTCTGCAGCGCCGACTGCAAGATGCGGTCCAGCAAACCCAACACACTGGTGCTGGCGGTGATGGAGGTCGACACGTCCTGCAGAGTCCGCAAAACATCCAGAATGCGCCGCAAAGTGGCGTTTTCACCCCGCAGCTCGCGGTTTTCCTCCACCAGCCGGGTGTTCTCGGTCTGCAAAAATCTCAGGGTCTCACGGGTATCGGAAGTCATATGCGCAGCGCCCCCCATGGCAATGATGCGGATTGTAGCATTAAGTAAGGTCAATACAAAATGAACATCTACTTTTCCTGCTCCGTCACCGGCGGGCGCAACGACCAGCCTGTTTATGCTGCCCTTGTGGATTGGATGCTGGCCCACGGCCACACCGTGCCCACGGCGCATCTGGCCCGACCGGGTGTGATGACCGAGGAAGCCGAGATCGATCCCCGGACCGTTTACGACCGTGACACGGCCTGGGTGGACGCATGCGATGCCGTGGTGGCCGAGGTGAGCACCCCCTCCCACGGCGCGGGTTACGAGATCGCCTATGCTTTGCTCAAAGGCAAGCCGGTGCTATGCCTGGCGGTGAACGGAGTCAAAGTGTCCAAAATGATCACCGGCAACCGGCTGTTGACTTTTGCGAGGTATGTTGACGCAGGGGATGCGGTGCGATTGATGGGGCGGTTTTTGGAGCGCAGGTGAGGAACGAGCCTTAGGACAGGTTTTGCGAATCGGCATGCGGCAATAGTTGCCTGCGCAATTAGCCGGCTACCAAACAACCGGGACAAGCCCAGAACGAGCTATCATTTCGTCTCTGGTTACAATAGCCACTTCTTTGCCAAGAACATCACGATATACGATTGCTGTGCCAACGATGATCGCATCGTGCAAATCCAGGTTGCCCGAGACATGTGCGGCGACTCGTTCGTCAAGGGGATAAACCGTACAGTTCTCGGCGCTGGCAATTTCTGTCAGAATGCGATCAATGCCAACGCTGGTGCGTTTGCGGGCGTAGAGATAGGCTGCTTCGGCAAGAACAAGTGTGGGGATGACAAGTTGAGCGGCGGTGTCGGTAAGGATGGTTTTGGCGGCAGCGCTCAGGCGTTTGTTGCCCTCCAGGAACCAAATGAGCACGTGGGTATCCAACACGTAGACCATCAGACGGGCTCAGCCTTGATCGTCAACTTGACCGCTTCCACTTCTTGCTCTGTGGTTTCAACAATGCCTTTGAGAACACCGAAGAACTCAGCAAATGGTTTGCGCGCTTCGCCGGTCTGCTTCAGGTCGGCCCGGATCATTTCTAGCTGGGCTTCTAAACTGCGTATTTGAATAAGAATGACGTCAGTGCTCATAGCAATATCCCTTCGCTGGTGAAAGTATTATAACGAGGTCGAAGTAGAAGGGCAACGGACAAGCCCATTGTTAATCTCTGACAGCCTCCATCACCACCGCCCGCACTTCCTCCTGCAATTCCTCCACCGGCTTATCCGCGTTCAGCACCCGCCAGCGCCCCGGCTCGGCGGCGGCCAGCGCCAAAAACCCCTGCCGCACCCGCCGGTGATACGCCAGCGCATAATCGTCCATCCGGTTCCACTCGGCGTTGTGCGCTTGTTTGCGTTGGATGCCGCGCTCGGGGTCGATGTCCAACAGCAGAGTCAGATCAGGGGCCAGCGCGTCGGTGGCAAACGCGCTCACTGCGCGAATGGTGTCCAGCGGCAGGCCGTGGCCGTATCCCTGATAAGCCAACGATGAATCACGATAGCGATCGCAGATCACGATCTCGCCTTTGTCCAAGTGCGGGCGAATGACCTCGCGCACCAATTGCGCCCGCGCCGCCGAGAACAGCAAAAACTCCGTGGCCGGATACATGGACTTGTTTTTCAAGTCCATGAGTATGTGCCGCACCTGCTGGCTGATTTCCGTGCCGCCCGGCTCGCGGGTAAGCCACACAGGCCGGCCGAGCGACTGCAAGTGCTCGGCCAGCAAGCGACACTGTGTGGATTTACCGGACCCCTCGGGGCCTTCGAAGGTGATGAAGATGCCCAATGGTCAATTCACAATGCACAATGCTCAGTTGTGAATTGAGCATTGGGCGTTGAGCATTATTCTCTGAATATTCTCACCCGCCGGTACGGTTCTTTGCCGTACGAATGCGAGACGAGGTTGGCCTCGCGGGCCAGTTCGTGCTGGCGGCGGCGCAGCGCCGCCGCTTGCGGCGACAGATCCACCGTGCGCGACCCGTTGAGCACGGCCTGAATGGCAGCCTGCGTTTCGCGGACGGCGCGATGGGCCGCCTCCTCGTCCACCGTGTCTTCCAGCGAGAGATTGAAAATCTCGCCCAGAAAATCCTCCATCTGGTTTACCGTATTCGAACGCAACACGTAAATCGGAATGCCGCGCTCTTCGGCGTCGGAGATGGGCTGCTGGTGGCGGCGGTAATACGTCTTGAGGGTCACCAGCGCCTGCGCTTCGTTCACGTCGTCCACCAGTGTCAGCGGCAGTCGCAGACGCTTGGCCACTTGCTCCAATCGTTGATGCGCCAACCCGTAGGCATAGATGCTCAGGGGCGAGAGCACGGGCGCGTTGGAGGGATCGGATCGGGCAAACGGTAGACGCGCCGGGGCGGCCTCGGAAGTGGCCCGGGCGTATTCGCCCCGGGAGCGGATATCAATCCCCCGGCTGGTGGACGCTGGCCTCGGGGCGTGCGGCGCGGGCGCCGCCTCGATCCGAATCGCCCCCGCCTCATCCACATACCGCAGCTCTGCGCCCACCGGCCGGCCGCGCAAAATGCCGTCCACCGCCGCGGCCACGTCGGTATGCACATTGAGCCGCTCGCGATCTTGAATCTCGATCAGCACGTCGAACGTGGGCGGGGCGCGGCGCTCCAGCACCGTCTTTTGCGTGCCGCGCCGGCGGGCCTCCTCGTCGGAAAGCGTCACCGACTCGATGCCGCCGACGAGGTCGGCCAGCGTGGGGTTGAGCAGCAGGTTGTCGAGCGTTTTGCCGTGCGCCGTGCCGATGAGCTGCACGCCGCGCTCGGCGATGGTGCGGGCGGCGGCGGCTTCCAGTTCGCGGCCAATCTCGTCGATGATGATGATTTCCGGGTTGTGATTTTCCACGGCCTCGATCATCACCTCGTGCTGCAAGTTGGGTTGGGCCACTTGCATGCGGCGGGCCTGGCCCACCGCCGGGTGAGGCACGTCGCCATCGCCGCCGATCTCGTTGGAAGTGTCCACGATCACCACTCGCTTCTTCTCGGCGAGGATGCGCGCCGCCTCACGCAACATCGTCGTCTTGCCGATGCCGGGGCGGCCCAGCATGAGGATGCTCTTGCCCGATTCGATCAGGTCTTTGACAATCTCGGTGGTGCCATACACGGCGCGCCCCACGCGGCAGGTGAGGCCCACAATGTGGCCCCGCCGGTTGCGGATGGCCGAGATGCGGTGCAGCGTGCGCTCGATGCCGGCGCGGTTGTCGGCGTCAAACTCGCCGATGCGGCTGACGATTGTTTTGAGATCGTCGTGCGTCACTTCGGCATTGGTCAGTCGCACTTCGTCGTCGACGTAACGGGCCGTGGGCACGCGGCCCAGATCGAGAATCACTTCCAATAGATCGTCGGTGCGATTGGCGGCCGTGAGGGCTGCGCCAAGATTTTTCGGCAGAATGGCGAGGAGGTCGTGCAGGTCGTCGGTAATTCGTTTTTGCATAAACAAGGTTGACTGCCAATGGCCCCAAACAGAAACGGGGGGATTGGAAGCTACTTCATCCTTTCGGGCCTGGGGGCGAAATGCGATTGTATCATCGGCGGGCTGGGCTGGCCGCCGGCAATCACCGGCAGCGGTTTGAACTCCGGCTCGGCCACCCGCACGGCCAACCGTTTCACCATCACGGCTTGTTCGGCCC
>JACRBQ010000108.1 GCA_016213135.1 Chloroflexota bacterium | reverse complement strand
GTCGATCTGGTCGTACGCCTTGAAGTGGGCCAGCTTCTTCATCGCCAGCACTTTGGTGATGGCGGCGGTCAGCGTCGTTTTGCCGTGGTCGATGTGGCCCATCGTTCCCACGTTGACGTGCGGCTTGCTGCGATCAAATTTCTCTTTAGCCATAGTGCGGAGCCTCCTGCAAAATCGAAAAAACGATAGCTATTTTTTGTTCTTGCCTTCGATGATCTCGTCGGCAACATTCTTGGCAACCGGAGCGTAATGGTCGAACTCCATCGAGTACACACCGCGCCCCTGAGTTTGTGAACGAATGTCGGTGGCGTAGCCAAACATCTCTCCGAGCGGCACCTGAGCGCGAACGGCTTGCACACCGCCAAGGCGGGCATCCATGCCCTCGATGGTGGAGCGGCGCGCAGCCAGATTGCCCAGCACGTCGCCCAGATATTCGTCGGGGGCCACCACCTCCACCTTCATCACCGGCTCCAGCAACACCGGCGCCCCTTTCATCACGCCTTCCTTGAAGGCCATCGAACCGGCCATCTTGAAAGCCATTTCGCTCGAGTCCACATCGTGTGACGAACCGTCGAACAGGGTCACTTTCACATCCACCACCGGATAGCCGGCCAGCACCCCGCCCTCGGCGGCCTCGCGAACGCCTCGTTCGGTGGGGTTGATAAATTCCTTCGGAATGGTCCCGCCGACGATCTTGTTTTCAAACACAATGCCAGAGCCGGTCGGGCCGGGTTCCAGCGCAATCACCACATGGGCATATTGGCCGTGGCCGCCGGTTTGTTTGGCGAATTTCAAATCCACCTTGGACACGGGGCGGGTGATCGACTCGCGATAGGCCACGCGCGGCCGGCCCACGTTGGCCTGCACCTTATATTCGCGCAACATGCGGTCCACCAGAATCTCGAGGTGCAACTCGCCCATGCCGCCAAGAATGGTCTGGCCCGTCTGTTCGTTAGTGGACACGCGGAAGGTGGGGTCTTCTTCGGCCAGTTTGCGCAAAGCCTCACCCATTTTGTCCTGGTCGGCTGTCGACTTCGGTTCAATGGCGATGTGAATCACCGGGTCCGGGAATGAAATGCTCTCCAGCACAATGGGATTCGACGGGTCGCACAACGTGTGGCCCGTAAACGTATCCTTGAGCGCCAGCACGGCGGCAATGTCGCCCGCCAGCACCTCGTCCACGTCCTCGCGCCGATCGGCATACATGCGAATCAAACGGCCAATGCGCTCGCGCTTGTCTTTGGTGGAATTGAGGATCGTGGTGCCGGTGCGAATAGCACCCGAATACACGCGGAAGTAAGCCAGGCGGCCCACGTAGGGGTCGGACACAATTTTGAACACCAGCGCCGCCAGCGGGGCGCTTTCATCCACCGGCCGCGATTCTACTTCGTCTGTCTTGGGATTGTTCCCCTTGACCGCTTCAATATCCAGGGGCGAGGGCAGGTAGTCAATCACCGCGTCCAGCATCGGCTGGACACCTTTGTTGCGAAAGGCGGCGCCACAAAAAACCGGGAACGCCTTGCCTTTGAGCGTGGCCTTGCGGAGCGTGCTCTTGAGCTGCTCGATGGTCGGCTCTGTGCCGTCGAGGTACATTTCCATCAGATGATCGTCGTGCTCCACAATAAGCTCTATCATCTTCGACCGGTATTCGGCGACCATATCGGCCATGTCAGCCGGAACGGGGCCTTCTTCCATCGTGCGCCCGCTTGGGTCGGTCCAACGAATCGACTTGCGCAATAGCAAGTCGACCACGCCTTCAAACTTGGACTCGGAGCCGATGGGCAACTGCATGATCACCCGGTTGGCCCCCAGGCGGCTGGTGATCATGTCGGCGGAACGGAAGAAGTCCGCGCCGGTGCGATCCATCTTGTTAATAAAACAAATTCGCGGCACGCCATATCGATCGGCCTGCCGCCACACTGTTTCCGATTGGGGTTCGACGCCCTGCACGGCGTCGAACACCACCACGCCGCCGTCGAGCACGCGCAGCGAACGCTGCACCTCGGCCGTGAAGTCGATATGCCCGGGCGTGTCGATGAGGTTGATCAGGTGGCCTTGCCACTCGGCAGTGACGGCGGCAGACACAATGGTGATGCCGCGCTCTCGCTCCTGCTCCATCCAGTCGGTGACCGTGGTGCCTTCATCCACCGAGCCGATGCGATGCGTTTTGCCCGTGTAGAACAAAACCCGTTCAGTCGTGGTCGTTTTACCGGCATCGATGTGCGCGATGATGCCGATATTGCGTGTCTTCTCGAGAGGGTATTTACGGGCCATGATAAAAAACTACCAACGGTAATGAGCAAAGGCGCGGTTGGCCTCCGCCATCTTGTGGGTCTCTTCCTTTTTCTTAATGGCAACACCAGTGTTGTTGGCGGCATCCAGCAATTCGCCAGCCAGTTTCTCAGCCATCGAGCGCCCCGCCCGAGACCGCGCCCCGGCAATGATCCAGCGCATAGCCAACGACTGGCGGCGGTCGGAGGGGACTTCCATGGGCACCTGATAGGTGGCGCCGCCCACGCGCCGGGGTTTCACTTCCACGGTGGGGGCAACGTTCTTCAACGCCTGGTCGAACACTTCCAGCGGCGCGCGCTTGGCCCGTTCTTCCACAAGGGCCATCGCGTCGTAGATCGCGCGGCGAGCTACGCTCTTCTTGCCGCGACCCATCATTCGATTGACGAACATGGACACGGCCACGCTGTTGTATTTAATGTCAGGCAGGGTAACGCGCTTGGCAGGTTTATTGCGTCGGGACATTGCAGTACTCCGTCAGACTGATTACTTCTTTGCTTCCTTGGGCCGCTTGTTGCCGTATTTGGACCGGCTCTGGCGGCGCGCGTCCACCCCGGTAGTATCCAGGGTGCCGCGCACAATATGGTAGCGCACGCCCGGCAAATCCTTCACGCGCCCGCCGCGCACCAACACCACCGAGTTCTCCTGCAATTGATGCCCCTCGCCGGGGATGTAGGCCGTCACTTCGAGGCCATTCGTCAGGCGCACACGGGCCACCTTGCGCAACGCCGAATTCGGTTTCTTCGGGGTCTGGGTGCGGACCACCGTGCAAACGCCGCGCTTCTGCGGAGAGCCTTTAGGCTGCTTCATCCGGCGCTGCTTTTTGGAGTTAAGCGTGAATTGCAGCGCAGGCGCTTTGCTTTTCACGGATTTTGTTCGGCGGCCCTTGCGGACCAATTGATTAATCGTCGGCACGTAGTCCTCCAGTACTTGCGCTTATTCCGTGCTATGGGCGTGAACGAGGCCATCGTTTGAAAACACGATGGCCTCGCTCCACCAGATACAACCGATATTCAACTCGCGGCACAAAGAGCATCTGTGACGCGGGGTATTAGATTAGCGGACGCGAATTTTACCACGCCGCTATTTGTCCGTCAAGGCTTGTGCAACGCGGCTCAACCGCATGAGTAGCAGATTAGCTTCTCACCGCTCATCGATCATCCCGGTCAAACCCGTCTTGCCGAGCCTGGGCGTGCGTTGCTTCTCTTCATCCTTGCCAAAGCGGATCGTGTCGCCGACGTCGGTTAGCGCTTCCACCGCCAGGCCCAGGCTTTGCAGCTCCTTCACCAGCACACGGAACGACGCCGGGATGCCCGGCTCCTCGATTTCCTCGCCCTTCACAATGGACTCGTAGGTTTTCACGCGGCCTTGCACATCGTCGGACTTCACCGTGAGCATCTCTTGCAGCGTATACGCCGCGCCATATGCCTCCAGCGCCCACACTTCCATTTCGCCAAAGCGCTGGCCGCCGAATTGCGCCTTGCCGCCGAGCGGCTGTTGCGTCACCAACGAGTACGGGCCGGTGGAGCGCGCATGCACTTTGTCCTCGACTAGATGGGCGAGCTTCAACATGTGGATGATACCTACCGTCACCGGCAGATCGAAGGCCACGCCGGTCTTGCCGTCGAACACTTTCATCTTGCCGAGAATGGGCATCGGCGCTTCCGACGACTTCATGTAGTCTTCGGCTTTGGCGCGCAGAACCTCGCGGCTCAACTTGTCTGCCTTCACCCCGTGATCCGACAGCCAGGTGCGCAAGCACGCCTCAATGGCGTTGGCATCAGCCTCGTCACGGCTCGGCATGTCCACATGGGTGGTGTCGAAGATCAATGCCTTCTCCGGCTCGTAGCCGCGTTCGCGCAGCCACTCCATCAGAGTCGCCCGTCGCGAATAGGCCGCATCGGTAGCCAGCAGTTCAGCATCGTATGTCTTGCCGAGCCAGCTTTCCAGATACAGGCGCCGCGCCTCGTCGTCGGACTCGACCGATTCGGGATCGATTTCCTGATCGAGCAGCCAATCCCACGCCCGTTCGGTCGCTTCCGTCCATGCTCGATCGATGAGCCACGCCCGGGCCAGTTCGGCCTCAATTTCCACTTCGTTGGCCCCGTCGAAAACGGGCGTTACGGCGCGGAAGCCGAGTCGATCCGCGGCGTACCCTAGATGGGTTTCCAGAATCTGGCCGATGTTCATACGGCCCGGAACGCCCAGCGGATTCAAGATGATGTCCACCGGGGTGCCATCTTCCAGGTAGGGCATATCGGCAATCGGCACGATTTGCGACACCACGCCTTTGTTGCCATGCCGCCCGGCCATTTTATCGCCTTCGGTGATCTTGCGACGCTGGGCCACGGCCACACGCACCATCTTATCCACGCCGGCGGGCAGGTCGCGATGCTCGTCACGGGTGAACTCGCGCACATCGACCACTTTGCCTTTTTCACCGTGCGGCAAGCGCAGCGACGAATCTTTCACTTCGCGGGCCTTTTCGCCAAAGATGGCCCGCAGCAATTTCTCCTCCGGCGACAGTTCTTTTTCACCCTTCGGCGTAATTTTGCCGACCAGAATATCGTTGGGGCCGACATCGGCGCCGACGCGCACGATGCCTTTTTCATCCAAATCCTTCAACGCGTCTTCGCCTACGTTCGGGATGTCGAAGGTGATTTCCTCCGGCCCGAGCTTCGTATCGCGGGCTTCCAACTCGTGCTTCTCGATATGCACGGACGTGAACATGTCCTCGCGCACCATCCGTTCGGAGATCAAGATCGCGTCTTCGTAGTTGCCGCCTTCCCACGACATGAAGGCCACCAGCACGTTCTGCCCCAGCGCGATCTCGCCGTGCACCGTGGAGGAGGAGTCGGCGATGACGTGGCCCTTCTTTAGCCGTTGGCCCTTGGTCACCACCGGATGCTGATCGATGCATGTGCTCTGGTTCGAGCGCTGATACTTGCGCAGGCGGTACACTTTCTTCTTACTATGGCCGGTTTGCACTACCACTTCCTTGCCGGTCACGCTCACCACTTCGCCGTCTTCGTCGGCCAACACTACCTGCCCGGAGTCCATCGCCGCCTGGCGCTCCATGCCCGTAGACACAGTAGCCACCTCGGGCCGCAGCAACGGCACGGCCTGCGCCTGCATGTTGGAGCCCATCAACGCGCGGTTGGCGTCATCGTGCTCGAGGAACGGAATGAGCGCGGCGCTGATGCCCACAATTTGGCACGGCGCAACGTCCATGTAGTCGATCTGTTCCGGCGGAGAGAAAATGAATTTGGAGTGCGCCCGGCACGAGGCGCGGGGGCGCACGAATTCGAAATTGGCGTTCAGTGGCGCGTTGGCCTGGGCAATAATGTAGCGGTCTTCCACATCCGCCGAAAGGTAAAACATCTCGTCCCCTACATACGGCACGATGGGGATTTCAACCTCGCCAAGCTTTGCCAGTTGCCTGGCCATGTCTTTGGTGACTTCATCGCCTTTGCGGCCCATGACGTCGCCGCTCTTGGGGTGAACCACATCCTCGCGCAGGTGTCGCCCGGTGAGCAGCTTGTCATTCGCCGGCAGCAACTTGAGCACTTTGCGATAGGGCGTTTCAATGAACCCGAACGGATTCACTTTGGCATACGAGGCCAACCGGCCGATCAGGCCGATGTTCGGGCCTTCCGGGGTTTCAATCGGGCAAATGCGCCCGTAGTGCGAGTGATGCACGTCGCGCACATCGAAACCCGCCCGTTCACGCCGCAAGCCGCCCGGGCCTAATGCCGAGAGCGTGCGCTTGTGGCGCAGTTCTGCCAACGGGTTGGTTTGATCCATGAACTGCGAAAGCTGCGACGATCCGAAGAATTCGCGGATGGCGGCCACCACTGGGCGGATGTTGATGAGGGTCACCGGCGAAATCGCGCCCTGTTCGCGAATGGACATGCGCTCGCGAATGATGCGCTCGGTGCGGCGCAGGCCCACCCGCAGCTTGCCCTGAATCAGTTCGCCGGCCGTCTTCACGCGACGATTGCCCAGGTGGTCAATATCATCGGGCTGGACGACGCCGTTATTGATGAGGATCATGCGTGAGATTAACGCGATGACGTCGTGTTTGGTCAACGTGCGGTGCGCCAGCGGAATCTTCTCGGATAGCTGGAGTTTCTGGTTGAGCTTATAACGCCCCACCCGTTCCAAATCGTATCGCCGCTGATCGAACAACTGCTGCTCAAGATATTCCTTGGCGTTGTCGAGCGTGGGTGGATCGCCGGGGCGCATCCGCTTGTAAAACTCCACCATGGCTTCCTGGGCAATGGAGCGCTTGTCTTTGCCTTCCCAGGTAGGCTCTTGTCGCAAAGTGGCCGCGATGAACTGGCGATCGGGGTTGTTGTCCACTTCCGCAAACAGCGCCAGCACTTCGTCGTCCTTGCCGGTCTTGAGCGGCGAGTCGCCGCCCAGCCCGTCGTCCACGGCGGCCAGCGCGCGCAGCAACATGGTCACCGGCACCGTGCGCTTCCGGTTAAATTTGACGGTCAGGTAATCGCTCTTGCGGGTTTCAAACTCCATCCACGCGCCGCGATCCGGAATGAGCTTGGCCGCCGATAATCGGCGCCCGGAGGAGCGCTCATCTTCGGCTTCAAAGTACACCCCAGGCGAGCGGATGAGTTGAGACACCACGACACGTTCGGTGCCATTTATGATAAACGTGCCATTCTCGGTCATCAGCGGGAAATCGCCGAGGAAAATATCGGAGGTAATCGGCTCGGGAACTTCAGGCCCGGCCAGCAACACCTTTACATACAGCGGGGCCGCGTAGGTCATATCCCGATCAAGGCATTCATCCGGGTCGTATTTGGGCGTTTCAAACCAATACCGGAGGCCGAACTCCTTGGACTCCGGGGCACGGCTGGGGAAGAACAGCTTCATACCCTTGTTGAACGATTCAACCGGGGTGATTTCATCAAACAATTGACTGAGGCCTTCATCGCGAAGCCATTTGAAGGAGTCGAGTTGCACTTCGATGAGAGAGGGGAGGTGATATGAATCAGTAATGCGGGCGTAAGACTTACGGCCGATTGTAGACGCCATGCTGTCTCTCCTGAACTTAACGGGCGACAAAACGCGACATAACCACCTCGCACGGGGAGTGGTTACTGCTGCCATTCATGCCAAACACGGGGGGATGACGAAAGGTGATTATACAGAAGCGAGGGGGTAGTGTCAATGAGGTATTCGCGCGCGTTATGGCGACTTGCGCAGCCCCGGAAACGTTACAACCCGCGCACCCGTTGGCCGGTAGATTTCCTTGCGTATCGTCGCCTGCTCCAAAAGCGCCTCCCGCACGGTCACGCCAATTCCGGGGCCGGTGGGAACTGTCAGCGTTCCATCCTGGTTGAGCGCAAAGGCCGGTTCCACGATATCTTCCTTCCAATACCGATCGGAGGCGGAGATATCTCCCGGTAATTTGAAATTGGGGAGCGAGGCCAGAGCCACGTTCGCCGCCCGGCCAATGCCGGTCTCCAGCATGCCGCCACACCACACCGGAATGCCGTGCTCGGCGCAGAAGTCGTGAATGCGCGCCGCCTCGCGCAAGCCCCCCACCCGTCCGGGCTTGATATTGATAATGCGGCACGCGCCCAGCTCTTGCGCCCAGCGCGCGTGCCTTGCGCTGTGGATGCTCTCGTCCAGGCAAATGGCCGTCTTGAGCCGGCTCTGAAGTTTGGCGTGATCGAAAATGTCGTCCTCGGCCAGCGGCTGCTCGATCAACAGCAGGTTCAAATCATCCATCGCTTCAATGGCGCCGGCGTCGGCGAGCGTGTAGGCCGAGTTGGCGTCAACCTGCAGCAGAATATCGGGGAATGCCTTGCGCACCGCCTCCGCGTCGGCCACATCGCGGCCCGGTTTGATCTTGATCTTAATTCGCCTGTAGCCCTCGGCCAGATAGGCGCGCACCCGTTCCACCAGCGCCTCGGTGCCGGGCTGAATGCCCACGGACACTCCCACCTTGACCGTCTCGCCGGACCCGCCCAGCATTTTCTGCAGCGACACGCCTTGCGCCTTTGCCAGCAAATCGTAGAGCGCGGCCTGTATGCCGGCCTTGGCCATCGGGTGGCCGCGCACCGAGCGGTATGCGGCCTCCAGCCCCTCGACATCGGCGAACTCTTTGCCCAACACCTCGGGGATGATGAAATCGTGCAGGATGTGCCACTCCGTCTGTGCGGTTTCGGGGGAGTAGCCGGGCGCGTGCGACGCCACCACTTCACCCCAACCAGTCAGGCCATCGCCCCGCAGAGTCACAATCAGCCCTTCGCGCTCGCTCTCCGAGCCGAAGGACGTTTCAAACGGCGCAACCAGCGGCATGGAGATGTGGCGCAATTCAATTTGCTCTATGCGAACAGAAGTCATGTCGTCTCCGGCAAAAAGGGTTGAAACGATTGTAACACAACGGCCTGTTAAACCGTGAGGCGTGAGGCGTGGCGCACCACGGATCACGCATCACGGTTCGCGCGCGCAACCGCCTACTCGCGTTCACCCACCGTCACGTTCAGTTCCTTCACTTCGCCGCCGCGCACGAATTTGGCTTTGAGCGCCTTGCCCACGGTGCCCGGGCCGAGCGTCGCCTGCAAGTCGCCAATGTCGGCGATGGCCGTATCGCCAAGGCCCACCAGCACGTCGCCCTGCATCAGCCCGGCCTTCGCCGCAGGCCCGTTGGCGTCGGCGCCAATGACCATCAGGCCGGTGTCTTGCTTCAGCGTTTCGGCCATGGCCGGGACGAGGCGCACCGGTTGCGTGGTCACTCCCAAAAAGCCGCGCTTCACGTGCCCGTGCGCTTTAAGCGACTCCACCACCGGCTTCACTGCGCCGGCCGGCAGTGCCAGGCTGGCATCGCGCCCGAGCGCGCTGCTGTTAATGCCGGCCACGCGCCCGCTCGCATCCACCAGCGGCCCCCCGGAAAAACCGGGCAGCATCACCACATCGGTCTGCACGTAAGCTTCAATGTGCCGGCGCCGCCCGTGCACCGGCCCGCCCACTGTGCTCACAATGCCCAACGTAGCCATCACGCCATCGGGGCGGCCCACCGCGAAAACAAGGTTGCCCACCTTCACCTCGGACCACTGGGCCGGGGTGAGGCCCGAGGCGGCCACTTTGAGCAAAGCCAAATCGCTGGCCGCATCGCGTCCCACCACCGTGGCGGTGTGAGTCGGACCGTCGGGCAGAGTCACGTTGATGTTTTCGTCGCGCTGCACGATGTGATCCGCCGTAAGGATTTCACCGTCGGCGCTCCACACGATGCCGCTGCCGGGCACGTGGTTGCGCGCATCGATGGTTACCACCGATTGCGCCGCCTTTTCGATGGCCGCCGCCATTTCGTCCGAGTAAGATTGCAGAGTGTTTGCCATGATCGTCTCCAGAGTTTATGAAACGCCGAGGAGCTTGCGTTTCGCCTTGTCGAATATGTAATCAGCTTACCGCGTGTGCCGCGCCGCCGCCCTCCCCCACCCGGCGCAACCGCCCTCCG
>JACRBQ010000012.1 GCA_016213135.1 Chloroflexota bacterium | reverse complement strand
GTTGGGGGAAATCGACAGCGACCGACGGACAGAGGAATGGGCGATCGAGGGTCGCTCCATGCGCCCTGCGGCGTGATGCCGGGTTGAGCGTGTCATCCCGTGTCAAATCTTCGGCTCCAAATTGGCGAAACTGGAGTCAGATGGCTGACCGAAACAAAGTGCCTTGCGTTCGTCGTGTAAAGGACAGTGTCCCTGTTCACCGCCATGGCGGCAATCAGGCAGTCGTGGTATCCGAGTCCATGGGATGGATGGTGCTGTTCGAGAAGCTCCAAAGCGAGGCGCGCGTCGGCGGCATCATGCATCGCGAGTTCGAGAACGTCAGCAACGAACGCTTTCACCTTTTTAATCTCCGCCCGGCCTCTGCACCCGACGATCAACTCGGCAAGGACGACATCCGGACAAAGCGGCCGCCGTTCCGCCGCAACGCCGTCCAGGAAGGCTATCGCGACGGCGTCTTCGCGGAGGACGTCCACGAGTACCGTGGTGTCGACAATGTCACCGGCCACCGGCTCGCCTTTCGGCTTTGGCTCTCAGTGCCCGCGCAAAAGTGGCCGAGTCTCCCATGTCACCCCGGTCGGCCCACATGCCGACCGAAGGGTGTTCACCTACGCTTCGGGGTTCGGCGGGCGTGGACGACCCGGAATCATCGTCGCAGAACGTGACCACTACAGGAACGGGTCCTTTGACGACCACCCTGCCGCGCAGCCTGACTTTGCCGTTTTCAAATACGCCCTTCACCGATTTCATCATTGCACCTCGCTACGCCGATTGTACCACAACTCCGTGGCCCGTGACCGGTGGTCTGTCGCCGGTTGTCGGTTTCTGGTTTTCCGTACCGATCACTGACCACTGACCACCGACAACCGCTCACTGCCTGTACTTCACCGTCACCTCCGCATAATCCACGGAGACCTCGCCAACACCCGTCCCGTTCGGCGCCACCGGCGTCACCGCGAAGTTGAGCGTCTGCTGGTCGCCGAAGAACAGCCGCGGGATCACCTGCGGGTCGGTCGTGGTCCAGGAAACAAGCTGCGGATTGCCCGGCGGCGCGTTGTTGGTCGCGACGACCTTCCACATCCCCTCGTCCCAGACCTTGAGGTCCACGCCGTTGGTAGGAACTCCGGAAGGGTAGCCGATGGCGCCGGAGTAGAAGGTCGCGGTGACGGATTGCCAGTTCGATGTGGGTGCCACCGAGGCAGCGGAAAAGTCGACCTGAATTGACTGTCCGGGCTTGGCAGTGGCCGCGTCGTCCCACTCCCAAGTTTCCCCATTGAGAGGAGCCTCTCCTCCAAATACAACGATCTTTCCCCGCACGGCGTCAAAGACCATCGCATGCCAGTCTCGCGCCGAGGGCTTGATGGTCCCAACCAGTGATATCCAGTCTGTTCCGTTCCATTCCCAAGCGTCGTCAAGGGAACCCACACCGGTATTAAACCCCCCGAACAGGAAAACCCTTTCTCGCGAGCTGTCATAGGCCAGAGCATGTTGCTGACGCGCGGACGGTTTGTGGGCCGGGTTAAGCAAGGTCCAGTCCGTCCCGTCCCACTCCCAAGTTTCGTCGGCACCGTTATCTCCTCCGAACAGGACGACCTTCCCTCGCGCACTGTCATATGCCATGGCATGCCACACCCGCGCGGATGGCTTGTTGACCGGGTTGCGCTTGGTCCAATTCGTACCGTCCCATTCCCAAGTTTCGTCACTGTGGGTGCCAGTGGCATACACGTGTCCACCGAAAAGCACAACCTTGGCTCTCGCGCTGTCAAAAGTCATGGCATGCCAGAGCTGCACGGAGGGTTTGTTCACTGGCGTGCGTATAGTCCAGTTCGTCCCGTCCCACTCCCAAGTGTCATCACGATAGCCACCATCAAATCCTCCGAAGAGAATGGCTTTCCCACGCACGCTGTCATACGCCATAGCAGAATAGTATCGAGGCGAAGGCTTGGTGGTCGGGGTTTCGAGAGTCCAGTTCATGCCATTCCACTCCCAAGTCTCGTCGTTGAATGCGGGCGTAGCACCTCCGAAGAGAACGGCTTTTCCCCGCGCGCTGTCGAAGGCCATTGAGTGGATATACCGCGGAGATGGGCCAACTGGCGAAATCCTTGCCCAACCAGCCTGTGTCCGTTCCCATGTTTCGTTGTCGTAGAAGCCGTAGTGTCCGCCGAATAGGACCAACTTTTCTCGAAGCGAATCGTAGGCCAATCCATGACCACGGCGCGGCGAAAAACTTGAAGAAGACGTCAACACCCAATTGTTTCCATCCCACTCCCATGTCTCTCCGCTGCGCCCATTGCTATCCTCCCCGCCAACAAGCACTGTTTTCCCGCGTATCGGGTCATAGGCGAGCGCGGCATCTATACGGGGTGAAGGACCCGTGTTGGACAAATAAGTCCATGAAACCCCATCCCATTCCCAAGTTTCTCCGTTGTAGCTGCCGACAATAACGCCACCGAAAAGAACAATTTTCCTCCGAACCGAGTCATGCGCCAACACATGATATTGCCGCGCCGACGGCCCAACACTCGACACGAGGCTCCAGGTTTTTCCATCCCATTCCCAAGTTTCACCGTTGAGGCTTCCATCTCCTCCCCCAAAGAGCACGGCCTTCCCCCGGCCCGAGTCAAATGCCATTGCGTGGTTCGAACGTGGAGATGGCCCAGCGGTAGAGACAAGTGCCCAACCAATTCCATCCCATTCCCACGTCTCGCCATCGTAGGTGCCTCCATTTTTCTGGCCTCCAAAAAGGACAACCTTCCCGCGAATACAGTCATAAACCGCGGCACCGGCCTCTCGTGGCGATGGCCCCGTGCTCGACACAGAGGTCCAACTAGAACCATCCCATTCCCAAGTATCGCCAACGCGGGTGGTACCGTTGTATCCTCCAAACAGGACGACTTTGCCCCGACCCGAATCATACGCCATCGAAGGATCGATGCGGGGAGACGGAGCATTGCCAAAGGCCTTTCGACCCCAAGGACCTTCGATCCCTTGGGCACTCGCTACTGGTGGATAACCCAATTGTGCAAGCCCATCCGAGAATCCAGCTTCAGAAAACTCAGTTTGCAACAGAGTCCCAACCATACTGCGCCTCAGTTCAAAACGATGCGGATTCTCGGTGGTGCTCCCTGCCACTTTGAAACCCATTGTCGCTATCCACTCCGCGGGCTTGATGTCGAGCGCGTTCAATCCGTGTAAGTTCCCTGTCCGGTCTCGAATTGCAGCATAGACGTGGACGCGGTTCAGCGGGGTCAAGTTCACCGTCCCTATATTCCCTATCTCATCAGCATGAGTGGCACCAATAACAGCGTTGATTTGTGTGTCGACGCCATCATAAACGAGGAGCGTGGCCTCCGGCTCAATCGGATCTTGGGCAACCACCTCAAAGGTCGCCGCTGAATGCGTGTTGTCACCCCATGTAATCCGGCGGTACAACATCGTATCGACCATAGGCTGCGTCAGGATTGGCTGGGTGTTGTCGAAATGAATCGTCCCGAGGTCGAGGGTAGTTGGATTTCCCACTACGTCGGTTGCTGTCGCCGTTACTGTCCCGCTGTGGTCAACCTCTGTACCAGCTTGCGTGAAGTCGTACCAGTAGAACTCGCCGCTGCTCTGGCCGCCGTTCTTTGCGATCACCCCAGTGCTGCCTTGAATCGAGAGCGAGGGGTTGTTGAGCAACGGCTCATTCACCGAGAACGTGATCGCGACCTGTGGCATTCCGGAACTGCCGTCGAATTTTGTTCGATTGAGGTATAGATCGTTCATCGTCTTGTTAGCTCGCGGGTTGCCGTCGTCGCGTGTGAACTGCACTGGAGAGGCCAGGACTGGTGCTGTGAAGTCGAAGACGACTCCCACGCTCGCAGAGCCCTGGTTCCCGGCGGCGTCCCGGGTTTCGACCGTCACGCTGATTGCGCCCTCGGTGTCGGCGCCGTCCACCGTGCGGCTGCACGTATACCGCGGGCTTCCGGCGCTGTTGTACGCGCCGCAGGGGACGTTCCGGCCACTGGCGGTCACGGCGAGGCCGCCGGGGACGGCGTCGAGGTTCTCGGTGTCGAAGGTCACGGTCAGGGTGTTGAACCCGATTTGGCGGCTGTACTTCGTGCCTGCCGCGGGCGAGAGCAACGTTACCGCCGGCGGTGCGGCGTCGATCTCAAGACCGGCCATGTTCGCCGTTACGTTGCTCACGCAGTTCGCCGCCTGGTCGCAGAGTTGATCGAGCTTCGCTGTGTACGTGTTCGTTTCGCCGGACGCCGCCGTGTGGGTCCAGGTGTACGTCAGGCCGTTTTGTGACGGGCCGGCCCACGCAAGGGCCGGTGTGGTCGTCAGCGCAGGCGTGTTCGTGATCGTTTCGCTCACGGTCGCGCTGTACGTGATCACCGCGCCGAGCTTCGCCGGGCTTGGGCTTGCGGTGCTTGTGGTCACCGACGGGTTCGTGAAGTCGAACCGAACCGTCTCGGCGAACGCCGCCCCGCCGACGTTCCCGGCGACGTCGGTCATCTGGACCGTGACGTTTCTTGTCCCGTCGCCCTCTGTGCCCTGCGTAGTGTACTTGAATGTGTAGTCCTGGCCGGTCTGGCCCGTCTTTGCCATCTGGATCGACCCGAGCTGGACGAGTGGATCGTTTGCGAGCGGTTCGCTCGAGGTGAGCGTCACGGTCACATCCTGTCCGGATTTCACCAGCAGTGGACTCACGTTGTGCGTCGTTACCGACGGAGCCAGCGCATCGATCTCGAACCCCGCCATGTTCGCCGTCACGTTTGTCACGCAGTTTGTCGCCTGGTCGCAGAGTTGGTCGAGCTTCGCGGCGTATGTCCCGGTCTCGCCTCCACCTACTGTGTGCGTCCAGGTGTACGTGAGGCCGCTTTGTGACGGGCCGGTCCACGTCAACACGGGGGTCGTGCTGAGCGACGGCGTGTTGCTCAGGGACTCGCTCACCGTTATCTGGTACTGGATCACGCTCCCGAGTTTCGCGGGGTTCGGGCTTGCGGCGCTGCTTGCGACCGCGGGGGCCGTGAAATCGAACTCGACTGTTTCGGAGAAGACTTCGCTCCCCTGGTTGCCGGCGGGGTCGGAGATCTGGACCGAGACGGTGCGCATGCCGTCGTCTTCCGCGCCTGTTGTCGTGTACTTGTAGGTGTAGTCCTTGCCGGTCTGGCCGGTCTTCGTCATCGGGAGCGGCCCGAGTTGGACCAACGGGTCGTCCGCGAGGTCCTCGCTCGTCGTGAACGTCACCGTCACGTCCTGCGCGGCCTTCACCCTTGATGGGCTTGCGTCGTGGGCAGTGAAGCCGGGGGCGGTGGCGTCGATCTCGAACCCGGTGGCGTCGATCCCGGGCGCTTCGTTCCCGGCCACGTCTCTGAGGTCTATTTTCACAGCGAATGTCCCGTCATCGCCCTGCGCGATCGGTTTAACGTACGTGAAGCTCGTGTTCGTCTCGGTTGCCGGGTCGCCGAAGAACCCGGGCTGTTCAACGCCTCCCTTGAGGACCTTCACCGTCGGACGGCCGGGGTTGCCGGCGAGCGGCTCGCTTGTGTTCACCGTGTACCGGAGCGTCTTGCCCAGCCCCGCGGGGTCCGGGGTTGCGCCCGAATCGGTGAGCGACGGCAGGGTGAAATCGAGGGTTGCCGTCGCCTGCCCGAACCCGACGTTCCCCGCGGCGTCCTGGAGTTGAATCGAGATGCCCACCTGCCCCTCGGGCGTCTCGGTCCCGTCGAGCGGGGCGGCGAGCGCGCACGTGTAGTCGTTTGTCCCCGCGCCCGCGACGCACGGCAGCGGTTTTTGCGGGTCAGTGTTCAGGACGACTGTGGGGAGGACCGCGTCAAGGTCTTCGGAGGTCGTGAACGTGACTGAAATGGTGTCGCCCGCTTTGTAGCCGGCCGGGTCGTTGTTGAGCGTCGGGCCGGAGTTTAGTGCGGGCACGGTCGAGTCCACCGTGAACGTCTTTGCCGGCGTCACGTTTCTCACGTTCCCCGCGATGTCCGAAAGCACGAACGGCTCGACGGAGAAGACGCCCTGCGACGAAGCGCCCGTCACCGTGTACGTGTACGTGTAGCTGATCTTTTTCGGCGTGCTGTCCACGGGCGTGAAGGTGATTGTCGACCCGCCGCTTCTGGCCGAGAGCGCGGGGGGGCCGGAGAGGGCCTCGTCGGCCGAAACGACCGCGCGGAGGGTGTCGCCGACTTTTGCGCCAGCGGGTGCGACTTCGAGTCCGGCGAGCGTGGGCGGCACGTTGTCGATCTCCATCGTCCCCACGTTGCTCGTCGAGGAGTTCCCGGCGGGGTCGGTGACGCCTACGGTCACGGTGTACACGGGGGCGGACCCCGACGCGGGAGCCGTGCCGGTGAACGTGTACTGCCGCCCGGTCTGGCCCGTCTTCGACATCGGCACCGCAGCATCGACTCCATTCGAGAAGGTTGTGGCCGGGTCCGCCGCCAGATCCTCGCTTGCAGTAAACGTCAGCGTGAACTGCTCGCCGCCCTTGACCTTGGGCGGGTTGACTGTTGCGCCGGAGACTGTCGGGACCACGCCGTCGACCGTGACAGACTTCGCGACTTGTGCCGCCGAATTGCCTGCGAGGTCTTTCGCCGCCGCACTCAGGTTGAACGTCCCGTTGTCGGTGTCTTTCACCGCGTACGTCCACGTGTAGCTCGTCCCCGAGACCGATGGGTCGCCCAGCGCCATCCCGCCTTTGTCGAGGACCGCCCCCGCGGCATCGAGCGCCTCGTTGGACGTGACCGAGACCGAGACCGCCTCGCCCAACCTTGCAGCACGGGTCGAGGGGTTCACCGAGATGGTCAATACCGGAACCGTGAAGTCAAAAGTCATCGTCCCCGCGTTAGATGTCGTGGCGTTTCCGGCCGCGTCCGTCGCTTCAACGATCACCGCCTTCGTCCGCTCGAGCGCGTCGCCGGGCTGGAGGTCTCTGGGTACCGTGAACGTGCAGTCGAATGTCTTTGCCAGGCCGCCCGGACAGACAACCGACCACCGATCACCGATCACTGCTTTCACCTGCCCCGCCGCCGGATCGAGCGCCTCGGACACCGTGAGATGGACGTGCGCCGTCACGTCCGCCTCGGCGCCCGTCGGGCTTCGATGCGGCCCGCCATCGACCAACGTGACCGTCACCGCTGGGGCCGTCGCGTCAACCGAGATCTGCTCGCCCGGGAGGTCGACGGCCGCGTTTCCCGCCTTGTCGGCGAGGTCGATCTTGACGGCGTACGTCTCATCCATCCCCGCCACGACCGGCTTGGAATACGAAAAACTCGTCTCCGTGGCATTGACGGGGTCGCCGAAGAACCCCGGCTGCTCGACCCCGTTCTTGAAGACTCGGACAACCGGCCGGCCGGGGGTCCCCGCGAGCGGCTCGCTTGCGTTGATGGTGTAGAGGATCGTGTCGTTGAGTTTGTAGATCGGGTTCGACGGGCCCGCCGAGAGGACCTCGGGTTTCTTGAAGTCAAAAGTCACGATGCCCACGGTCTCGGTCTTGGCGTTCCCTGCCGCGTCGGCGAGATCCAAAACGACCGTCTGCGCGCCTTCGGCGTCTTTTGTCTCGTCTGTCGTGTAAGCGAAGCTGTACGCCCAACCGCGGTCGGGGGCGCGCGCGGGGGGCATCTCTTTTCCGCCGATCCGGGCCTTGGGATACCCGGCCGCAAGGCCCATGTTCTCTTCGACGTTTACGTTGAGTTTGACCTCGACGCCAGTCTTGACGCGGGCGTCGGGGGTGGGGAGAAGCTCCGCGATGCCGTTGAGTCTCGGCGTGTCGGCGTCGATCTGGACAGCGGCCAGTTTCCCGGTCACGTTCTCCACGCAGTTGCCGAGGTCGTCGCAGAGTCGGTCAATCGCGATCGCGTACGTTCCGCTCTCGCCCGTTTGGGCGGTGTGCTTCCAGCGGTAGCTCGATCCTTCGACCTCCGCGTCGGTCCACGCGAGGACCACCGGCGAGGTCAAGAGCTTCGGCGCGCTTCCGGCGGCAAGAGCCTCGTCGATGGTGACCTGGAAAACAATCTCCCCGTTAAGCGCCGCGAGCGCCGGCGAGGCGACGCTGCTCACCACCTGCGGCGCGGTGAAGTCGAACGTCACGCGGTCGGGAAGGCTCTCAGAGTGGCGGTTGCCGGCGAGGTCTACGATTTGGATGTTGATGAGGAACGTGCCTTCGGCCTCCGAACCGTCTGTCGTGTAGGAAAACAGGAAGGCACCAGACTTCGGGCTTCGGGCTTCAGGCCGAGGACCAAAGGACAAGAGAACAACCGCTTGCTCACGCGCGCGGCTCGGGTCGGAATGGAGCCGCGACGGTGACGGAGCGGTAGGCTGTGTCGCCCCTTCCAGGCTATCCTTTTTTTCGCACATCTGATCCACGGGCTCACGCCCGTGGCTACCCGGTGCCTGGCCCCGAAACGGGGCCATTCGGTCAACGGGAGCACTTGGCGCCGCCGGTGGCGCCGTCTGCGTTGCTCCCCTACGGACCACCGACCACCGATCACCGACAACCGGCGACATTGTCTTGTCGCCTATCGTCACCACCGGCTCTTTCGAGAGGTCCTCGTCGACGCTGAAGGTTACCGTCACCGTCTCGCCCACGCCGACGCGCGTCTTGTCGACGCTCGCGGCGCCGATCGCCGGCGGCGTCCGGTCCACCGTCACCGTGTCCGCAATAGCCACGCCTTTCGCCTCGTTCCCCGCGAGGTCTATGAGATCCACGCTGAACGAGTACGCCGTTCCCTCGACCGCGCCTTCGTTCACGTCGTAGGCGTAGACGTAGCTCTCGCCCACCTTCTCTGCCGTCGAGAACCCCGGGTCCGCGGGAGACACGTGCAGGACAGGATCAATCGAGAGCGGCTCGACGGGGTTGACGATTACCGTCACCCTCGACGTCCCGTTCGCAAACTCGGGAGACACCGACCCGCCCGCCAGCGCGGGCGCCGTGGTATCGAGCGTCACCTGCGCCGAGAACGCCTCGGATTCATACCCGGAATCGTTCACGAACTTCGCGTACACCGTCCGCACGCCGTCGAAGCAATCCGCACCCGTGCACAGCCCGGCGTTCAGGTCCCATCCGGACCAGAGATACCGGCCGCTCTTCTGCTGAAGTTCCCCGAGTTTCTTCGTGACAGCGCCCGCGGAAAAAACCATGTCGTTGGCCGCCGTCACCGCCGTCGCGCCTTTCGGGTCGAGCGAGAGCGTCACCGCGCTCGCCCTCACGTACCCCTTCTCAGTCGCCTCGGCGATGACGAGCGCCCCATCCGGGGCCTCGGGCGTCTTCGTGAGTTTGAGCTTTACCGTGACCTTCACGTGCTTCCCGGGCTCGAGCGCGAAAGTGTCCGACTCGCCGAAGTATTTTGCCCGGGCGGTCTTCGACTGGCCCTCCTTAATCTCGACGACCACAACCAGGTTTCCCGAATACGGCACGTCCGAGAAGGGGAGTTGCACGCCAGGGAAGAACGCCGTGAGTGCCGACTCGGCCATCTGCGTCCCCTGGGCCGCGCCGCCCTCCCGCCGCTCGACCCTCGCCCACACCCACAGCCCCGCATTGTCCTCGGGCGCGGGGTCAAGCCAGTCGAAGAGGATT
>JACRBQ010000107.1 GCA_016213135.1 Chloroflexota bacterium | reverse complement strand
GAGGGCGCGGGAGAGGAGGGTGTTGTCCACGCCGTAGAGCACGTCGGCGACGGGAGCGGCTTTGTTGAGCAGAGCGGTGTTGACGAGGATGCCGGCGTCGCTGGATTTGAGCAGTTGCACTTTGACGTTGTGCGCGGTTTCAAATTCCTTCAACACGGAATCCGAGACGGCGAAGGAGTTGTGAGTCATGAGGGTGAGGGTGCGCGGGCCGGCCGGGGTGGCAGCGGGCGCGGCGCAGGCGGCGAGGGCAAGGGCAAGGGCTAAGGCGAGAGGGAGGAGTTTTGTGGTCATAGTGTTGTGTGGTGAGAGGTGGGAGGTGAGAGAAGAGAGATGAGAGAAGAGAGAAGAGAGATGAGTTGGGGATGAATTCAAAACTCAACACTCAAAACTCAAAACTGAGAATGATGAGCAGTCCGCTTTCGAGGGTGATGGTGGCTTGCGGGCCGGCAAAGGTGTTGCTAATGCCGAGGGTGGAGCCGGGTTGCAGGCTGCCGCCGGTGAGCGGGTATTCGAGGCCGGAGGTGGTGATACCCTGCGCGCCCGCGCCGAGGGCGATGAGCGACAGGGTGTCGCCGGGGTGGCCGCTAAGGGCCATCTGCCCCGGCCCATGCAGGTAGCGGATGGTTTGCCGGCCGTCGGCGATTTCGACGCGCGCCTGCGCCAGCCACGGCAGGGTGGGGAGCAGGAGGTTGGCGAGGGTCTGATCCCAGCGTCCGCCCAGTCCGCCGAGGATGGTGACATCGGTTGCACCCTCGCCGACGGCGGTTTCGAGGGCCAGTTCGAGGTCGGTCTGATCTTTGCGGGCGGGGTGTCGCATCAGGTGCGCGCCGGCGCGTTGCAAGGCGTCGAGGTCGGCGGGGGCGATGGAGTCGAAGTCGCCGATGACGAGGTGCGGGGTGAGGCCGAGGGCCAGGCAATGGGCGGCTCCGCCGTCGGCGGCGATGAGGCGGTCGCCGGGGCCAATGAGGGCGCGGGCGGCATTAGGGTGCGCCAGCGAGCCGTTGGCGAAGATAATGGTGCGTGGCAACAAAAAACCCTCCGCCGGGGAGGGTAAAGTTTGGCGCGTAAAGCAACTCCCTCCGCCGGCATTATCCGGATCAGGTTAGCGGGTCGCAGAGTTGTGGCCTCTGCCTCTCAGCCTGGACTTTACCAAGCTCCCCGTACTGGTTATGCCCCGATGGTAGCAGGGGGCGGGGGGTGTGTCAAGGGCGGGTTAGCGGATTCGCCGTTTCCATTCCTCTTTGAGTTCGAGGCTGGTGAGGTCGTGCGCTTCGAGGAAATCGGCGAGGAGGCGGCTGAACTTGGGCGGGTCGTCCAGCATGGGGAAGTGGCGCCCGTCTTCAAACGAGATGGAGTGCAGGTTGGGTTTGCTGCCGTCGAACAATGTTTCCGAGGGCGGCGCGATGGCGGCATCTTTGTCGCCGTGCACCATGAGGGTGGGGGCAACGGTCTGGTTAACATCGGCGCTGAGATCGAGGTCGGCAAGATACTTGAGCGAGGCCTGAATGACGGCGGGATCGAGCTTGGCAGACTCGGCGGCGATTTCGGCGCTGGCGGCGGTTCTGCCCACCAGCCAATCGAGCAGCGAGGGCACGTTGGAGGAGCCTAAGCGCGGATTGATGGATGCGTTGTTGAGGGGCACGTCGATGGTCATGAGGCGGGCCACGAAATCGGGATACTGGGCGGCGAAGCGCAGGGCGATGACGCCGCCGAGGCCGTGGCCCACGAGCGCCAGCCGGGCCACGCCCAGGGTGTCCATGAAACGGACGATGAGATCCACTTGCGAGTCGAGGTCGTAATACGCGAGGCGTTTGCCGCTGTCGCCAAAGCCCCACAGGTCGATGGCGTACGTGCGGTAGCGGGCCGAGAGGGCCTGCATGGTGGGAATCCAATATCGCCACGAGCCGAGCCAGCTATGGATGAAGAGGATGCCGGGGCCGCGCCCCAGCACCTCGTAGTGGACAACGTCTTCTCTGACGACGATAGCGCTCATGGCAGCTGACAGGCCGATAGAGTGGCGCGCTTAAGCGGATTTTCTGCCGAGTATTTCGCTGACCCGTTTGATCAGCTGATCGGGCGCGAACGGCTTGAGGATGTAGTCGGCGGCGCCGACCTCCAGCCCGGTCTGTATTTCCGTCTCCTGTCCCTTGGCAGAAAGGAACACAACCGGGATGTGCTTGATTTTATCATCGGCCTTGATTAATCGGCACGCTTCATAGCCGGTCATTTTGGGCATACGCACGTCCATCATAATCAAGTCGGGCACGCCCTCGCGGGTCAGGGCCAGGGCCTCTTCGCCGTTGGCCGCCTGGATGACCTCGTGGCCGGCATAGCGCAGGGTAAAGGTGATGAGTTCGCGGATGTCCCGCTCGTCTTCGGCAATCAATACTTTAGCCATAAAAGGGGATCTCCATTTTCGTGATCGGTTTTCGTGATCATGGTTGGGCCGCGGGCTGCTCCGTGGCAGCGGAACCGGGGGGCGCCTCCTCGGCCAGATTGAGCCTGACGAGGAAGGTGCTGCCTTTGCCGAGTTCGCTCTCGACCCATATCTGGCCGCCGTGCATTTTTACGAGGTGCTGCACCGTGCTGAGACCCAGGCCGGTTCCGGCAGAGGCCATGACCAGCGGATTCTCGACGCGGTAGAAGCGCTCGAAGATGCGGGCCTGGTCTTCGGGCGCAATGCCAATGCCGTTGTCGGCCACACTGACGAGGATAGCGTTGCCGTCGCGCCGGGCGGAAATGACGATGCGGCCCCCGGAGTCCGTGTAGTTGAATGCGTTGTCGGCCAGGTTGGAGACGACCTGGGTGAGACGCTGGCGGTCGCCCCACACGGGCGGCAGGTCCGGCGCCACGTCGGTGATGATCGTCATGGGCTTATCGTGCGACTGGCTCCGTTCGCGCGCGTGGTCGGCGGCCTCGGCCACGAGGTCGGCCACGGGCAGGGGGACCATGTTGAGTTCAACCCGGCCCGATTCGATCTTGGAAACGTCGAGCAGGTCGTCAAGCAGAATGCGCAGGCGGTCGGCGTTGGTCTTGATGATGTCGAGAAAGCGCTGTTGTTCCGGGGACACCGCTCCCCCGGCGCCCATGAGTAGCAGGTCGGCATAGCCTTTAATGGAGGTCATGGGGGTGCGCAGTTCGTGGCTCACGTTGGTGACGAATTCGGTTTTGAGGCGGTCCACTTCCACTTCGCGGGTGATGTCGCGGAAGATGGAGACCGAGCCAAGGTACTCGTCGGTGGAGGTGACGGGGGCGAGCAGGATGGAGATGATGCGGCGGTCGTCCAGTTCGATGCGCTCGGAGAGGGAATCGCCGGGTTCAATGATGGAACTGTCGGCGCTCCAGCGGTCAATGGCGTCGGTAAGGGTGCGGGCGCTGGCCCCATAGAAGCCCATAAAGTCGCCGGCCGGGTGCCCCAACACGTGGTCGCGTTCCAGTTGCAGGATGCGCTCGGCGGTGGCGTTGAACAGGATGATCTTGCCATGAGGGTCGGTGACCATGACGCCATCGGCGACGGATTCGAGAATGGCCCGGCTCTTGGAGGCCTCAATCTGGTTGGCGCGCAACATGCTGCCCAGCCGTTCCGCCTGATCCCGAATGAGGCGATACAGTTCGGCGTTATTGATGGCCGAGGTGACCTGATTGGCGGCGGCGCTCACGAGGCGCAATTGGTCCTCGGTGAAACTGTCGAACTGGTCGCTATAAAAGACCATGGCCCCCAGCGAATCTTCGCTGGTGACCAGCGGCACGCAGATGGCCGAGCGGTGCTGGTCCGACAGCGGGCGTTTGATCCAGCGCTCGTCTTCCAGCAAATTGCCCACGATGACGGGCTGGCGGTGTTTGATGACCCAGCCCACCAGCCCCTCACCGCGCCGGAAGGGCGCCGGCTGGCCGCCGGGCGGCAACAGAAAATTGACGCCGAGGGCGGCGCGATAGATCAGGGTATCGGATTGCGGGTCGAGCAGGAAGAGGCTGCCCTGCGTGCCGCCGATGATGTCGCTCACCAGCGAGAGGGCGCGAGTGAGCACCCGGTCGAGGTCCAGGCTGGAAGACAACTCGTTGGTGATGCGCAGCAGGGTTTCGACGCGGTCGCGCTCCCTGGCCAGGGCGGTCGTGCGCTGAGCCACGCGCTCTTCCAGGTCGGCGGTGTATTGCTGCACGGTGGCAAACAACCGCGCTTTGTCCAGGGCAATGGCCGTCTGGTTGGCGATGGTCTGGGCCAATTCAATTTCGCCGGGCGTGTATTGGTCGCGGTCGGGCCGGTTAATGAGCACACAGCCCGACACATTGTCGCCGGTGACCACCGGCACCACCAGCAGTGTGCGCGCGCCCGCGCCGATGAGCGCCTGCCGCATCGGCGCAGCCAGCAGATCGGACTGGGCCACGTCGTTGAGCGTCACCGGCAGGACGGTCTCGCGCAAGCGTTGCGTCAGCGGGTCGCCCTCGAGCGAGAAAGCCGGCAGCGCAGGCTGCAAAAAGCTTGCGGGTTGCTCGGCTACCAGCCGCCCCGTTTGGTCGGCGAGGTCGAACAACACGGCGGTCACCCGGGCGTTGCCAATGGCGTTGCTCATTTCCCGGGCGGCAATCTCCGAGATGCGTTCGGTGTCGAGGGTGGTGTTCAGTTCCGAGGAAACGCGGTTGAGCAGGGCCAGCCGTTGCGACCGTTCGTTGAGCTGCATGGCCCGCCGGACGCTTTCTTCGAAAAGCTGCGCGTTATCCAGTGAGACCGCCGCCTGGTTGGCAAAGGCCATTGCCAACTCGGCGTGTTGAGTCGAATAGAAGCCGACCTCCACTTTATCCAGCGCCAGCAGGCCCAGCACGTGGCCTTTGCTGGTCAGGGGCACCCCCAACCACGACAAGGTGCGGCTGATGACCCCCGCCGGGAAGCGCTCGTCACGGCGCACGTCGGGCACCACAATAGTCTTGTGAGTTTTGGACATTTCCTGAAACAACCGGCTGTCTTCGATGTTCACCAGCAACCCCAGTTGCTCGGCGTCGTTTTCAAAGCCGCGCGCGCTGGCCACGCGCAAAAAGTCGTCTTCGCGCAGCCACAGGGTGGCGCTGTCGTAGGGAATCACCCTGCCCACCTGCTCCAGCACCAGCGACACCACTTCTTCCTGCCGCACGGCAGACGAGATCACCCGCGAGACCTCGGTGAGGGCTTCGAGTTGCGTGGCGCGCTGGCCGGTTTCGGCGTACAGGCGGATGTTTTCGAGGCCGATGCCGATTTGCCCGGCCAGGATGGTGAAGAGGTCGATGTCCTCGGCGTTGAACGGGCTGACTTCGGCGCGGCTGCCCAACAGCACCGCGCCGCTGAGATACCCGGCGGTGGTGATGGGCACTGTGACAAACGAGCGCAGCTTGAGAGTTTGGACGACCGCCGATTCACCCCAGCCGTGCTGGCCGAGGTCGCGCGCCAGCAGCGGGGTGTGCAGCATGATGGTTTGCGTGATCGGGTTGAGCGCGAGCAATTGTGCGCTGAGCGCGGCCACTGGCTCGTCGGTTCCGGCGCGCGCAGCCACTTGCACGTCCGAATCGCGAACGACGCCGATCACACACACATCGAGATTCATCTCAGCGGCGGTCGTCTGGGCCACGGCGTCCAGCAAGGCGGCGGCGTCGCGGATTTCGCCGGTGGCCCCGGCGATGCGGTGCAGGGCCAGCAACCGCGCGGCCCGCAAGTCGGCCTGCCGGATGAGGCTGCTCAATTCGGCGTCTTTGCGGCTGAGCGTGCGCGAGATGGCGTCGAGGTCTTTGTACGATTGCTGCAAATCGGCAAGGCTGTGGCTTAGCTCGGCGGCGCGGCGTTGCGCCGATTCGTACAGGCGGGCGTTCTCAATTGCCAGCGCCGCCTGGTTGGCGAAGATTTCCAGCGCCTCAATGGTCAAGCGGTCGGGCGCGCGGCCTGAGCGAGGATCGGCAAGGCTCATGAGGCCGAGTGCCTGCCCGCCCGAGCCAAGCAATGGCACAAACAGATAATCGTTGGGATGCCAGTGGCCGGGCAGCGGCGCGGCCGCTTCGCGCGCGGTGGTCCCTGCATCCAACTCCAGCAGCTCCGGCGGGGTTTTGGCGTGCGGGATGTAATACGATTGGCTCATGCGAAATTCGGGTTTGAGCGCGGCCTGATAATTGGCCCACGGCTGAGGAGTGTTCTTCAGCCGCTCAAACGCGGCCAGTGGCACCCCGGCGCCCACCATCCGATGCAGCACGCTGCCCTCGGCGTCGATGACGCCAATCAGCGCCACGTTAAATCCCACGGCGTCTTGCACGCCGTAGGCGATGGTTTCAAGGTTCGACACCAGCGGCCGGTCGGAGCGCACGGCGCGCGAGATTTGCAACAGTTGCGCCAACTGGTCGGAGCGGTGGCGCAGCAGTTCGCTGCGCTGCAACTGCTCTTCAAAGCGCTGGGCGTTGCCGGCGGCAATGGCCGCCTGCGCCGACAGGGCTTGCGAGAAGTCGAGGATGGCGCGGTCGAAGCGGTGGGGCTGGTGGCTGTGCAATTCAATGGTGCCCACCGTGCTGCCCTGATAGAGAATGGGCACGATGAGCAGGCAGCGCACGCCCTCGTGCAAACCGGGCCGTTCGTCCGACAACTGGAAGTTGGACAGGGCATCGGGCGCGTCGAGGTCGGGGATGAGATAGCTGGCCCCCGTCGCGGCCACGTCGGCTTCAATGGCGTTCAGCGTTAAGTGGTTGCCGTCGTGGCCCAGGCGCAACCGGGCCGCCGGGATGGCTGCCGTGTTATCCAACAGCAAAATGCTCCCGCAGTCGGCCCCGGCAGCGCGGAGGGCTTCGTCGTACACGGTCTGAAGGATGCGCTCCAATTCAATGGTCTGATTGAGTTCGCGGCCCACGCGGGTGAGGGCGGTGAGTTGCTCGATGCGGCGGCCCAGTGTTTCGTCGGTGGCCGAGGCCAGGCGGGTGCGTTCAACGGCCGAGGCCAGTTGGGCCGCCACGGTGGCTACCAGGGCCACATCGGCGCGCTGCAGCGCGCGCTCCTGGTGCGTGCCCAGCATAATCTCGCCGATGCTTTTGTCTTGCACAATCAGCGGGGCAATGATCACGCTTTCCACTTTGTAGCGGGCCAGGGCGCGGCGGTATAGGCCCGTGATCCGGCGGTCGCCCGAGGCCCGCCGGGTATAGAACGGCCTGCGCGTGGCGGTCACGCTGTACTTGAAGTTCGGGTCGTCGGTGCGCAGGCGGGCGAACTCGGCCTCTTGAATGGAGCCGCCAATCTCGGAGCCGGGCGCCGGCGTCAGTTCGCCTTTGGCTTCGTCGGCCAATAGCGTCACGCCGAGGTCGATTTTGAGAATCTGCGCTGCAATCTGCATGACGGCGCGGAATATCTCTTCCAGGTTGCGGGCCGATCCGGCGATCTCCGAAATCTGGCGCAGGGCCTCGGCGCGCCGGACACGTTCTTCGGCCTCGCGCACCAACCGGGCATTATCGATCAGCACCGCGGCCTGCCCGGCGAACATGCGCAGCAGCCGGGCGTCGTCGTCGGTGAATGCGGCCCCGCCGGCTTTGTTGGATACTTGCACCATGCCCAGCCGGTTGCCACTCACCTGCAAAGGAACGAGCAGGGTAGTGCGCAGGCCGACCATTTCCGCCAGTTCCTTCAATCCCATTTCCTCTATCACCGGATCGTGGGCCGCGTCGTTGCTGTACCAGAAATCCTCCTCGCGCCACAAGTGGTCGGCGCGGCTGTTGGCCGGCAGCGGAATGCGGTAGGTTTCGACGATGGCGTCGGGCATGCCGCGGAAGGGCGACTGGCTGACAAGGGATCGTCCAGCTTCGTTGTACAGCATGAAGCCGCACATCTGCACGTTCATCAGCTTGGCAATGCGATCCACCAGGTTGGCGTAAAACTCGCGGGGGCTGGCCAGCGCCGAAGCCGTTTGGGCCAACTGGGTGAGACCGGTGAGTTCGGCGATGCGCTGGGTCTGCGCGGCATAAAGCTGTGCGTTGCGAATGGCCACCGCCGCGCGGTCGGCCACCGATTCCAGTAGGGATACATCCTGGCTGTTGTAGGCCTCGAGGCCAAACGACGCCAGTTCCAGCGTGCCCACCAGTTCTCGTTCCGGCCCGTGCAGGACGGGGACGCCGACAATGGACTGAATGGGGAAGTCGGCTCGATCCAGTTTGGGTTGGACGTCGGCGCGCCGCCGCGCATCGCCCACTAACAACGGGCGTTTATTGCGCGCAATCCAACCGGTGTAGCCCTCGTCGACGGTGTATGAGGTGATGCGCCGATCCAGAGCGGTGACATAGACCCGGTCGCCGGCCCGGGCCGCGGGCCGCAGCAGGCGTGTCTCGGCGTCCCACAGGCACAACTCGGCCAGATCGAAGTGCATGAGTCGGCCGGCGATTTGCAGGACGTTGTTGACGGTGTCGTTAAGATCGAGACTGGCCGAGAGAGACTTGTCGAGTTCGTTGAGCGCGGCCACCGCGCCGCCGCGCCGGCCGGGTGCGTGCAGGCCGGCGAGTTGATCGCTTTCGCGGAGCAAGATGACAAACTGCCCCTCGTCGCCGGGGACGCGCACCGAGGTGGCCTGCCAGGGGTGGTTCGCTACCGTGACCGCCGTTTGGCCCTCACCGGCAAAAAGATCCAAAAAGGCATCTTGCGGCTGGGCGAGGCGGGCCATGGTGTTGAGGTTGGGCTTGCCGCCGTTGATGGCAAACAGCTGCTTGGCCCGGTCGTTGGCGTAAACCACGTGGCCGCCGCGGCGGGCCACCAGCACGGCATCGGTGGCCCCGGCAAGTGAGGAGGCCTGAGCCGCCGGAGAGACTGTGGCCGGGGTCGAGGCGTGAGCCATCACTCTGGCGCCGATGTAAACCAGCGCCAACAGGACGCCGCCTGAAGCGACAGCCGTGATGGCAATCCCGAAGATGGTTGACGCTTCCATTCACATCCCGCCCCTGCCTGCGGATACCGGATTGGTATTGGCCGCGCGGGGTGCTAAACGGTGTCGTTGCGGCGGGCCTCGGCGGCCATTTCCGTAATCTCGCGAATGTCGGAGAATTGGTTGCTGGCAGTCACCACGCCCATGGACAGCGTCATCAGCGGCACTTGCTTGTCGGTGTTGTCGGCGCCCCGGGCCAGAATGTAGCCGCGCTCGCGGTCCACAAAGGAATAGTGCGTTTTGACTTCCTCGGCGAACCGGGTTTTGATCTGGTTGCGGATGGTGGCCGCGTTGCCTTCGGTGGAGATGATGACGAAGTTCTCACCCCCGGCATGGCCGATGAAGTCGTTGGGGGTGCCGTTGTCGTCCAATACTTCCTTGATGAGCAGGGCGGCAAAGCGCAGCACCTCGTCGCCGGCCACAAACCCGTACACTTCTTTGAACGGATCGAAGCTGTTGAGTTTGCAATCCATAAAAGCCCAGCCGGTGGCGCGCATGAGGCGGCGCAGTTGCTCTTCAATCAGCCGCCCGGAGGGCAGGCCGGAGCGCGGGTCGGTCAGGTTCTCGCGCTCGGAGCGGGCAATGGCGTTTTGCACCCGGAGCTTCAGTTCTTCGATGTCGAACGGCTTGGTGATGTAATCGTCGGCCCCAAGCTCGAGGCCGGTAATGCGGTCCGAGCGCTCGTCTTTTTGGGTGAGGAAGATGATGGGGATATGGCTGGTGCGCGTGGTCTGCCGCAGTTCGCGGCACACGGCATACCCATCCATATCGGGGAGCATGATGTCGAGCACGAGGAGGTGCGGCAGCTGCTGGCGAGCCAGGGTGAGCGCGTCACCGCCCCGGGGGGCCACGTTGACATCGTAGCCCTGGCCGCTAAAGTAAATCCGCAGCATGTTTGAGATATCGAAATCATCTTCGACAATCAGAATTCTTCCTTTGGCCATTGCGTTGCTCCTTGGTAACAAACCCGGCGTTGGGTTGGGGTGTGCAGGCCGGCGGCCCCATCGCTGCCGCCGACGTTAAATGCACGGCTAATCTTACTTGAGACTGAGGCCGCCGACAACCCTGACCCGAACCGGGAAACCGGGGCGCACGGGCCGCTTCACCACGTCGGCCGGGCGTGTTCGTCGGCCGGCCGGTCGATGATGCGCTTGACCAGTGTGGCCGGCTGTTCTTCCTCGCCGGGGCGGGGATACAGGCGGGGGTGCTTGCGCGCGTCTTTGAGTTTGTGATGGTCGCTCTCCTCAAAGGTCACGTTGTTGTCAATCACTCGCCGCTCCGGCGAGGCAAACAGCACCACGTCGGATTCGATGGTGCGCGCCGGGTAAATGATCAGGCCGCTGCCGATGCGGCAGTTGTGGCCCACGCACCCGCCCAGCACCGGGCGGCCTGCCTCTTCCAGCGCGCCCGCCCCTCCGATGGCCTGGATGGGCTTGGGGATCAGGTTGTAATCGGTGAAGGTGTTGCCCGCGCCGATGAAGGTGTTGCGGCCCACGACGCACATCTGCAGGCAGGTGTTCTGCGCCACCATGGAGTTTTCCATCAGTGTGGTCAGATACAGCGACGAGCGGAAAGGCATGAAACAGCCGTCGCCCACCACGCTCAGCATCAACTGGCATCCTTGTGAAATGGTGGCGTTGCTGCCGATGATGCAATTGTCGATCACCGCGCCGGCCTCGATGTTCACGTTGTCGCCAATGGTCGTCGGCCCCAGAATGACCGCGCTGGGGTTGATAGTGCAGTTGTTGCCCACCGACACCATTTTGGAGCACGATAGCACTTGCCGCTGCTCCAGCAGGGCCTGCCACAGCACCTGCAGCTTGAAACCCAAGTCCTCGGCAATGCGCTTTTCCATGCGCGCCCCGCGCGAGAACAGGCCGAACACCGCATCGGCGATGAAGATGTGCACCCAGCTTTCAATGGAGAGCAGGCTGCGCCGCGGAACCTGAAACGTCAGGTCGCCCTGGTCGGTAGCCATGTACGTGGGGATATGATAGTAGCCGATCTCGCTGCTGCCAAAGTCGACCACCAGCGGCTCGGCCTCAGGGGTGGGGCCACTGGGGAAGTACCACAGATCTGCCAGGTATAAATCGCCGTGTTGAGTGTAACCGTGCGCCAGCGGCAGCGCGTGCTGCACAAAGGCCCGGTTGTCTTTGCTAAAGGCCGCGCGGCGGGGCTGGCCCGACCGGATGGCCTCGGCCAGAAACGCGAGAATGTAATCCCGATCAAAAAAAAGATTGTCGCGATAGACAATCTGCTCCACCGCGTCTTGCGGGATGTCGTCGAACTTGCCGGATTCGACCTCGCGCTCCTCGGTGGTGTAACGGGCCAGCAGGTCGCGCTGGTGCAGCCAGAGCGGCTTGTTCTGCACGCGCAGGTCGCGCGCCGGCTCGTTGAAAGGGGGGATATATCGGCTCTGTCGTAGAATGACTTTTCGCATTGCTAATCCAGCGGCTTCTTGTCGATGGCGATGGTGCAGGCTGCATCGCCACGGGCAATGCAGGCAATTTCCTGCACTGTGAAGTTCTTGCCGCCGCTCACCCAGTATAGCGACTCCTGGATGATGCCCACGGCCAGGTGACAGCAGGGCACTTCCGTCTTGCGGCCCCAGCACACCGGGCAGCGCTCGTTGTGCCAGAGAATATGGTCCTCGTCCTCGCCAAGCCGCACCCGCTGGTCGGTGTATTTGTTGAACGTGTCGGCAAAGACCTCGGCGCCCACCTTCAACTTCATGGGCAGCGGCAACAGCCTGAAGGCCAAATCGGCAATGCCCAGCACCGGGCCGAACTCCTTGAGTCCATACTTGAAACAGGCCCGCCCGGCGCGCTGCGCCAGTCCGCGCCCGCCGCGCGGCCCGTACATATCATCCAGCGCCTGCTGGATGGAGCCGACGTCGCTAAATGAAAATTGCCGGTCGAAGTTGTTCGGCGGGTAATTGTGGATGAGGTGTTTGAGCTTGGCCAGATTGAGCACGGCATTCACGCCGTTGCGGCCCATGATCTCTTCCATCGCCAGCAAAACAATCCTGCCGATTTTGTTGGGGTAGAAGTATCTGCCCGTCGATGGCGGTTGTTCCATCCGGCCCCCTACCTGTCCAGGAAATCCTTCAACACGCGGTTGAAGTGCTCAGGCTCGTCAATCATCGGGAAATGGCGCGACCCGTGCATGATCTCGATCTCCGCCTGCGACACACCGGCCTTGAGCGCCTCATATTGCCTGGGATGAACGATCGTGTCGCCTGCGCCATAAATGCCCAGCGTGGGCATTTTCACCTCGGCCAGCCGGGGGCGCAAGTCGGTGCGCTGCAAACTGCCAATCGATGCAAAAAACGACTCTAGAGTCGTGTTTGATAAATCGCGCTCCTGCCTGTGATACCAGCCCCGCGGGG
>JACRBQ010000009.1 GCA_016213135.1 Chloroflexota bacterium | reverse complement strand
TGGGTGCTGGAGCTTGGCGGCCCCTTTGGCAAGGCGGCGGCCCCCGGCGAAACGGGCCACGCGATCACTATGTGGCAAGCGCCCCCCAACCCGACCCCGGTCAACTTCTTCGTGCAACTGCTCGGCCCTGACGGGCTGCTTTACGGACAAATGGACGCGTCGCACACGCAAATCGCGCCGGGCGAAGTGCTGGCCGATCGATACGACATCACCCCGAACATTGACGCGCCGCCGGGCGACTACCGCCTCGTGGCGGGTGCGTACTTGCCCGATGGTACCCGGCTCGCGCCCGACTTCACCGACCTCGGCGCCCTCACCCTTGGCCCGCGCGCCACGCCCCCGGCCACCCGCCATCCGCGCTCCTTCGGCCTTCTCGCCGGATACGATTACGACCTCTCCCTGCCCGACTCGCCGCGCCTTTATCTCCACTGGCGGCTCGACGGCCAACCGCACACGGTACGGGCTAACCTGCGTGTCGGCCCCGAGGGCGGTCCTCAGGGCGGCCCTCAGGGCGACCCTCAGGGCGACCCCCAGGGCGACCACACAGGGTCGCCCCTACCAACCATCTCCCTGCCTCCCGCGCGCGGCTACATCACCACCGCCCTCGACCTCCCACCCGACTGGCAGACTCTCGCGCTCACTGGCGACAACTTTTCATTCGACATTCGACATTCGTCATTTGGCATTTCGGATCGCTACCTCTCCTTCGGCCCCCTCGTCCTCGTCGGCTCGGCCATCACCCGCGAGGCCGATGGCTCGTACCGCGCCGACCTCGATTGGCTGGCCGACCGCCCCCTCACCGAGGACGAGGTGATCAAAGTGGACCTCGTCGGCGAGGGCTACGCCTGGCGCGATCAGTCCGACTCGGTTCCCGCCGGGGGCGCACTCCCCACCCTCAAATGGATTCCCGGCATCGTCATCCACGACCGCCACCGGCTGAAGATGCTGCAACCCACGGCGGCCACCTTCCAGCTTGCGGTGTACGATCACTTCACCCGGCGCAACCTGCCCATCCTCGATTCCCGCCTCGCCCAACTCGGCCCCACTGTCCCCCTCGGCACAACCACGCCATGACCCGCCTCGCGCCTCCCGCGACCCGTCGCGCCCTCTTCATCCTTCCCCTCTACCTCCTCGCCGTTTACCCTCTCCTCTCCGGCGGCCTGCCCACCGTGGGCGACGGCCTCATCCACTTTTACCGTTTTGCCCAGCTCGATTGGCACGTGCGCCACGGCGACCTTTACCCGCGCTGGTTCGCCAACTTGCACTATGGCTTCGGCGCGCCCGTGCTCAACTTTTATGCGCCGCTGTCGTATTACGTCCCGCTGCTCTTTCGACTCTTCAATCTCTCTCTGCCCACTTGCCTGCTCCTCGGCTACGCCCTGGCCCTCGCCGTTGCCCTCTGGGGCGCGTACCATTGGGTGGCGGATCAAACCGACTCGCCCCTCGCCGGGCTGACTGCCGCGGCGGCTTACGGCCTCGCCCCTTACCTCTACCTCGACATCTTCCACCGGGGCGCATACCCCGAACTGTGGGGCCTGGCTCTGGCCCCGTGGCTGCTGTGGGCCGCGCACCGCGCCGCGCGGGGGCCGACTGCCAGCGCCCTCTTCGCCCTCCTTCTCGCCGCCCTCATCCTGACTCACACCCTCACTGCGCTGCTCTTCGCGCCCATTGCCTTTCTCTATCTGCTGCTCTCGCCGCGCGAGGGCCGCGCCACCCTCGCCCATTGGGCGCGCGCCGCGCTCACCATGGCGCACGGCATCGCCCTTAGCGCCTTCTTCACCCTGCCTGTCCTCCTCGAGTCCAAATACGTTCAACTCTTTCGCACCTTCCTCCCCGGCGACCTCGACTACCGCCGCAACTTCATCACCCTCGCCGCCCTGTTCGCCGCGCCGCCCAACTTCGACCCGCGCCTCGTGTTCAACGCCATGCCCACCAGCCTGCCGTGGCCGCAGTTGGCGGTGGCAGCCGGTGGTTGCCTGTTGGTGGTTGGTGGTTGGTGGTTGGCCGTCAGCCGTCGGCAGCGGGCAGTGGGAAACCTTTCGCCACGCCGGGCCGCCGCACTGAACACCCAATACCCAATACTCAATACCCAATACCCAATACCCAATACCGATCACGACTCATGCATCACGGCTCACTCCATCATTGTTTCATTGTTTCATTGTTCATTGTTCATTGCCTTTTCCTTCCTCACCCTCTCCGCCTCGTCTCCCCTTTGGTCACTCTTTCCTTTCGCCCGCTTCATTCAATTCCCGTGGCGGCTTGTCGGCCCGGCCGGCTTGTTCCTCGCCGCCGTCGCCGGGGCAGGCATGGCTCGCTTTCAGACCAAAACCTTTGGAGTCTGGCTGTTTGGATTTGTCATTTCCTCCTTCTTCCTCTTCTCCCTCCCGTGGACGTACCACATCCCCTTCGACCCGCTGCCCTCCGCCGTCTCCCCTGCCGACAGCATCCGCTACGAGGTTGCCACCGGGCAACTCGGCGCCACCTCCACCGGCGAATACCTCCCGCGCTGGGTTGAACAACTGCCCGACCCGAACACCCTGCTGCCGGGCTACGCCCAAACCGATCTCCCCTCTCGCCTCGCGCCCCTCCCTGCGGACATCACACTTCACGTTTCACGTTTCACGCTTCACACAGAAACCCTCACCTACACCTCTCCCACCCCTTTCACCGCCACCTTCAACCTCTTCTACTTCCCCGGTTGGGCTGCAACGCTCGACGGCCGCCCCGCCGTCATCCGCGTCACCGCGCCGGGCGGCCTCATCAGCGTGCCCGTTCCCGCCGGGATGCACACCCTTACCCTGGCCCTGCGCCCCACCGCTCCGCAAGTGGCCGGTTCGCTCATCTCCCTGGCGTCACTCGTCATCCTGCTCGCCGTCACTCTCCGAGTGAATACCCAATACCCAATACTGAATACCCAATACCCAATACCCAATATCGATTACGGCTCGCGCTTTACGTCTCACTCCCTCATTGTTTCATTGTTCATTGTTTCATTGTTCATTGCCCGCGTCCTCTACTTCGATCGTTTCGACACCCCTTTCCATCACAGCGACTTCGATTCGCTGCCCAACCCAATCGCCATCAACTTTGGCGATCAGCTCGAGCTCATCGGCTCGCAGCATCCCGCCACGCTCGTCTCCGGCGGCACACTGCCGGTCACCCTCTACTGGCGCGCCCTCGCCCCTCTTGCCGCCGACTATGCCGTTACCGTGCAACTGGCCGACCGCTTCGGCAACCGCTTCGGCCTCGCCGACAGCCGGCATCCCGGCCGCGTGCCTACCTCGCGCTGGCAGCCCGGCCAATACGCCCGCGACCTGCACGCCCTCGCCTCGCTCCCCGGCACGCCGCCCGGCAGCTACCATTTGCTCGTCGGGGTGTATGCGGCCTCGCCCCTCAGTGTGATGGAAAATGGCACGCCCTCCGGCGTGACCTATGATCTCGGACGGGTCGCCATCACCCGTGCCGCCCCTCAACCGCCCGGCCCGCTCGCCATCGTCCACGTGGCCCTGGCCCGTGAAACCCTCACCGTAGGCGACCCGTTGGAATTAACCGTGACGCTGGACTCCGGCTCCGCGCCGCCGCCCGGCCTCAGGGCCTCGCTCACCCTCACCGACCCTGCCGGGAAACCGATCTTTAACGCCACCCTGCCTCCCGCCGGACTCGATTACCCCTCCGATCAGTGGATGCCGGACGAACTGATTCGCTTCCCTTACAGTGTGGGCCTCCCCCCCGACCTGCCCCCCGGCCCGGCCATGCTCACCGTGGCTCTCCTGCTCCCCAGTGGCGAGCCAGCGGCCCCCCGGTTTGCCGCCGGTCAAGTTACCCTGTTCGTGCCTCAACGCTCATATGTCATCCCGCCAATGACGCGCCGGGTGAACCACGACTTCGCGGACTCAATTCGATTGTTGGGCTACACGCCGGGGCCGGAGGGCATCACGCTGTACTGGCAATCGCTGCGACCGGTGAGCGCGCGGCTCACCGTGTTCGTGCACCGGCTGGGCGCGGATGGCGCGCTGCTGGCCGGGAGCGACGCCCCGCCCGTGCGCCCCACCACCGGCTGGCTGCCGGGCGAGGTGCTGACCGAACCGCACCCCATTGCCGTGGGCGACCGTTTTGAAATCGGCCTTTATGACCCGACCACCGGCGAGCGTTTTGGCGATGTTTTTACGACGGCCCCTTGACCGCCGGGTTTATAATGAATTCAGTTCACAAGGAGGAGCTATGCTCAAAAAACGCAAAGTGGCCGGCGGTAAAGTGCGAGTGACTTTTGCCATGCCTGCCACAGAGGGAGTGGGCCGGCTTTTTCTGTCGGGCGAGTTTAACGAGTGGAGCGAAACCGCCACGCCCATGACCCGCGCCGCCGACGGCTCGTGGAGTGTGACTCTGACGCTGGAGGGCGGGCGCAGTTACGAATACCGCTACCTTGCCGACACCGGCGACTGGCACAACGATTGGGCCGCCGACTCGTACCTGCGCAACCCTTTCGGCGCGGACAACTCGGTGGTGGACCTGTCGGCGGATTCCAAACCGGCCCGCGCCCCGCGCAAAAAAGCGGCGGCCAAATAGCGGCCGCCTGTTATGCGAACTCAAAAACCGGCGTTTGAATGACGCGCCTCGGCTGATTTCCGCTTGAGATAATCTGCTGTAAATGCTCTACCGTCTGCGGGGCGAAGAATTGCTCCCCCGTTTCTTGATTGACTCGGGCCGGCACATTTTCGACGACATAAAAATTGCCGTCTTTGAACAAGGTGTAAGTTACCTTTTGTTCAACCGGCTTCTCTCTTTGAATAGCCGTAGTCATCTTTCTATCTCCTGACTCGATAGTCCACCCATTCCGCCGGGTCGGATTCATACACCGTAATCACTTCTCCGTTGACCCATCAGAATCTCACCATCTGCCCGCGCTCCGGCCCTACCGAGGCCATGGAGATAGGCAGGACAGTGAGGGCTTCGATGCGGCGGAGGTAGTGTCGCGCCGCCTCGGGCAGGTGGGCGGGCCGGCGGGCAGCGCGCACGTCGTCGGGCCAGCCGGGCATGTCCTCGTACACGGCCTCGAACCCCTCCAAATGCGCCGGGCCGAGCGGCAGTTCTTCAAACGTCTGCCCGCCTTTGCGGTAGGCCATGCACAGCCGCACGCGCTCCAGCCCCGACAGCACATCCAGTTTGGTGATGGCCAGCTCGGTCAGCCCGTTGATCCGCGCCGAGTAGCGCAGCAGCACGAGATCGATCCAGCCGCAGCGCCGGGGCCGCCCGGTGGTGGTGCCGAACTCGTCCCACGGGTTGGCGCCGGTGCCGCGCAGGCGCTCGGCCTCTGCGCCAAAGGCCTCGGTGGGAAACGGCCCCTCGCCCACCCGCGTTTGAAAGGCTTTGGTGACGCCGACGACGCGGCCCGTGAACTGCGGGGCCACCCCCAGCCCGGTGAAGGCCCCGCCGGTGGTGGGCGATGAACTGGTGACGTAGGGATACGTGCCGTGATCGATGTCGAGCAGCGAGCCTTGCGCGCCCTCGGCCAGCACCGTTTTGCCCGCTTTGAGCAGTAGGTGCAAATACAGCGCGGTGTCGGTGATGTACGGGGCGAGCCGTTTGGCGTACCCGGCGTAGCCGGCGGCAATGGCCTCGGCGTCCAGCGGCGGCTCGCCGTACACTTGCGCCAGCGTGGCGTTGGCCTGGGCAATGTGCGCCCGCGCGGCCTCGGCGGCAGTGGCCGGGTCGCGCAGAATTTCGGCGCGCAGGCCGCGCCGCGCGGTTTTGTCGGTGTAGGCCGGGCCAATGCCTCTGCCGGTGGTGCCGATCTTGCCTGTGCCCAGCCGCGCCTCGTTGGCTTTATCCAGCGCGATATGCGTCGGAGAGATGAGGTGCGCCGCGTACGAAATCTTTACTCGCCCTGGGGACACGTCCACCCCCTTGGCGGCCAGCTTGTCCATTTCTTCCAGCAGCCGTTGGGGATTGATCACCATGCCGTTGCCGAGCACCCCGACTACGCCGGGCTGGATGAGGCCGGAGGGCAGCAGATGCAGCTTGAAAATCTCGCCGCCCACGGTGACGGTGTGTCCGGCGTTGTCGCCGCCGGAGTAGCGGGCCGCCGCCGCTGCGCCCTCGGCCAGCAGGTCGGTGATGCGGCCTTTGCCTTCATCGCCCCATTGAGCGCCGATGATGATGTGTAGTGGCATGTAAGGTCAGTACGCTCCACTCCCGAACAGCACTTGCGGAATCGTCCGCAGCATGATGGTCAGGTCGAGGGCCAGCGACCAGTTCTCAATGTAATATACATCCAGCAGGCAGATTTCGTCGAAGGTGAGATCGCTCCGGCCCGAAACCTGCGGCAGGCCGGTGATGCCCTGCGGCACGTCGAGCCGCTGCGCCTGCCACGGTTCGTATTTTTCCACTTCCGCCGGCAGGCCGGGGCGCGGCCCCACAATGCTCATGTCGCCGCGCAGCACATTGAACAACTGCGGCAACTCGTCAATGCTCAAGCGGCGAATCACGCGGCCCACGCGGGTGCGGCGAGGGTCGTCTTTGATTTTGAACAGCGGGCCGCTGGCCTGGTTGAGATCGGCCAGCGCCGGTTGCCGCTCCTCGGCCCCTTGCAACATGGAGCGAAACTTGATCACCTCAAACAGTTTGCCGCGCTGGCCCACCCGCGTTTGCCGGAAGAACACCGGCCCGGGCGAATCCAATTTGATGAGGGCGGCCACCACGAGGAACAGCGGCCACAGCAGCAGCAGTCCCAGGCCGGACACGGCCACATCCATGATGCGTTTGACGATCAGCCCCTCGCGGGGCGGGGTGTGGTCTTTGATGCCAATGAGAGGGATGCCGGCGAGGTCGTCCACGTCGACGCGGCTGAGGCTGGGCTGGAAGAGGTCGGGCACTACCCGGGGGCGCACGCCCAGCCGTTCGCACACCCGCACCACCCCGGCGATCTTGCGCTGGTACATCCACGGCAGGGTGATGATCACTTCGTCCACCGGCTCGGCGGCGAGCAGCGTTTCAATGCCGTCGAGGCTGCCCAGCCCCCGGAAGCGCCCCACGTCGGTGGAGCCGCGCACCGGGTCGTCGTCCACAAATCCCACCACCTGGTAACCGAGGTCAGACCGGGCCACCATGGTGCGCATCACCGCGCGGCCCACTTCGCCCGCGCCTACGATGAGCACCCGCTGCACGCCGTGGCCGCGCTGGCGCAATTGGGCCTCGGTGGAGCGGCGGATGGCGCGCGCCGCGCCGAGCAGGGCCACGATCAGCACGCCGTCGTACAAGAAAAGCAAGCGCGAGTAAGCCAGCGGGCGCAAGCCGAAGGTGATGGCCATTACGGCGACGATGCCGGTGAGGGTGGCGTTGAGCACGCGCAGCATCTCCGATACGAGCGAGCTTCCGCGGCGCGGGGTGTATGCCCCGTTGAGGGCCAGGACGACGAGCAGCATGGAAACCAGCAAGCCAAACAGACCCAGATACGAGGCCAGCGGGTTGTAGAACCCCGGCTCCACCAGCCGGAAGAGCTGCACCTCGTAGCGCAGATACCACGCCAGCGCCGAAGCGGCTAAGATGAGGGCGGCATCGAGCACGGGCCACACGAAGCGCCGCCACAAAAGGAGTGCGTGCGCCATCAGTAGATACCGGCCTCCGGCAGGTTGAGGGCGCGGGCGTACACCGCCGCCGTGCATTGCGCCGCGCCCGGCCACGTGAACTGCGCCGCTTGCAACGGGCCGCGCGCCGCAAGGTCGGCTTGCAGGGAGTCGTCGGCCAGCAGCCGGGCCAGGGCCTCAGCCAGGGCGGCGCTGTCGTCCGGCGGGAAGAGCAGGGCGGCCTCGCCGGCCGCCTCGGGCAGAGAGGAGGCGTTGGTGGTGATGGTGGGCACGCCGCAGGCCAGCGCCTCGATGACGGGCAGGCCAAAGCCTTCGTAGGCCGAGGGATAGACGAACACTTGCGCCGCCGAATACCAGTACGGCAGGTCGTCGTCTGGCACGAAGCCGGGGAAGATCACGTCACGGCTGAGGCGCAACTCTTCGACGGTTTGAAAAACGTCCTCCGACATCCAGCCCCGGCCTCCGGCGCACACCAGCTTCACTCCGGCGGGGCGCACGCGGGCGTAGGCGCGGATGAGGCTGGAAAGGTTTTTGCGCGGCTCGATGGTGCCGAGGTAGAGGATGAATTTGTCGGGCAGGCCGTGGGCTTCGCGGAAGCGGCCGATGGCTTCGGGGGCCGGGCGCACAAACGCGGCGTCCAGCCCGGAAAAGACGACGTCGATTTTTTCTTCCGGCACGCCGTAGACTTTCATCACATCCCTTTTGGTGTGCTGCGAAACGGCGATGATGCGCCGCGCCCGCTGGCACGAGAGACCGGTGAGCAGACTGAGGTAAGTGCGGTTGGCCGGGCGAAAGCGCTCCGGGGCGCGGAGGAACGAGAGGTCGTGCACGGTGACGACGCTTGGCACGGTGGCGACGAGCGGCGAGACGTAAGCCAGCATGTGCAGCAAATCCACGCCGGATTGTCTGGCGGTGACGGGCTGCACGAACTGCTCCCACAGGATGCGCCCCCAGGGGTTGGCAGTGGGCAGGCCGGTGCGCTGCACGCGGAGCGCGCCATCGGGCGCGGCGGCATTGCGGCCGGTGAAGGCGGTGTAGGCGAAGCGCGGGTCGGCGGCGGGGAGGTGTTGCATGAGGCCGCGAATGTAACGATGGATTCCGGCGGAACGATAGGATTGCTGGCCCGAGAGCAATTGTGCATTGAGGCCGATGTGATGGGTATGTGGCACGAGGCGATTATACCGGAGGATTGATCATGTCCCGGTACACGGCCACCGTGTCCCCGGCGATTTGCCGCTGGGTGAACCGGGCCAGCACACGGGCGCGGCCTCGTTGGCGCAGGTCGGCGCGGAGGGCGGGGTCGCATTGCAGCCGGCGCAGGGCCTCGGCCACCGCCTCGGGGCTGCCTTCGGGCACGATGAGTCCGGCGTCGCCGATGACGTTGGGAATCTCGCCGCAGGTGGAGCCGATGACGGGCACGCCGCAGGCCATGGCTTCAACGAGCACGCGGCCAAACTGCTCTTTCCAGTGGGGCTGGGTGACGGAGGGCAGCACGAGCGCATCGAGGGTGCGGAGGAAATTTGGGAACTCGGCAGAGGGCATCCACGGGAGGAAGGTGGTGCGGTCGCTCACGCCGCATTCGGCAGCCATGCGGGCGAGGGCCTCACGTTGGGGGCCGCTTCCCAGCAGGGTGAGGCGGCGCCCACGGTCGAGTTGGGCGAAGGCGCGGATCAAAGTTTCTACGCCTTTTTCGGGGACGAATCGCCCGGCGTAGCCGATGGTGAGAGTCTCGTCCTTTCCCCCCGCTTCTGCCGGACAAAAAATCTCCGGGTCGACTCCGAACTGTGGAATGACTGACGACGGGCCGCGATAGCCTTTGGCCTGGCACACGGCTTGCGCTTCGCGGTTGCCGCAGAGGGCGTAGTCCGCGCGGCGCAGCACGGAGGCTTCGAGGGCGCTGAAGGGAAAGGGGTAGCGGCGGTTGATGTTTTGCCAGGTGAAGAAGAGTGCCCTGGCCCCGGCCCGGCGCGCCAGTTGCAGCGCGTGCCACGTGGCGAGGTTGTACGGCTCTTCGTCGATGTGGACGAGGTGCGGGCGGACGGCGGCGATTTGTCGGGCGAGGGTGGGGTAGAAGTGCAAATGAAAGCTGCCGTTGAGGGCCAACGGTTCCACTTGCAGAGTGTAGCCGCGCATGTGGGCGCGCTCCAGCCGGACGACGCCGCGCTCGTCGCGCCATTCGGGCGGCACGATCACGGTGAGTTCAATATCGGGGTGGGCGGCTATCTCTTCCAGTTTGCGCTGGTACGCGCCCACTACACAGGCTTTGGAGATCATGAGGACGCGCATGGAGGGCATTATAGCTGAAGGATGAAGGATGAACGATGAAGGATGAATGGTGAATGATGAATAATGGACTTCGAACTTCACCCTTCGCACTTCAAACTTCCTACCTCCCACTTCCCACGTCCGCTTTGCTTCTCTTCCCAATCAGTCTATAATCTTCACGTGCCCAACAGATTCACGGAGGAATTTCCATGCCCAGCAAACTTGGCCCACACGTTTTAACCACCACCGACAGCGCCCGCAAGATGCTGGACGCCGGATGCCGCATCATCAAAATGGTGGACGATTTCGGACTCGGGCAGGGATTGGAGAACAATCCCAACGTCACGGTCATCGGGCGGGTGTACGCCAACGACCCACGCACGGCGGAAGCGCAGCAGAAAGGCGGCGAAAGCCCCGAAAATGCGGCGCGGCGATTCATCAATTCGCAAAAAGAAAAATACCGCCTCAACCCGCACATCAAAATCTGGGAAGGGCACAACGAGCCGGTGTGGGGCAGCCACGAGGAAATGGCGTGGTACGCGGCCTTCGACGCGGCGCGGCTGAAGATATTGGCCGACATGGGGCTGCGCGGCGTGATCGGTTGTTTCGCCACCGGCGTCCCCGGCGACATCGAACTGTGGAAATCGTATATTCCGGCGGTGCAGGCGGCCAAACAATACCACGGCATACTGGGCTTGCACGAATACTCGTCGCCGTGGATGTGGTGGATGACCGGCCGCTACCAGCTCAAAGACGAGGACGAGGGCGACGAGGGCTGGGTGACGCTGCGCTATCGCAAAGTGATGCACAAGTACCTCAAGCCTGTCGGGTGCGACGACGTGCTCATCGCCATCACCGAGAGCGGCCTTGACCGCGTGGGCTACGTGCCGCCGGGGGCCTCCTCCGGCAACTGGCGCACCAACGCCGAATGGTGGAAGACGGACGACGGCTCCAAAGACCCGATTGACTACTGGCGCAACGGTGGGCGCGACCCCGAGGTCTATTTCGCCGAGCAGTTGATGTGGTACGACCGCGAACTGCGCAAAGACCCCAACGTGCTGGGCGCAGTGATCTTCACTGTGGGCTATTTGGATCCGACGTGGAAAGATTACGACATCGCCGGGACGCGGGTGATCGATCACCTCGTGGACTACATCCGTCGTGAAGCCGCCGTGCCCAATGCGGCCGCCGGCAGCCGGGCCGCTTCGGTCGTCACCCCGCCGCCTGCCGCCCCGGCCGTGCAACCGGCCGTGGTGATCACGCCCCCCGCCTCGGGGCAAACCGCCGGAGCGAACCTGCTCGCCAATGGCGACTTCGATGACGGCCAGCACTATCGCTGGCACAACACTCCGGAGATCGTCATCCCCAACAAGTGGGATTTCTGGCACGCGACCCACTCCATGCCGTATCTGCCGCGCCAGGATCAGAATTTCGATCCGCCGGAATGCGTGGTATGGAATATCGCCGGAGCGCCCGCTGAAGAAAAGAATCTCTTCTGGCTCAGCGGCACGTACTGTCTCAAAATCTTCAAAGGCTGGGGAGCGATCTGGTGGCGGCTGTTCCAAAACGTCGGCGGCCTCACCCCCGGCCAACGCTATCGCTTCACTGCGCCGATCTACCCCGATCTCTACATGAAATTCGATCCGTTGCAGGGCGGCAAAATCCTCGCCGACGATCCGCTGGCCGGAGAAGTGCGCCTCAGCGCAAAATTCAGCGGCAATGAAATAGAGACCGGCTGGCTCGACGGCGCTCAATTCCCGTTCGGCAAATACACTTTCTTCGCGCTCGACTTCGTCGTCGTCGGCGCCTCTGCCGAAGTGTCGGTCGAAGGCCGCGGACGCTGGGGCTTGTTGAACAACGGTTGGTTTGTGGACTCGCTGCGGCTGGAGGCCATTGGCGGCGCGGCCCCACCGGTCCCGGGCGGCAACCTGCTGAAGAATCCCGTTTTTACCGGGGGCACGTATCTCCCCAATTCAGCCGTGCGCAACATGGAAGCCCCCAACGGCTGGCAATTTTGGGCGGCGGACGAACGCACGCCCAAAGTGAGCAGGCAGACGGAATCGTTCCGCGCCCCGCGCGCGGGCGTGGTTACCCCGGCCACGGCCAGCCCCGACGACAAAGACGGATTGGCGGGCGGGCTGGCGCAGGCCTACCGCGTGGTGGGCAACTGGCGGGCGATCTGGTTCAGCATCAGCCAGCCGCTCAGCGGCCTCACGCCGGGCAGGCAATACCGGTTTACCGTGCAGCTCATGCCCGACCCGGTGGACAAATACGGCGCGGGCAACGCCAAGCAATTTGCAGCCGACCCCGACGGCGGCGAAGTGTGGCTCAAGGCGCAGTCGGCGGGGCAAAAGACGGAGACGCTCAAGCGGGTGACCACCGACCTGGCCCCCGGCGGCTACTCCACCCTGACGCACGACTTTACGGCGGCCACTTCCGAGGCCACGGTGACGCTGGAGGTGCGCGCCCGCTTTGCCCTCACGCAAAACGCGTGGTACATCGCCTCGGCCGGCGTGTCGCCGCTGTAGCGACGGACGGTAGGGTTCAGAATCAAAAACGGGCGACCGCAAAGGCCGTCCGTTTTTTTGTTGTGAGTGGTGAGACCTGTGGGGACTCCGAGACCCCACAGGTCTGAGGCAGTGAGGAGGGCGTGGTTCACGGCCGGCTATCGTCGGCCAGAATAGCTTCAAGCTGGGCAATGAGGGGCGGCCGGACGCGGATGGCGTCATCGTGCCTCGACATATTGGGCCTCCGCCTCAGACAAGATTCGTTTCTGCAGCAGGTGGCTCAAACTGTTGGGCGTATTGAGATCGACCTCGCGCCCCAACAGGTCGGCCAGTTCCATCTGCATCCCCACAAAACGCAACAAACCGGGCACATGCGCCGGGTCAAACTCTACCAACACATCCACGTCGCTCTGCGGCCCGAAGTCGTCGCGCAACACCGAGCCGAAGAACGAGAGCTTGACGATGTGATGTTTGCGGCAGAACTCGGCCAGCCGCTCGGGGGGAACAAGGATGTGAGACATGGGGAATACGGCCGGGATTCGCTCTACACGCGCGGCTGCACCCGCTCGCGCATATCGCGGCAGCGCTCGCAGGAGGGGTTGTGGCACAGCAGGGCGGTGGGGTCTTTGCGAATCAGTTGCACGGCGGCGCTCACCACCGCCTCGGCGGGGATGCGCTGAACGTGGGCTTGCCCGATTTGGCCGCGCACCACGTAAGGCTTAATGGCGTCGGTGATGGCTTCGAAGCCCGCCGAATCGCCCGGCCAGTTGAACTCCTCAATGCGCTCCGGCGTGAGCGCCCAGCGCACGAATTGCCGGCGTCCCGCCCGCTGCTCACCCACGTGGACGATGGTATTCACCCGGTGCGTCACGCCCATCAATAGCACGTCGCCGCCGTGATCGGTGAGCCAAGTCAGCGGCGCGAGCGGATCGGCCAGCGTTTGCCCGGCCAGCATTTCATCGGCGTCGGGGCCTACGGCCACAAACGACAGCGCCGGGTGCGACGTGCGTTTGGCCGCCGGGTGGCGCAGCAGCGTGTTCGGCACCACGCCAATGGTGGGATGCGCGGGCATATCGGGCCGCCAGAACTCGGCGGTTTCGTTGGCCGGCGAGCTGCCATAGGCCAGGCCGTTGAGCGGTGGGCCTTCCTCGGGAGTCACCAGCGTTTGATAAGTGAACGCCGGGGTGATCAGCGTGCCGCATACGGCCATCAACGCGCCCACCACCGTTTCTGCGCCGCCGGCCACTTGCCCGAACGACGACAGCGAGACGTGCACCGTCACGCGGCTGTTGCGGTTAAGGCCCAGGTCGCGCAGGCCGCGCACAATGTCGCGGAAGCCCACCTGCCCCGGCCCGTCGCCGGAGGTCTTGCGGGCCGCTTTGAATGCCAGTTGAGTCATGAGCGTAGTATCCCCGTCGTCGCGGCCCGTGTCAACGCCCGCGCCACTCGGCCTTGCGCTTTTCCGTAAACGCCTTCATTCCCTCTTTTTGATCGTCGGTGCTGAACAGGAAATAGAAAGATCGGCGCTCGTCGGCCAGCCCGTCGGTTAATGAGGTTTCAAACGCGTTGTTCACCGCCTCTTTCGCCAACCGGATCGCCAGCGGGGCGCGGGCGGCAAGCTCGTTCGCCAGTTTGAGCGCCTCGCCAAGATATTGCTCCGCCGGAACCACCCGGTTTATCAGCCCGGCGCGCAAAGCCTCCTCCGCCGTCAACATGCGGGCGTTGAGGATCATTTCCATGGCCAGCGCTTTGCCCACGGCGCGGGTGAGCCGCTGCGTGCCGCCCGCCCCCGGAATGACGCCGAGGTTAATTTCCGGCTGGCCGAAGCGCGCCGTCTCCGAGGCCACGATCATGTCGCAGGCCATCGCCAGCTCGTTGCCGCCGCCCAAACAAAACCCCGACACCGCGGCGATCATGGGCTTCCTCACTTTGCGAAAGCGCTCCCATTTGCCGATGCGGTCGTTGAGCAGCATTTCCACGGCGGAGGCCTCGGCCATTTCGCGGATGTCGGCCCCGGCGGCAAAGGCCCGTTCGTCGCCGGTGAGCACCACCGCGCCCACGGCGGGGTCGGCGTCGAAGGCCTCGGCGGCGGCGGCCAACTCTTCGATCAACGTGCCGTTGAGGGCATTGAGTTGTTTGGGCCGGTTCAGTCTGATCAGCCCGGCGCGGTCGTGCACTTCGGTGAGGATGAATTGATAATCCATAATTTTCCGCCTCTGCTATGCTCGCTACGCTCGCCGCAACTCCAGCAAGTGTCGGCGGGCGTGCTCCAACATGCGCTCGACCCACCACTGCACCGTGCGCGCGCCAAACGCCATGTGCCGCCCGCTGCGCGCCCAGCCCTGCGGCGGCAGGTTGCGTAACAACTGCAACTCGGCTTCGCGAGTGGCGGCGTAATCGGCCAGCAGCCGGGTCATCGGTTCCGCCGGGTCGTAATGCTCGGCTTCCCACCGCTCCACGTCGAACGGTTCGAACACCGTCGAGTCTTCTTTCAGCATCCGGCGCAAGCGAGTCAAATAGGGCTGGGCCTCGGTGTCCCGCAGGTGGGCCACAATGCCATGGGGCGAGCGTTCGCCCGGGGCCAGTGGCAGGCGCCATTCGCCTTCGGGGATGGCCGCCACCGCGTCGGCAATCTCCGGCACAATCGTTTCGAGGCGCTCAATCAGTCGCGCGCGGTATTCGTCCAGTGGGTCCATGGTGACCGGGCGCGCCGAAGTTATTTGCGCGTGTCGTAAGCCAGCCGCGCCCGCATCATCTGGCTGAGATGTTCCCAGGTGTGACCCAGGGTGTAGTTAGCCAGCCACCCCAGCGAGATCGGGCCGCGCACCGGGTGGATGCCGGGGCGCGACCAGTCGGCTTTTTCCAGCAGGGCCACTTCGGCCCCCCGGTCGGCCACAAAGTCGGCCAGGATGTTTTGGATCGGCTCGTCGGGAGTCCAATGCTCGGCATGGTGGGCCTCCTCGTCGAACAGAACCAGCGCCGGGTTGTCTTCGTTGACCATGCGCTCAATGCGCACGCGGAAGACGTTCCGCTCCGTGTCGCGCAAATGGGTGAGGCACTCCTGCGCCGACCATTCGGTGAGCGCGGGTTTCCACAGCACCACGTCGGGAGCCAACAGCCCCACTTCGTGTAAGAGTTGGTGCGGTTGCATCCGCAGGGCGCGGAGGAGATAGCTGTCGGGGAGAGTCATGAGAGTTGTTGTTAGGCGTTGCCGTGGCTCGCAGAGATCGCGCAGGCGTTCGCGGCGCGCGTTCCGGGCGGGCTGCGCGGCAGCGCCGGTTAGGCCAGCCAGCCCGTCACTTCGCCGGCTAGGCGCGGCAGATAATCGGCCAGCGTTGCCCGGCCGCCGGCTTTGGCTTCGAGATAACCCGTTACGCTGTTCACCACCGAGGGCAGCAGCGGCAGCCCTTTGGTGCGGCGGTCGTACAGAATGAGCGCGTCACCCTCGCCCGGCTCGATGCGGTTGAGGAACACGGCCAGAATGCCATAGGTGAACAGCTTGGCAATCTGGCGCGGCCACGTGGGCTGCGCTGCGCGGAAGTGTTCGGGCAATCGTTCCGAGGCGGCGGAAGTTTCCGGCAGCAGCCCGGGGCGCGCAGCCAAAAAGCTGTCCAGCGCCGAGAGGCAAAAATCGTTTATCGCCAGCTTAAGCACGTGGTCGCGGTCGTCGCTGAACGGCCACGGCTGGCTTTCGCCCACGGCGCGGCGCGGCGGCATGAGCGAATAGCTGGAGTCCCCGGCGCTGATGCCCAACGACAGCGCAGTGGGATAAGCCAGATTGGGCAGCACAGTCAATTCGGCGGGCGCGGCGTCGCACGCCTCCAGCAAAATGGCCGTGAAGTCCACGCCGCTCACGTGCTGCTGCACGGCGGCCACGGCCTCGGCCCACGGCGCATCGTTCGCCGCCCAGTAGGCGTCGAGCGCCGCGGCGGCGGCAAACTCGCGCAGGTGCGCGGCCAGCTCCGGCTCGTCGTTCAGTGCGCGGATGAAAAGCGGCAGCGGATCGAGATCAATGTTGAGGGCCGATTGCACGTAGGCTACTGCCGAGTGATCGCGCAAGGGGGACACATGCTTGCGCAGGGCAGCCGCCTGCGGATGGACGCCCCGAGGCAGGGGACGCTGTTCGCGGTCGGGCCAGTCGGTGGCGGCCAGCGCGGCGGAGAGGGTTCGGGCGCGGGAGTCGGTGGCAACAGTCAGCATCTAACTCATCACTTTCCCCCCATCCACGTTAATGGCCTGGCCGGTGATGTACCGCGCCTCGTCGGAGCAAAGGAAGAGCACGAGGCCGGTCACATCGTCCGGCTCGCCCAGCCGTGCCTGGGGAATGTCTTCGAGCCATTTCTTCATCTGCGCTTCGTTATCGCGCAGGTGGGCCGTCATCTCGGTGATGATCACACCGGGGCACACGGCGTTCACCCGGATATTATATGCGGCAAATTCGCGGGCGCACTCCCGCGTAAAGCCTACCAGCCCGGTCTTGCTCGCCACGTAAGCGGCGCGGTCGCGCAACCCGGCGGCCCGCCCGGCAATGGAGGCCATGTTGACGATGGCGCCGCCGCCCTGTTCTTTCATGCTGCGGCCAATGGTTTGGGTGCAGAGAAAAGCGCCCTTGAGATTCACGTCTATGGCCCGGTTCCACGCCCACTCGTCCAGCGTGAGGATGGAGCCGGTCGGTTCCACCCCGGCGTTGTTCACCAGCACATCCACGCGGCCCCATTTTTCCAGCACTTCGTAGTGCATCGTCTGCACGGCCATTTTGTTGGCCACGTCGGCCAACGCAACCATGGCCTGCCCGTGGCGGCCGTCGGCGGCCACCAACTCGGTGATGCGTTTGACGGTGGCCTCGGCGGTGTCGGGGTTGATGTCGTTGACGACGACTTTGGTTCCGGCGGCGGCAAACTGCAGGGCAATGGCTCGCCCAATGCCCCGGCCCGCGCCGGTGATGAGGACGACTTTGTCTTTCATAAGTCATAAGTAACAGAGCTTACGGGAAGGCAAGTCGAATAGCTTGTTCGGCGAAGAAAGCAACTATCGGGAGCAGAGAGGAGCCAGATAATCGGAGAAGAGAATAAAAATCGAAGGGCCAATCTGATTCTTGTTGAGTTTCTTTCAATCTCTCACGCAGGAACTGCAACAGCTTCACCAAATCATCGCTTTTATTATCTGATCGAGAGTCGCCTGTAGACAAGCCGATCAGTTGGTTATGAAGCACACCTTCACAAATTCTGATCTGCTCTTTCAGAAGTGATATTGCTACATCTTTTGCTTTGACCAGCATATAGTGCAAATAATATACCGGGCCAAAAAAAGAGAGCGTTAAAGCCATGGTTGGCAATGCCATGCCAAAGACTGTGCCTAAAAACAAAGCCAAGGGATATTTTCCAAACCAAAACACGACATAAGCAACCCCTGGCATCGCGCTAGCAATGATAACTAGAAGATAGAAGCAGAGGCGAAGAACAATGTTGGATAACGGCTTCAATAAGTTTCGATCAATTTGCTTATAGTCGACTGAGTCAATTCGACTCAACATTCGCGCGGCTAGAGTAAATATGTATAGTAGCCAGAATCCCGTTGCGCCTAGCAAATGAAGCATAAAAATACAGAGCTCAACGAAAACACTATAAACGAACGCCGGGGAATTACTAGGAAATGGAAATAGGCTGTTCGGTGAATTCCGAGCGATGGTGATTGCAACTCCCAAGCCTGCCATCATGAATGGAAGAGCAAACGCGAAGGACCATTTGCTCTCCAATCTATTCAAAGTATCCTTCACAAGGTCGGCAAAATCGTCTCGTTTTAGCCCCAAAGCTTGTCCGATGTATATTAGCCATGTTCTTAAGTCATCTAATGCATAAGAGCCAAGCCAAAGACCAAAGAAAATTGTTACACTAAATGACATCTGCCATAGGTGAAGAAATGATCTCGTAACGGTTTGCCAATCGCTAAGAGCGGCAAATACCAGAAAAGCCAAGTAAGCCAATATCCCGCCTACCGCCGCCCTCCACAAAGGCGGCAAGGGAATTTTTGACAATAATCGACTCAGGTAATGTCGTTTGGAATAGTCGCGAAACAACTCGTTGATTTGAGTTTCAGTTAACATAGTTCACCTCCGATAAACAATTGCGCATCAAATAGCTTCTGTGACAAACGGATAGATCAGCTTATGAGCGGGCGAGAAATTGTACAGCCAGTGCATGAAACGATCAGGCCTTGCATTCTTGCCGGTTAGATACCAAAATCCGCGCTTGGCAACATTGCCAACTTTCTTGTACACAGCTCGGCTTACTGCTGTAGCTTTTAGATGTGGTAGTAAACGGTCGCGCCAAAGCTCATCGTAGCTCCTCTCCTCGATGATGCTCTGCGCGGCTAATTTGGCTGATACCAAAGCATTTCGGATGCCAAACCCAAAGAGTGCATCTTGAAAGCCAGCTGCTTCACCTATCCACAAAACGCCATCCCGCTCACAAGTAGTAGGTATAGAAAAAGAGCCGTAACCGCCCCAATGTCGAGCATTATCATATTCAACTCTATAAAGTCGTTGTATTGTTTCCATAGAACGTCGCATGCATTCTTGCACCTCCGTGAATCTCTCAAACAATACTGTAGCGAGTGTAGCTTGTCCTTCAGATACCAGAAAGTATACGTAACCAGCTGGAGCCATGTCGTCATTCAATATGGCACACGCAAGATCATCAAAAGATGTCCGGAATGTTATTCCAGCGGCAATTGCCGTCGGTATACCTCTGGGGCCACATGCAACTATATTTGCTGCTTTAGGATCTATCCGCCGATTGAATATGATCTCAACTCTCGCGTTTATAGCTTGATCATACAACGCCAAATCTAAAGACTGTGGATGCATAGACCCGCGCCTAAGCATGTAAAAGAGTGGTTGTGGTGACCTAATTTCTACCCTGCGAAGGCTAGGATCGTAAAGCACACCCCCACAATATGGCTGAGACCACCAGGATAGCTCTATGCCCGCCGCTCTAATCTCATCTATCACATCCTCATCTCTACTCCAGTTTTCCAGTCCTTGATAATCGTCATTGAATCTTTCCCCCACTCTCGAGCGTTGTTCAAAGACGAGCACATGATAACCAGCTTTGGCAAGGATGATCGCCGCTGCTAGGCCAGATGGACCAGCGCCTGCTATTGTGATCTCCGATTTTTTGGCCATTAGGATTTCCTTCCTGGCAAATCTTGTCATAGTATAGTTCGATCCAAGCCAAGCGCAACTGTCCAGCGCGGGCTAACTCCATCGCCGCAGGTTTTGTCGCGGGGGAAGGCGGCTTTATCAATCAGCGCCACGTCGAAGCCGTGCCTGGCGAGAAAATACGCCGCCGCCGATCCGCCCGGGCCGGCGCCGACAACCGCAATATCATGCTTGTGTTCTTGCATAGCTCTTTTCACCGCAAAGGCGCGGAGAACGCAAAGAAAACAAAAAGAACTTGGCGTCCTTCGCGCCTTTGCGGTGATATCTCACGGACACTTCCACACTCCATCTTTCAGCGAGAGGCCGAGGTACGGAATGGGATCGTAGGTGTTGGCAATGCCCAGCTCGTTTTTGTAGCCGCCGTCGGGTTTGGATTGGACGACGGAGAAATGCAGGTGCATGCCCACCGGGTTGGAATCGTCACCGGAGTAGTCGCCCTGATAACCGAGCAGCGTCCCGGCGGTGACGAATTGCTCATGCGTCCCTTGAGGGAAACCCGGGAGGATGAACGAATGCCCTTCGGGATCGGCCATGTGGGCGTAATACGTCCATATCTGCCCCGACGGGACGAGGGGGTCTTTGGGGTGGCGAATGATGACGGCGCTCTTCCAGTCTGCTTCGCGGGTGAGGTAGCCATCGTAAGCGGCCACCACCGGAGTCTGGTTGAGGGCGGTGGGGCCGAAGATGTCGAGGCCCTGATGCCGGTGGCCGGGGCGGAAGGAGTCACCATAGCCAAACCCGAGGTAGCCGTCGGTGGGCAGCACAAAGGGAGCGCTGCCACAGCGATTGCCCGCGGCAATGGCCAGCTCGGGATGGGCGGCGGGATCGGTAATCCACCGGCGCAGCTGCGTGAGTTTTTGGCCGGTGGCGAGGAGCGGAGGGAGGTAGAAAAACGCAATGACGATGGCGGCGGCGACGAGCGCGCCGAGAATGAATCCGAATGGTTGTCTCATGCGTGGGCGAGATTGTACCACTGGCAGGTATAATCGAGCGCGGAAGGATGAATGATGAATGTTGAATGTTGAGCGATGGCAAGATGCTGCGGCTTTTGAGACGATGGCCGCCGAATGGAACGCGCTGGCGGCGCGCAGTCTGACGAATACGCCGTTTCAGCGGGCGGAGTTCCAGCGGGTGTGGTGGAAGCATTTGGGGCACGGCGAGTTGAATGTGCTGGCGATGCGCGACGAGGCGGGCGCGTTGGCCGCGCTGGCGCCGTTGTTCGTGGACCCCGCCGATGGCGGCACGGTACGCTGGGTGGGCGGCGAGGAGGTTGCCGACTACCTCGACGTGATTGCGCCCGCCGAAACGATGGCGGCCGCAACGCAGGCGATGTTCACCTGGCTGGCTTCGGCGGAGGCGCCGCCGTGGAAGCAGATGGTGCTCTCGAACATTCCGGGGTGGACGCCCACGCCGGACACATTGCGCGCCCTGGCTGCCGGGGCCGGGTGGCGGGCCGAGGTGGCGCAGATTGACGTGTGTCCGGTGATTCAACTGCCCGGCACGTTTGAGGCTTACCTTGAGCAAATCGACAGCAAACAACGGCGCGAGATCAGCCGTAAGCTGCGCCGGGCCGAGGGCAGCGAAGATGCGGTGACGTGGTACATCGCCGACGCCGGCCGCGACATGGCGGCGGAGGCCGAAGCGTTCATGGCGCTGATGGCAAACGCCACGCCCGACAAAGCGGCATTCCTCACGCCGAGGATGCGAGCCGCGTTTGCCGAGTTGTTCGCCGTGATGCAGCAGGCTGGATTGCTGCAGTTGGCTTTTTTGGAAGTGAACGGGAGGAAGGCCGCGGCCTACGTGCAGTTCGATTACGCCGGGCGCATCTGGGTTTACAACTCGGGCATTGATGCGGCGGCAGCCGGGGCGCTCTCGCCGGGATGGGTGCTGCTGGCACGGCTGATTGAGCATGCCATTGCCGGCAGCCGCACCGCCTACGACTTCATGCAGGGCAATGAAGATTACAAGTATCGCTTTGGCGGCAAGGATACGCCGGTGTTGAGGCTGAGGGTGGAACGATGAAGACAACGGAAACGGTGAGCGCATATCGCGATGCTATGCCCGACGCGTTGGCGAGTCAAAATGCCACTCCGTGTCCATGGCCCACGACTCGCCGGGCTTGAGTGTGACCAGCGGCCCCAGCCATTCCAACTCCATGTAGGCCGGGCGGGTGTTGTTCCACGCTTCGAGGTTGCAGTCGTCGGGGTGCGGCAGGTCGGCGTGGGGCGGAAAGCTGACGCGGAACGCCCTCGGCCAGGGTTTGGCCTGATACTGCGCCCAGCCTTCAGCGCTCAGTGCGCCCACCTTCCAGTATTCTTTGCCGTCGAAACGCAATTGCCCGGCGCGGAATTTTGGCGGCGCGGCGTGCAGCGCCCGCGCGGCTTTGATGGCCGCCGGCGGGAAGGCCGCATGCCCCGGCACCGGGAACTGTGCCACCGCCCAAACGGCCCACGTGCGCGGCTTGCTGCTTCCGTTGGTGATCGTTTCACGGATGGACACGGCCCGGCTTTTGCTGCGCACGGTAATCTGCCGCCCGAGGCAAACGCCCCCCCACGAGATCATAGGCCCCCGCAGGCTCAGGCTGGCGGCGGAGACGGCCTCAGTCTGCGCGATCACTTCCCATTCCACGTTGTCTACCGCATCCGACTGCGCCGTTGGATCGGGCCAGCGCGATTGCGGGGCCAGCCACGTTTTGTAGCCGCCCCAGTTTTTCCAGCCGCCAAACGCGGGGTCGCCGCCGGCTTGGCCGCCCAGCAGCGGCTCGTTGATCCACAGGTGATTTTGCGCCGGTTTGCCCGTTTTCAATTCCATGATGCGGCCGCTGAGGGCAGGCACGACGGTGAGGCCGAGCGCGCCGTTGGAGAGGTGATAGGCGGGGCGATCAAAAAAGGTGGTGTGCGCCAGAGGCATGATCAATTTCACAAATGCGTAGGGGCGTCGTAGGGGCGTTCAATTGAACGCCCCTACGAATTGAACGCCCCTACGAATTGAACGCCCCTACGAATTGAACGCCCCTACGAATTGAACGCCCCTACGAATTGAACGCCCCCTTACGCCATCGGTTGCGGCGCGGCGGGGGTCATCGGCGCCCGGGCCGCCCCGGTGAACTGGCGGTAGGCCAGAGTCCACACCGAGTTGGACCAGGTTTGCAGAATGCTGCCCAGCACGATGGCGATAGGCAGGTAGCACAGCAGCGCCAGCCCTGAGCCGATGAGCAGGCCGGCGTTGGGGCGCTCCGGGTTCAGAATGAATGCAGCCATGGCGGGCAGCACTATCCCCACAAACGGCGCAACCAGCACCAGCCCGGTGACGACGCCGATGATGACCAGGATGATCGCCAGAATGATGATGGGGCCGAGGTTGTCTTTGAGCACCTGCCAACCCTTGCGGAACGCATCCATCACGCCCAGATTGTCGACGACGATGCCGAACTGGGCAAAGTGAGCCAGGATGCTCAGCGGGATAAGGGCGAGGACGAGTAGGCAGAGGATGGGCAGCAGGCACACGAGGCCGAGGCCCAGCGTGGCCGCGCCGATGAGGCCGGTGAACAAGCCAAAGGAGCCAATGAGCAACCCGGCCAACAACAGGATAAGCTGGATGCCCAACATGCGCCAGAAGTTGCGCACGCCCGCCGCCCACGCCTCGCCAAACGACACTTTGCCGTTGTCGTCCGCGAGGCGGATGCCGCCGATGAGGCCGCCGCGCCCGATGATGGAAAGCGCAAACAGCGCCAGGCCGATGACCAGCAGCACGCAGGCCACGGTGACGACGATGGCGATGACCTCCGGCCTTTGCAGTTGGCGTTCAAGGTCGGGCGGCAGGATGTTGCCCGGCCCGCCGTTGCCTACCTCAACGTTGCCGCGTCCGCCGTTGCCGTTGCTGCTTGTTGTGCCCAACCCGGCCAGAAACCCAAACAGCCACAGTATTTTGTTGTTCCAGGTGATCTTCCACGCGCGCGAGAGAGTATTACCGTAATCCATGAGTCCCTCCTAAAGCATGAGCGATGAACGATGAGCGGCGAGCTGCCGGATTCATCCTTCATCCCTCATCCTTCATCCTTTCCATCACTCCCATTCGATTGTCGCCGGGGGCTTGCTGGAAATGTCGTACACCACGCGGTTCACTCCCGGCACCTCGTTGACGATGCGGCTGGATACGCGGGCCAGCAACTCGTAAGGCAAGCGCGCCCAGTCGGCGGTCATAAAATCGTCGGTGGTCACGGCGCGCAGGGCCAGCGTTTCCTCGTAGGTGCGCCCGTCGCCCATCACCCCCACCGACTTCACCGGCAGCAACACGGCGAAGGCCTGCGCCGTATCCCCCTTTAGCATCCCGGCGGCGCGCAGTTCGTCGGTAAAGATTCTATCGGCGGCGCGCAGAGTTTGCAACCGCCCCCAGGTCACTTCGCCCAAACAACGGATGGCCAGCCCCGGACCGGGGAACGGCTGCCGCCACACCATTTCATCGGGCAGGCCCAGTTGTGCGCCCACCGCCCGCACTTCATCTTTGAAAAGATACCGCAGCGGCTCCACCAGCGAAAAATCGAGATCGTCCGGCAGGCCGCCCACGTTGTGATGTGTTTTGATTTTTGCGGCCTGCTCGCGGCCCTGGCCGCTGCTTTCCACCACGTCCGGATAAATGGTGCCCTGCACCAAGAATTGCGCGTCGCTGCCCAGCCGCCGCGCCTCGCGCTCAAACAGGCGGATGAACTTTTCGCCGATGCGTTTGCGCTTTTGCTCCGGGTCGGTCACGCCGCTCAGCGCTTCCATAAACTCTTCCACCGCATTCACCGGTACCAGCGTGGCCTGCAGCGCCTCGCGAAAGGTGGCAATCACCTGCTCCGATTCGCCCTGCCGCATAAGGCCGGTGTCAATGTAAAAGCAAGTCAGCTGGTCGCCCACCGCCCGGTGCACCAACGCCGCAGCCACGGTGGAATCCACGCCGCCGCTCACCGCAGCCAGCACTTTGCCGCCGCCCACTTGGGCGCGGATTTTTTGCACGGCGTCTTCCACAATCGAGCCGGGAGTCCAATCGGTATGGATGCCGGTTTGGGCGATGAAGGCGCGCAGGATGTCGCGCCCGTGCTCGGTATGATTCACTTCGGGATGAAACTGCACGGCGTAGAAGCCGCGCCCTGCATCTTCCATGGCCGCCACGGGGCATGTGGGGCCGGAAGCCGTCACCGTGAAGCCGGGAGGCGGCGCTTCGACTTTGTCGCCGTGGGACATCCAGACCTGGATGGAGGAAGGAGGCCGGAGGTTGGAAGCGGTGAACTGGATCTGGATGCGGCCATATTCGCGATTGGCCGAGGGCGCCACGCGGCCGCCGAGGGCGCGGGCCATGAGTTGCATGCCGTAGCAAATGCCCAGCACCGGCACGCCGCTGCCCAGCACGTAAGCAGGCAGCGCGGGCGCGCCCGGCTCGTACACCGAGTTAGGCCCGCCGGAAAGGATGAAAGCCTTCGGCTTCAGCGCCAGCACTTTTTCGGCGGGCGCATCCCACGGAAACAACTCGCAATACACCTGCGCCTCGCGCACGCGCCGCGCGATGAGCTGCGAGTATTGTGCGCCGAAGTCGAGAATGACGAGAGTGTCCATGGAAATGATGAATGATGAATGAAGAATGATGCGTGATGGACGGATCGCGTTTCGCGTTTCACGCGTCACGCTTCACGCATCGCGGATCACGATCTTCCCATCGCTCATGTCGGTGATGATCGCCAGCGCCTCCACCGGGATACCCAACGAGGCGAGCGCCGCCCGGCCACCCTCGAAGTCTTTTTCGATGAGGGCGCCAATGCCCACCACCGTGGAGCCGGAGGCCTGCGCCAGCCGCACCAGCCCCAGAATGGTCTGGCCGGAGGCGAGAAAGTCGTCGATGATCACCACCCGCTCCCCGGCGGCCAGATACTCCGGCGACACGATCAACTCCACCGTCCGCCCTTTGGTGTGGCTGGGCGCGGTGGTGAGGAACACCTGATCGGGCATGGTGATGGGCTTGGTTTTGCGGGCATATACCACCGGCACGCCGAGATGCATGGCCGTGGTCACGGCCGGGGCAATGCCCGAAATTTCGGCGGTGAGGATTTTGGTGGCGCCCACGTGGGCAAAGCGCGCCGCCAACTCGCGGCCACACGCGTCCATCAGCGCCGGATCAACTTGATGATTGACGAAGCTGTCTACTTTCAGAATGCCGCCGCCGAGGTTGCGGCCATCTTTGAGAATGCGTTGCTTCAGGGCGTACAAATGAGCCTCCTATCCATGAAAAAACAAACCGCGCAGCGGTCAAGCGTTGCGCCGCAGGGCGCGCCACACCAGCAGCGCGCCGCCGCCGATGAGGGCAACAGGCCAGATGTAGTTGATGAGGTTCTCCAGCCCTACGCCGATGAAAATGCCCATCAGCGCCAGCGCCGCCGCCGGGTACACTGCCCACGACATGCGGCCCAGCACGTACACCAGCGCGAACGTGATCGCCAGCCCAATGAAGAACACAGCGCCCGTATTCAGGCGCGCAGGGCCGGCATCCAGTCCGGCCACCACGGCCAGCGTCACCAGCGTGCCGCCGGGGATGATGGCCCACCAGTTTTCGCGGCGGGCGGCGTATACGGCCCAAAAGCTCAGGCCAATGGCGCCCAGAAAAACCGGCCCGCCCCAGACCTCGGCCAGGCGGTCGGAAGTGAGGCCCAACACCACCAGCACCGCCAGTCCCAGCAGCGTAAAGCCGGGAATGAGCGCCCACCAGTTGGCGCGGTTGACCGCGTACACCGCCAAAAACCCAATGCCGGCTGCTGCAAACAGCACCGGCCAGATCATGTTTAGCGGGCCTTTGAGGTAGCCGAAATTCTGCAGCAGGTACAGCACCCCCAGCCCAATCAAAACGATTCCCCAAATTGCATTGGCACTCAAGCGCTTCATATTTGGCTCCTTTTGCTGCTCCCGGCCAATCACCACCTGCCGCTCGGCGCGGTTACGCGCGCCCGGGTCGCAGGGGTTGCCGGAGATGAAATCACACCGGCTTGACGCACTCCGGCGAATCGAATGCAGGGCTGTTCACCAACGTGGACACCTGGGCGGCTTTCATCTTTGAGGCGGCGAACGCTTTGAGCAGGGGCAGGGCCGTTTCGGCGGGCAGGTCGCCGGGAGACAGCCAGGTATCGTAGGCGGCGGGCGGCAAAATGACCGGCATGCGGTCGTGGATTTTTTCCATGAACGTACTGGGCGCGGTGGTAATAATGGCGCACGATTTGATCAGCGACTCATCCGGCGCGCGCCACACTTCCCACAATCCGGCGAAGGCGAAGGGCGCGCCGTCTTTCAACTGGATGTGCATGGGCGTTTTGCTCTTGCCCGCTTTTTTCCACTCGTAAAAGCCGTCGGCCAGAATGAGGCAGCGGCGTTTTTTGAGCGCCGAGCGAAAGGAGGGCTTTTCGGCCAGGGTTTCGGCGCGGGCGTTGATGAGGCGGTTGCCGATGGCGGGGTCTGTGGCCCACGAGGGAATTAGCCCCCAGCGGAAGAACTCCAGCTTGCCCCCGGAGTTGTTGGCCACCACGGCCACCGGCTGGGTGGGGGCAATGTTGTAGCGCGGGGCCAGAGCCGGGGGCGCTTCGGCGAGGTTGAAGGCGGCCTGCAAGTCAGCCGGGTCGGCGGTGAGGGTGAAGCGGCCACACATGGGAAGTCTGCCTTTCGTGTCGGATGCTCAAAGGGATTATAACAGCAACCCCGTTGCGCCCGCTCGAAGGCAGTACAAAAACGTGACATCTGCCTATGGATTTTAGGCGATAATCGGAGTAAAATAGTAAGAGTTAAGCGCACACTTTCGACAGCTTCAGCCCGATAAAGGGGCCCGGGCATACCCAATCTCCTGTGGCGCTTCGCGCCCACAAAAGACTCGCAGCGATGCGAGTCTTTTGATTCGCGGGCCACGACTTGCTCAACGCGGGCTATGCCGCCGTGTACACCGCCTCCACGTCCGTATATTCCCCCGCCTCAATTTGCTCGCGCACCGCCACCGACAACCGGCGAATGCCTTCGCGAATCATGATCGGGCTGGCGTTGGAGAAGTTGAGCCGCAGGTAGCGGTGGCAGTCGGGGTCTTCGGCGGGGGTGGCCGAGAACGCGCCCCCCGGCACAAAAGCCACGTTCTGCCGCAGAGAAGTTTCCAGCAGAGTCCGGCTGTCGCTGCCGGGCGGCAGGCACATCCACAGGAACAGGCCGCCCGCCGGGTGAGTCCACGTCACGCCCCAATCGGCGGGAAAATTTTGAGCGAGGGCTTGCAGCATCACGTCGCGTCGTTCGCGGTAGGCCGCGCGCAAACGTTTGATGTGCTTGTCGAGGAAGCCGCCGCGCGCCACCTCGTAAGCCACCATTTGCGTGAAGGTGCTGGTGTGCAAGTCCGCGCCCTGCTTGAGCTGCACCAACTTGGCGATCACTTCGGTGGGGGCCACAATCCAGCCGAGCCGCAGCCCCGGCGCGAGAGTCTTCGAAAAGGTGCTGAGGTAGATCACGTTGCCCTGCCGGTAGGCGGGGTCGCTGCGCACTCCGACGGCGGCGCGGTCGAGCGCCAGCAGCGGCGGCAGATGCTCACCCTCGTAGCGCAGTTGGCCGTAGGGATCGTCTTCGACGATCGGCACGCCGTAGTGGTCGGCCATGGCCACCAGTTGCTTGCGCCGTTCCAGCGACAGGGTGACGCCGCCCGGGTTTTGGAAATTGGGCAGGACGTACATGAACCGGGGGCCGGAGCGCAGCGCGGCTTCCAACTTGTCGGTTTGCAGACCGTCGTCGTCGGTGGGCACGCTCACGTATTCCGCGCCGAACACGTTGAAGGCTTGCAGCGCGCCGAGGTACGTGGGGGCTTCCACCAACACCTGGTCGCCGGGGTTGATGAGCAGCTTGGCAATCAAATCCAGCGCCTGTTGCGAGCCGGCGGTGATGAGCACGTTTTCGGGCTTGGCCAAAATGCCATAGCGCGAAATGTGGCGGGCGATCATTTCTCGCAGCGGCAAATAGCCTTCGGTGGTGCTGTACTGCAAAGCCGCCTGCCCCGTGGGGCCATCGGCCAGCACCGAGCGGCAGGCGGCGCGGAATTGCTCCAGCGGAAAGAAGTCGGGTGCGGGCAGGCCGCCGGCGAAAGATATGATTTTGGGGTTTTCGGTGAGTTTGAGCAGTTCACGAATGGTGGAACTGGTGAGGCGATGGGTGCGTTGGGCGTAACGGTGTGACCACAGGGTTGTCATTCGGTCTCCTTTTAAAGAACGGCACAGGGCGGCTGTCATGAGTCTAGATGACTGCGCCGGCGCGGGTAGTGCCATTCATCCAGCACTACCCTGACGATTATCTTGATTTAGATCGGGGAAATTACGGCTGCCACTGCTGCAACAGCGGCAAAATGCGGCGGGCGATATCGTCGCGCACGGCGCGATAGACTGCCGCCACCTCGGCCTCGGCGCCCCGCGCCATGGCCGGGTCCGGGAAGGGCACGTGCACCCGTTGGCCCCCGCCTAGCCAGGCGGGGCATTCCGTGGCGGCCGAATCGCACAGGGTGATCACCACATCGAACTGCGCCTGCCGGAATTCGTCGAGCGACTTTGATCGTCCGTGATGCGTGATGCCGGCCTCGGCCAGCACCCGCAAGGCAAACGGATTCACCGCGCCCTCGGGGCGCGACCCGGCGCTGAAGGCCTGCCACGCCTCACCGAGATGGGCGTTGACGAGCGCCTCGGCGATTTGCGAGCGGCAGGTGTTGCCAGTGCAAATAAACAGCACGCGACGTTTCACCGGAGTGACCGTATAGTTTGCTCTAAAAGGCGGGGCGCGAGATCGCGAGATCGCGCGCCCCTAAAGGAGAGGAGGAAACGGCTAGTTTAGGGTACCCAGTTAGAGAGCACGGTGAGCGCGTGATCGGGCTGGGCGGGGTCGTTGGTGGGCAAGTGCACGCGGAAGTTGTGCAGGCCGCCCATGTCGCCGTGCATCATGAACTCAAGAGAAATGGTGGTGCGTTCGCCGGGGTCGAGGGTCATCGAACCGATGACCGGTTTGGGCGGTCAACACCCGGCCACGACTTCAATGTACGGAACGTCGGTGAAGCGCAACTGCCGGTCGCCCACGTTGGATACTTCAAACTTCACTTGCACGGTCTGGCCGAGCGGCACATTGCCCAGGTCCACCGTATCGCGGTCGGTTTTGATTTTGGCTGCGCCGGTTATCTCCGGCGTAAAGGCCGGGGCTGCCGCGTTGCGCCACACGGCCACGGCGGCAATGGCCACCAGCAGCAAGCCGCCAAGCGTCAACAGCAGCGGGCCGCGCGGCATGAGTCGTTGGGACGCCGCCGCTTGTCGTTTGTTATTGTTCATTAGGCGATCTCACTCCGTAAGCAGGTTGAATGTTGAGATGCTTCGCCCCTGGGGCGCTATTCAGAAACTTAACTCGGCGGCGCTACGGGCGTGAGTTGAAGTCCGAGCATGGCGGCGCGTCGCTGCAATGACTTCAGCTCCCGCTGCCGCTGTTGCTCGTCATAATCGGCGGCCGACATCGGACGATAAGGTT
>JACRBQ010000106.1 GCA_016213135.1 Chloroflexota bacterium | reverse complement strand
TGGGGGAGAAAGGAGGGCCTATGGCCGGAGGCTGACTAGAATTTTCTCACCCACCGCCAAATCTTTTTACACTGGAGACTCTTTTTCGTTGCGGATCACTTTGCCGACGCGCCCCCGATCACTTGATGTGACTATTGACAACTGATCGGCTTCGACAACCGTGATTCTGTTCCCGACTTCTCTCCTGCCCTCAGCGTTGATCTCAGCCCGCCCCCGCACGGCTGACGCTGGCCGTTGGGTGGCTTCCTTTTACAGCCAAGAGAGTCCGTCAATCCGCTATCATCGCCTGATGGAATCACTATGAACCAAGCAGAGCGCGACCAAAGAGCATATGCCCTCGCGAAAGAATTTGTTCTGCGTTTGAACGTCGCGGGCGTAACCTCTGAATTACTCGACAAGTATCTCCGCTTGTCAGACATAAAACCTCGCCCAAATTCCATATCAGAAATTTACGGGCGTATATTACGGTCAGCACAAAACGCAAACATGAGGGCGGGAGTAGTCGGCGGGGCAATTGGTGGCGTAGATAAATTAGGCGTTGTACTTTGCAATTTTCAACCATCCGAAGTACTTGCGAAATTTACGGCGGGGTGGGAACAAGTTTTAGATGAAATAGAAGACCGCTTACAACCAACAGGCAAGATACGCCGAACATCGAGGAGCATTTGGCCCCACTTCTGCCAAACTATTCTCTCTGCCGCTCAATTCATGGAGCAATTTCCTTCAGCAGATGAGTTTTACCAGTGGGTTGATTTTTTCGACCACGACGACAGAACGCGTGCCGCGCTTCCTTTGCTTCTTGACAGAGAAATAGACGGTTTCGGTTTTGCTCTAGCGTGCGATTTTCTAAAAGAACTTGGCTACATTAACTTTGCCAAGCCAGACGTGCATTTGCACGATATTTTTGTCAGTCTAAAATTGTGTCCAGAGAATGCTGACGATTACGAAGTTTTCAAAGCAGTTGTCAGAGTTGCTAAAAATGCAGAGGTGACACCATACAACGCCGACAAACTTTTTTGGCTTATTGGTAGCGGTTATTTCTACGACGACGAGCATATAGGTGAAAAAGGCAGAATTGGTAGCCACAAAGCAGATTTCATTGCCTATGCTCAGGGCCAGTTAGGGCTGTGAAAACAGGCACGCCACCCAACCCGTGCATACGGGCGACGGCGCTCCGCGCTGCGCCTGATGCATACCGTTGGAAGTTGGAGCGCGTTCCTGCTCAGTGTACGGCTCCTTCGACTTCGCCGCCCGCTACGCGCCTCTGCATCCTCAAAAAGAATCCGCCGCGCGCGCCAGCTTCTACTTTCGCCCGTAGTCGGCGGGGTTTTCTCCCCAGGCATCGGTTTCCCACTTGAGGATTTTGTTGGGGTAGGCGTGCGCCCTCAACCAGCGCTCGGCTTTTTCGATCCGGCTGAATAGCGCGGCGTTGCGCTCGCCGCGTTCGAGGCCGGTTTTGCACTGTTTGTCTTTCACCCAGCGCATGGCGTTTTCCGAATCGGTGTAAATGGGCAGGTCGCTCTTCCGCCTGTGGCACAATTCCAGCGCTTCCACAATGGCAAGAAATTCACCGATGTTGTTGGTGCCCTCGGCAAACGGCCCGCGCCGGAACACGACCGCGCCCGTGTCGGTGCGCACGCAGCGGTATTCGAGCAGGCCGGGGTTGCCACTACACGAGGCGTCCACCGAGTAGCTGGCGAAGTCCACCTGTTCGTGGTGGGCGCGGATGGGGCGGCCCGCCGTGAGCAGCCGCTGCGCGGATGGGGCCTGGGCGGGCTGGCCTTTGTAATCTTCATAGGCAGCCTTGAACGCGCGCCGGGCCTCGTCTTCACTATCGAAGGCTTTGTGCTCGGCGCCCACATAGCCGGAGACCTGCGCCTCGCACTGCTCCCAACTGGCGAACACGCCGCGCTTGCGGCCTTTCCACACCACGTAATACTTTTGCTTTTTCGCCATGGCGATCAGCCTGCCGCCTTTTGCCCGATGAGGAACTGCGTGCGCACGCCGCGCATTTGCCACCACCGGTCGGCCACAATGTGGAACCCGGCGGCGCGGATCATGCCGGGCAGTTGGCCGCGCAGGTTGGCCGCGCCGCAGTGCCACTCGAACAGCAAGTCCAGCGAGAACAGCAGCAGCACCCGCCACCATTCGTCGAGCCGCGTGGGCCGGGCAATGTCGAAAAACACCAGCCGCCCGCCGGGTTTGAGCACACGGAGGATTTCGCCGAGCATGGCGGCTTTGACCTCGGTGGGCAGGTGATGCGCCATCAGCGAGCAGGTCACGGCGTCGAAGGTGTCGGGGGCAAAAGGGATGGCGGCGGCGTTGCCGTTCTTGAATTCCACCGGCAGGCCGTAATCTTCGGCGCGCTGGCGGCTGCGCGCCAGGAAGTGCTCGTTGATGTCGATGCCGGCCACGCTGCCCAGGGGGCCGACGACGGTTTTGAGCAGCAGCGCCAGCTCGCCCGTGCCGGAGCCGGTATCCATCACCCGCTCGCCGGGTTGCAAGCGGGCCATGCGGATCAGTTCGCGGTGCAGGTGGGTATCCATGCCCACCCAGCCCATGAGCCGCCAGTACAACCCCTGCCCAGGCGTAAGGGGCGCATGACCCCGCACCTCGGGCGGCAGCGGCAGCCCCCACTGTCGGCGGGGCACGCGCAGCACTTCGCGCGCGGCCACGGCCGCGAGCGGCACGGCGATGATCACTGCCAGAATGTTGAACAGGCTATTCATAGCGCGGCCTCCAGCCGCAACCAAATCATTTGGACGCGGATTCACGCAGAGGAACGCTGATCTTGTTTTGTAATCTGCGAAAATCTGCGTTCATCTGTGTCCGAGAGCATCTTCGCGGTCGGCATAGTTTCCGCGATGGGGCTATTATACTTTCGGCAATGCTATAATCGCGACGATACGGAATTATGAAGCGACATCCCACACGGAGCCACCAGCCATGCAAGTCAACCCTTCCATCTTCAAAGCCTACGACATTCGCGGCATCTATCCCACCGATCTAGACGAGGCGGCGGCCTACCTCATTGGCCGCGCCTTTGTGACTTTTTTGGGCGTGGACAAAGTGATCGTGGGCCGCGACATGCGCCTCTCCGGCCCGCAATTGTTCGAGGCCGTCACGCGCGGCATCACCGAGCAGGGCGCAGACGTGGTGGACATTGGCATGGTGAGCACCGACCAGTATTACTTTGCCTGCACCACGCAGGACCTGCCCGGCATGATGGTCACCGCCTCGCACAATCCCAAGGCTTACAACGGCTTCAAGATGGTGCGCAAAATGCCATACCTGCTGAGCGGCGATGCGGGCATTCAGGATGTGCGCAAGCTGGTGGAGAGCGAGGCCTTTCCGGCCCCGGCGCGCAAAGGGCAGATTGCGCCGGAAGACCTCAAAGAAGGCTTTGTGCAAAAGGTGTTGTCGTTGATCGATGTGAACGCACTCGTAGGGGCGCATGAATCGCCCCTGCGCGTGGTGGTGGACACGGGCAACGGCATGGTAGGGCCTATTTTGCAGGAGGTGTACAAGCGCCTGCCGGTGCAACTGGTGGGCCTGTATCTCGACCCCGATGGCAACTTGCCCAACCACGGTCTCGACCCGTTGCAGCCCGAGAACCGGGCCGAGCTTCAGCGGCGCGTGGTGGAAGAGGGCGCAGACATTGGCTTTGCCTTCGACGGCGACGGCGACCGCTTTTTCGCCATTGACGACCGGGGCCAGTTCATCCCCGGGGATTTCCTCACCGCCATCATGGGCAGCTATCTGCTGGAAAAGCGCCCCGGCGCAAAGATACTTTACGACGTGCGCGCCTCGTGGGCGGTGGTGGATTTGATCGCCGCCGCGGGCGGCGTGCCGCTGATGGAGCGCGTGGGCCATGCCTTCATCAAAGCGCGCATGTCGCAGGAGAAAGCCCTCTTTGCCGGGGAGGTGACGGGCCACTACTACTTTGGCGACTTCAACTACGCCGACTCGGGCATCATCCCGTCGCTCATTCTGCTGGAACTGCTCTCTAAAAAGGGCGTCAAAATGTCGGACTTGCTGGCGAAGTTGGAGGCCAGGTATTTCATCACCGGCGAGATCAACTCCACGGTGGCCGACCCCAAGGGCAGGATGCTATTGCTGGCTGAAAAATACGCCGACGGAAAACAGCACGCCATGGACGGCATTTCGGTGACCTATCCCACGTGGCACTTCAACGTGCGCGCCTCGAACACCGAGCCATTGATGCGATTGAATCTGGAAGCGACCACCCGCGAGGAAATGGAACGGCGGCGGGACGAGGTGCTGGCGGTGATTCGGGGGTGAGGAGTGGGAGGTGGGAGGTGGGAGGTGGGAAGTGACTCGTGAAACATGACTGGTAAAGAGAGCCTCACGCCTCACATCTCACGCCTCACATCTCACGCCTCACATCTCACGTCTCACATCTCACATCTCACGTCTCACATCTCACATCTCACGTCTCACATCTCACATCTCACGTCTCACATCTCACATCTCACATCTCACGCCTCACACCTCACATCTCACGTCTCACATCTCACATCTCACATCTCACGCCTCACATCTCACATCTCACGTCTCACATCTCACGTCTCACACCTCCAACTCTTTCATCAACGAGTCGAAATCCAACGCGCGGCTGTACATGGCGAGCGCGCCGTTGCCGTCGAGCGGCCACTGGTCGCGGGGCCGGTCCCGGTAAATTTCAATTCCGTTTTCGTCGGGGTCGCGGAAGTAAATGGCCTCGCTCACGCCGTGGTCGGCTGCGCCGTCGATGGGCCAGTTGTGATCGATCAGGCGCTTGAGGGTGCGGGCCAATTCCTTGCGGGTGGGCAGCAAAATGGCAAAGTGGTACAGGCCGGTGCTGCCCGCAGGCGGAGGCGTCCCCCCGGCTGATTCCCACGTGTTGAGGCCGAGGTGATGGTGGTAGCCGCCCACGGAGAGAAAAGCGGCGCCGGCGTTGAGCTTCATCACCAGATCAAAGCCCAGCACTTCGGTATAAAATTTCACTGCCCGATCCAAATCCGATACTTTGAGATGAACGTGGCCGATGGCCGTTTGGGGGTCGAGTTGTTCGCTCATCGTTAAGCTCCGTTGTTCTCCGCCAGCCGCTTACGCATCCACTGCGCCACGGCAGCCATAGATTCCCGGCTGACGGAATGTCCCATCGGGAAGTCGTGGTATTCCACATCGGCCCCGGCGCGGGCCAGCCAGTCGCGCGCCTCGCGGCCCCATTGCACGGGGATGAGCGGGTCGTCGAGACCGTGGGTGATGATGAAGGGTTTGCCTTTCAGCCCCGGCTCGTCCACCGCAATGCCGGAGGTGAGGGGGATGTAGCCCGATTGAGCGATGACGCCGGCTACGCGTCCCGGCTGCCCGAGAGCGAAGGCATAGGCCATCATGCTGCCCTGACTGAAGCCCATGAGGTAAAGCCGTTTGGCATCCACCGGATAGGCCGCCACGGCCTCGGCGATGAATTGATCGAGCGCGCGCTGGGTGGCCTCGAACGTGGGTTGCACGGGCAGGCCAATGCCCGCCATCCGGTACCATTCGTAGCCGCCCATGATGTCGAGCGGGGCGCGCGGACTAATCCACAATAAGCGGTCGTCGAGGTAAGGCGCGAGGCCGATGAGGTCGGCTTCATTGCTGCCGCGCCCGTGCAGGCAAATGATGGCCGGGTGCGGGGCCGGACCGGACCGGGGCGCGCGCAGCAGGTGTTCGAGCGAGAGCGCCCTGGCGGCGAGAGGGGCCATATCAGCGCCGGAGAACTGTGCCGCAGTTGCGGCAGAATTCGTCGGCGGGTTCGGCGGCCTGGCCGCACTCGTGACAAAACACCGCCGCGGGGGGCGCAGGGGCAACGGTGGGGGCCGCCGGTTTTGGGGGCGGCGGGTGGCCTTTGCGGCGGCGCGGACGCCTGGGAATGTCGCTCAGCTCTTCCTCAGAGTTGCTGCGTGAGCGGGCATACCACACCAGCGCCCCGGCCACCAGCGCCACGCCCAACACACCCAACACCACCGCCGCCAGCACAACCGATGAATTGCCGCCGGCGGTAGCGGTCGAAGGGAGGTCGGGGGTGGCAATGGTGGGTGCGGTGTTCACCGTAAGAGTGTCGGTGGACTTGGTGTAGCTCAAGTCCAGGGTGATGGGCGCGCCGGGGGCCAGATTGTTGACGGTGGTGCGCTGATAGGTGAGCGCGTCCTGGCCCACCAGAGTCTCGTTGAGCGGCGGGGTGGTGGTAAGGGCGTTGACGCCCATCGGGCGCTGCACCTGCAACACCAGGGCTTGCACGGCATACGGCGTCGAAGCCGAAAACTGGTAGCGCCGCGTGGACGAGGTCAGATCGAGGCTGGTGTCGTAATACTCGAACTGAAAGTCTGTCGTGGGAGCGCTGAAACTGATCTGCAGTTGGTCACCCACGGTGGCGGTTGCATATTCCAGCGTGAGCAAGCGGCCCTGCGCATCGCTGAAGGCAACTGCGCCCGGCGGGCCGTAGGCGGCAGGGAAGGAAAAAGTGAGTTGCGCCGGCAGAGGCACGCCGGCCGCCACGGTACCCTGATAGATCACCAGCATGGCGCGGCGGTCGTATTCGGGCCAGAAAGCTATTTGCAGCTTGGCCAGGGTGGGCGCTGTTTGGGCGTGCAACGGAGCGGCCGGCGAGAGAAGCAACACACACGCGAGAAGAGGAAGGATATATTGGCGCATAATGGTAATTGGAGTCAGGCTCGGCTGCGAGTATACCACGCGAGCCGGGGGTTGCGGCAGAGGCGAAGTGAGCGGGCAGCGGGCGGCCCCGGGGGGCCGCGACCCTCATGGCCCTCAACTCCTCAAGAAGCCGGGGAACACGCTGGTCATCACCAAAATCCCGGTGAGCGCGATCAACGCCATCACAATGGCCCAGGCCACTATGTTGAACGCGCGCCCGTTGACGAACCGGCCCATCAGCCGCTTGTCGTTGATGAGCCGCAGCATCACGATCAGGATCACGGGCAGGAGCACGCCGTTGAGCGTCTGGCTGTCGAGCATGGTCTGCACCAGCGACTTGACCGGCAGTAGGATGATGGCCGCGCCGGTGACGATGAGGGCGGTGTAGATGCCGAAGAACACCGGCGCGGCCTTCCAATTGCGGCTGACGCCGGCTTCCCAGCCGAACGCCTCGCACACCACGTAGGCCGTCGAGAGCGGCAGGATGGCCGCCGAAAAGACCGAGGCGTTGAGCAATCCCAACGCGAACAGCGTCGAGGCATACGGCCCGGCCAGAGGGCGCAACGCCAGGGCCGCATCTTTCGCCGTCTCGATACGCACGCCGCCGGCGTACAGAGTGGCCGCGCAGGCAATGGTGATGAAGGCGGCAACGAGCACGGCGAACACCGAGCCTAGCACCACGTCAATCCGCTCGTAGCCGTAGTCGGTCACTTTCAGCCCTTTGTCCACAATGGACGATTGCTGATAAAACTGCATCCACGGCGCAATGGTGGTGCCGACGATTGTGACAAAAATCGTCACGTACCCGGCCTCAAAGTGAAAGCTCGGCGTGCGGGCGGCGCGCAGCACTTCCGGCCACGGCGGGTTTGCCAGGATGCCCGAGGCCACGTAAGCCAAATAGAGCGCGCTGGCCGCCAAAAAAATGCGCTCGACCGATTTGTAGCTCCCTTTGACGATGAGCAGCCACACTCCCCCGGCGACCAGCGGCACGGAGACGTACTTGCTGAGGCCGAAAATTTCCATGCTGGCCGCCACGCCCGCGAACTCGCTGACCGTGTTGGCCAGGTTGGCGAACAATACGATGCCGATGATGACGACCGTGGCCCGCACCCCGAAGTTTTCGCGGATCAGGTCGGCCAGCCCTTTGCCGGTGACCACACCCAGCCGCGCGCTCATCTCTTGCACAATAATCAGCGCCAAGGCCACCAGCCCCAGCATCCACAGCAGGCTGTAACCGAAGTGCGCCCCGGCGACGGAATAGGTGGTGATGCCGCCCGCGTCGTTGTCCACGTTGGCGGTGATGATGCCCGGCCCGATCACGGCGAGCAAGACCACCAGCCGGGCGCGAATGGGTTTGAGGCGCTGCCAGAGCGTCATAAGCCGGTACCCCGTGCGCGTCAGCGATACATGCGCGGCAGGCGTTTCTTCCACGCGGTGGGGATGATCTTGTCCAGCGCATCGTCGGCGGTGACGATCCCGTGCAACCGCCGCTCGTCGTCCACCACCGGCACCGCCGAGAGATTGTACTTGGCGATGATCTGGGCCACGTCAACCTGACTGTCTGTCAGGTTGACGCTGGCGACGCGAGACTCCATGAAGTCGGTCACGGGCGTCTCGGGCCTGGCCAGCACCAATTCCTTCAGCGAGAACATGCCCCTCAAACGCCCGTCGCCGTCGGTCACGTACACCTCCGAGATCGATTCGACCTCATTGGCGGCTTCCCGCAAGGTGGCGAGGACCTGGTCGGCAGTCAGATCGGGCCTGACCGAAACATACTCGGTGGTCATGATCCCGCCGGCCGATTCGACCGGGAACATCAACAGCTTGCGAACGTCATCGGCTTCTTCGCGCTCCATGAGCTTGAGCAGATGCTGGCCCCGGCCTTCGGGCATTTCGGCCAGCAGGTCGGCGGCCTCGTCGGGCGACATCTCATCCAGAACATCCGCCACCTTCTCGTCCGGCATCGTCTCCACGAGACTGGCCTGAAATTCCGGTTCGACTTCTTCGAGCGTGTCGGCCAGCGTCTTCACGTCGAGCGTTTCGAGGAACCGGCCGCTTTCCGATCGGTTGAGATGGCTGATCACTTCGGCGAGGTCGGCCGGGTGCAGCTCGGTCATTTTGTCGCCGGCCACCCGCAGGCGCATGGGCTGGTTGCCCGGCAACAGCTCCACGTTATCCCAGGCAATGACGCCGGGCGGCAGTTTGCGCCCCAGCCGGTCGGCAATCTTTTGAACGCCCCGGGCAAACCCGAGCCGCCGCAGCAGCCCCAACTCGCCGACATCCACGTTGGAAATGTAGAAGTGGCCGTTCACCCGCGCCAACTCCAGATCGTTGACGCGCACCACGCGCACGCCGTTGGTGTCGATGATCTGCTTGTCGAGCACGTCCCGCGCCAGATACAGATCGCGCTCGTCCGGTTGATAGGGGACGATTTCCGCCAGGGGCCGGTTGAGCGGGATCACCGGGGCCACCAGCACGGCCACCTCGGAGAACGGCACCAGCAGCGTCGCCCCTCACCGCTTGACCACTAGCGCCACGATGGTGGGGTGCGGCATCGCGCCGCGGATGGACGCGACGAGATCGTCGAGGCGGCCGATCCGTTCGCCGTCGACATCGGTAATGGGGTTACCCATCAGGTTGCTTAGATAGGCCATAGTTCACCCTCTGAGAAACATCAAACAAAAAGGCCACCTCCGTCACTGGCGAGGAGGTGGCCGCGAGAGCCAAACGGGGTTTGCGGAGTGCTAACCGGCAGCCCCGGATACCCTCAGAGGGCAAACCTGAAGGTGATCGCGATGGGGCATGCCGGCACTCGACCCGCGCCTCAGCCAATTACGGCTCGTACGATGACTGTCGTCCGCATCCACGCGACCACCTCCTTCCCTTGCTCACGTCTTCCGATTATGCGGCGAGTCGCCTCGCCCCATGAGCATTTTCGTTTCAAGGCCACTTATACTCCTGTGATCAATCAAAGTCAAGACGCCGCGGGGGCGAGGTTGGAGGGCGCGTTGGGGTCGGAATCCCGGCAGCGGGCAGCGCGGGCGCATTGCCCTGCCGCAGAACTGATCTACAATGAGGGGCACGCTTGCCGTAATGACGGCGCTGAATGCGCGCGCCGGGTTCGCCCGTGCGACAGGCTCTGCTGCAACACCGCACTTCACATGACAAACGCCTTCGCCGCCCGCCCTCAGCCGCGCAAAATTTTCCCATGACCCATCGTCACTATTCACTGCTATTTTCCAAAGCTTTGCTGGATGCCATCCCTTACGGATTGCTGGTGACCGATGGCGAGTTGCGGATCATTCACGCCAACCGCTGGCTGACTGAACGGCTGGGCATCGAGCCTCTTGCCGTGGCGAGCTGCCCCCTGAATGAGGCCTTCCCGGAACTGCCCGAGCGCGGCTTATTGGGGGCGTATGACGTCGTGCGCAACACCGGCCAGCCTTTGACCCTTTCGGCGCGGCTGAATCATTATTTTCTGCGGATGCTCCCGCGGAACGGCAGCGGCCTGGCCGAGATGCCGCAGGTCGCCACCCTCGTGCCGTTTTTTGAGGGCAGCCATCTCACGGGGCTGCTCACCGTGATTCAAGACGCCACGGACGGCGTGATTGCCGAGCACGAATTGCTGGCCGAGATTACCAAACTCAGCGCGTTGCACGAGATTGACCGCGCCATGACCACGCTGGATTTGCAGGCCTGCCTGCAAATCATTGTCACCCGCACGCGGGCGCTGTTCAACGCCGACAGCGCCGCGCTGATGATGGTGGAAGGCAGCGCCCTGCGGTTGGTCGCCGCGGACGGCGTCCACGGGGAGGTGGATAAACTAAGCATTCCGCTGGGCAGCGGGCTTACCGGCTGGGCAGCCGCCAATCGCCAGCCGGTGGTGGTTCCGGATGTGCAACTGGACTCGCGCTACATAGCCGTCGACTCGGCGACCCGCGCCGAAATGGTGGCGCTGCTGATGATGCGCGACGAGTGCATCGGCGTGTTGAATATCGAGAGCGCCCTTGTGAATGCGTTCGCCCCGGATTCGCTCGAATTGCTGCAGACGTTTGCGGCCCGCGCGGCCGCCGCCATTTACAATGCCCGCCTTTACGGCGAGGTGCGCTCGGCCAACGAACGGCTGGATATTCTGGTGCGGGCCGCCCGGCTGCTTTCTGCGCAACTGGCCGCTCAACCGCTGCTGGACTCGGTGGTGGCGCTGGTAGCCGAGGTGTTCGCCGCCGATCGTGTCACCTTTACCCGGCTGGACAGGGCCGCCGGGGTTTTTCGGGTAGCCGCAGATTACGGGGCCAGTGATTTCACGCGGCGCGAGCTATGGATGCCCGCGCCGCCTGATCCGGAGGCCATTGCCCACTTTGGCCATGCCCATGTCATACCCGATGTGCAGGAGGCGGCCCTGTCGGGCGGCAACCTGGCCGAGGTGATCGCCTACGAAGATCTGCGAAGCGTGCTGTACATCGGGGTATTCATCCGCAAGCAACTCGTCGGCGGCATCAACATCTATTCGGTCGGGCAGTCGCGCGATTTTACGCCGGCCGAGCGTGAACTGCTGGAAGCGCTGGCAACGCAGCTAAGCCTGGCCCTCGAAAACGCCGAGCTATACGCCGAACAGCAGCAACTGGCGGTGACCGACGGCCTGACCGGCCTGGCCAACCGGCGGCAATTCGACGCCGAGCTGGCCCGCGAGTTGGATCGCGCGGCGCGCTTCGGCCATGTCACGTCGCTCATCATGCTCGAGATCGTCAACTTCAAGCATTACAACGATCACTACGGCCATCAGGCGGGGGATGAGATGCTGAAAGCCATCGCCGCCGTGATGCGGCGCGACGTCCGCGCCATCGATGTGCCGGCCCGCTACGGCGGCGAGGAAATGGCCATCATTTTGCCGGAAACACCTCCCGCTGCCGCCTTTGACGCGGGCGAGCGCCTGCGACGGCAGGTTGCCGCGCTGTACGGCGCGGGCATTCCGGCGCCGGCCACTGTTTCGGTGGGCGTGGCCACGGCGCCCGAACACGGCGATACCCCGGCCACGCTCATTCAATCTGCCGACGCGGCTCTTTATGAGGCCAAGCACAGCGGCAAGAATCAAGTGAGTCTCCACCAATTGCAGTGAGGTTTCATAGGCCCGCGCGCAGAACCAAAAAAGGCCGCCGGGGTTTGAACCCGGCGGCCTTTTGCGTCGTGTTGCGATTGCGAATTACTTTTGCGTGAGCAGGAAGGCGATGATGTCCGCCATGTCCTGCCTGGTCATCTGCGCGCCGAACGTTTGCGGCATGAGGCCGGGGTTGAAGGTCTCGACCACGTAGGCATTAGGCAGCACGACGGACTCGTGGAGGTATTTTTCTGCCGGGTAGTCGGGTTTGCGAGCGGCCGCGGACGTGGCAATGCCGGCCAGCGACGGCCCCACCAGCGTTTGCCCGGCCTGCAGCGAGTGGCACGCCGAGCAGGGGAATTGCCCACCGGGGCCTTTGCCGTGGAACAGCAAATCGCCGCGAGCGGCATCGCCCGCCGGCAGGGCCGTGTTGAGGTCGGTGCCCACGGCGTCCACCACCGGAGGCGGCGGGGCTTGCGCCAGGGCGGCGGTCTGCCAGTTCATCACAAAGTCCACCAGATATTCAATCTGGTCGGGGCGCAGCGGGCCGCCATATTGCTGGCTCCAGGTGGGCATGCGGTTGGGATAGCCGGCAAAGGCGGCTGAGGCGCGGGGGCGGCCGCCGGCAATGGCGGCGCGGACGTAGTCTTTCACCGTGCCGGACCAGCCAAACGATTTGAGCCGCGAGCCATCGAACAAGTCGGCCGCATTGAGGGCCGGGGCCACGTTCTCGATGCCCTGGCCCGCCACCCCGTGGCAAATGGCGCAGTTGGTGTCGAACAGGGCGGCGCCGGCCTCGACGGAGCGGCCAGTGAATCCCGATTCAAACGAAGACATCCGGGCCGGTTCGTTTACCATTACGAATGCGACGATCGCCATCGTGGCCGCAATGAGGATCGTGCCGATAACAACGCGCACAGTCATAGGTCAGTCTCCGTAATTCGAGTCGGCGCCCAGGTATACCGTCTGAGTAAATTCGCCGGGCTTGCCATCCGGTTTAGTCCAGGTCACGTCGAAGGTGATCTTCTTGAGATTGCCCTGCCACTGCTCGATGGTCATCCGGCCGTGGCCGTCGAGGAACATCGCGTCGCGGGCTTCAGCCGCGTTCAGCTCGATTTCGTACTGGCGCAGCAGGTTCTTGAGTCCGGGTGTGGGGGCCGATTGCCAGTCGGCTGCGTCGTAAGCGCCCACCTGCAGCTCGTCGTACGGCGTGGTGCGCAGGGGGCCGGGGTGCGTTTGCGGCACCAAGGCCGCCACCACCTCCTGATCTGCCGAGGACGACACGGCGTACCACGGCGTGCCCATGAAGGTGAGCATGGACAGGGCCACCACCACCAGCGCGGCCGCCGAGAGGCCCACGCGCCGATCGGCGTAGCGGCGGCTCGGGCCGACTTCGACGTAGGGCAACACGATCAACGTGCCGACGATGACGCCGGGGGCCACCACGCCCCAGATCACTTTATCCCCCAACTTGAGCATGCCCTGCAACCACAGGAAATACCATGGCGCCGTGGTGTGCAACGGCGTCACCAGCGGGTCGGCGTGCGGCTCCAGCGGCGCATGGTAGCCGCCGGCGGTGACCATGAACACGGCGAAGAACGTAATCAGCGCCACGTAGAATAGCTCGCGCGTGAGAATATCGGGCATGAAGTACGTGCGTTGATCCAGCGGCACGCGCTTGGCGCTGTCTTCGCCGACCTTTTCCGCTTCGGGCGGCAGCGAGTGGCCGTGAATGATCACTTTGTAGTAGTGCACGCCGATGAAGATGAAGGCAATGAGCGGCAGGCCGATGACGTGCAACAGATACCAGCGCAAGAGGCCGCTGGCGTTGAACTGCGGGCCGCCGCGCATGATGTTGTTGATGGCCGTGCCTATGAACGACGGATCGCCGAGGTACTTCTCGCCCAGCAGGTTGAGCGGCCACGGGGTGGGGGTGGCTTCGGCCATGGAGACGCCAATCGTCACCGCCCACACCGAAAGCTGATCCCAGGGCAGGAGGTAGCCGGAGAAGGAAAGAAAGATCGTGAGGATCAGCAGGATGACGCCGGAGAACCAGGTGAACTGGCGCGGCTTTTTGTAGTTGCCGGTGAGGAAAGTGCGCAGGGCGTGGAGGGCGACGACCAATACCATCCATTCTGCGCCCAGCTTGTGCAGGTCGCGCATGAAGAGGCCGAGGGGCACGTTGCTCATGATGTTGAGCATGTTCTCGTAGGCCACCAGCGGCGAGGGGGTGTAAAACACCATCAGGAAAACGCCGGTGAGGGTTTCGAACACCATGAAATACAGCGACAGCCAGCCGAGCCGGAATTCGGGGTAGAGCGGCGTGACGAGATTGTGATAGTAGGTCGGCTTCATGTGCAGCCAGAAGCCGTCGGCGTGCGGTTTGACGCGGGGGTTGGGCCGCGGCGCGGTGTCGCCGCGCAGCACGCTACGGATGTCGCCGATGTTCAGGCCAGCCGTAATGCGGACGACCGCGTCGTCCACTTTGGCCAGCATGGCCGGCTTAAGCCCTTTGGATTTGATGTCATCCAAGATGGGGAGATGAAGTTTGAAAAGAGCCATAGGGTTCTCCTGGACCTGTGATCGCTGCCGCTAGCGGCCGCCACCGTCTTTGGTATTGACCGCACCCTGCACTTTTTTGCCGGTGTTGATGCGAATCTGAGCCGTGCCTGCAGGGAGTTGAAAGGCCGCGCCGGCTTTGGAGTCGTTGTCGGCATTGCCCGTGGCCGTTTTGGCGAGCACGTTGCCGCCGGAGTCCACGGCTTCCATGATGAACACGTCGAGGTTGCGGCGGGCCGGGCCATCCACGCGGGCGCCGGAGGGCAAATACTTGGAGCCGTGGCACGGGCATTCAAAGCGGTTGTTGGTGGGCACCCATTTGTAGAGGCAGCCGAGGTGAACACAAATTTTGTAGATTGCCAACACGCCTTCCTGCACGGGATAATCTTTGGGCTGCCGAGGATCGCTCGCCGCCCTGGGGCCTAGATTGACCAGCCAGAAGCGGCCTTCGGGGTAGTCTTTCGGATCCGCGTCCACCGGGGGGACGGCTGAGACGTCGAGGGTGAACGTGCCGCCGAACTCGCCCGGCTTGAAACGAGGCAAAGCAAACCAAACGAGCGCGCCACCCGATTCCGCGAGGAAGAGCGCCATGGATGCGCCCCACACGTAATAGAGGAATTCGCGTCGGGTCATGGGGGGGGTGGTTGGGCCCGGGATGGCCGCAGCAGACATAGAGTGGCTCCTCCTAGCAAAGGGAAATACTGGGAATAAAAAGTAACAGCGGGATTATCCCACTGTTCAATTCAGTTTCAAAATAGCCAGTTTGGATACGATTAGTCCCGGCAGTGTGGTAAATCTATCACAATCAAACAACGGTGTCAATAAAATGAATGCCTGCGCCGCCTCTCATGGTGTGAGGTCGGCGCAGGTTGCGATGCCCGGGCATTGAGGCGGAGCACTACCCTGCCGCAGGCGCAGCGGGCCTGGCCGAAGGCGCGCGCCGCGAGGCGAGGCCATACCACAGCAGAAGCCCCAGCCCCAGTGCCATGATGACAACGGCCTGCAACATCATGGGCTTGAAAATCTCGTCGGCGGCCCGAGTGATGACGCGGATGACTTCCGGCTGGATGATCTCCGGCGTTTCACTCAGTGGGCCGGTCGCCAGCACGTTGACGATGAGCCAGCGGTAGACGAGCGTGGGCAGCAGGGCCAGGAAGCCGCCCACGAGCATCGGCAGGCCCACCCAGCGGCTGAGTGTTTTGAGCGAGCGGACGATGACGGCGACGATCAACAAGAGCAGGACGAGCGGCAGGAGCCACGCCAGATTGCCCAACGTGCGGATGAGAATCAGTTGCCCTTTGATCGCATCGGGGCCGATGCCGCCCTGATCGGCGACACGCGACAGTTCGTCGGTGAGGGCAAATTGCGGCGGCACATTGGCCACCACTTTGAACAACGCGTTTTTGTAATCGCTGAATTGATCGTCGTGCCAGGGCGGAGGGAACTGACACAGGTTGTAAAGCACTTCGACGCCGGGCGGCACGAGCGACAGGCGGTAGAGGTAATCGTCGATCTCTTTTTGCGTGCACAGCGGCAGGTTGTCGTAGGCGATGACAATCCCGTTGACCCCGTGCTCGGAGTCCAGGCGGTCAATGAGGGGGGTCAGTTCCCAGGTGATCTGCGGCACGCGGTCAGTAGAGTCGATCCAGCCGTAAGTGCCGTCCACCGTCACCGACACGATGTGCGTGAGAAACTCGTCCGTCAGCAATTCCTTCTTGATCGCCCGCCAATCCTCGCGGCCGAGAAACGACATCAGCAGCACGATGTCCGGCTCGTCGATGCCGGTGAGGGCCTCGCCTTTCTGCACGCGCTCCTGCGCCCGCCGGTCGGAGAACCATTCCAGCCCCACCGGGATGAGGTCCGAGGAGACGACCTCGTAGGTAATGAAGTTCTTGATCAGCGGCGGGTTGAAGACCACGCGCCACACGTCGAAGACCAGCAGAAAGAGCGGCAGTCCCACCACCAGCAGTAACGCCAGTATGAAGGCCAGCGCTTTGGCGAGAAAAGGCGCTTGCCTGGGTTCGGAAGATTTCTTATCCATTGTGAATTCTCGCTTTCTCGGCTCTCGCGATTGGCGCGGGAAATCCGGTCATTGGGGCAAAGAGACCTTTAGGGTCTTCGAGACCCTAAAGGTCTGGCGCCTACGGTTTAACGAAAATGTATTCCAGTTGTTCGGCGCCCTGCTTCGTCAGCAGCATTTTGTCCCCCGTGTAACTGCCGGTGACCTCGCCGATGATTTTGTCCGCCCGAGCCTGCTTCAATTCGAACCGGACGACCGTGCCGGAGAGATGATATTCGCCGTGATTGAACGTCATGACCTCGTCAATCGTGAGGTACTGCGCCATTTTGTTCCACGCGTCCTGGCAATCGGCGAAAGGAGAAACAAAGGCGCCGATGACCGTGCCATTGTTGAAGAAGCGGAACAACTCGAACTCGCCGGTGTCGATGCGCGATTTCCAGCAATAGACGGCGTCAATGTATTCGCGCGGCCCCAGGGTGGGAGTGGGAGTCAGGGTGGGCGCGGGCAACGGCGTCGCCGACGGCGCAACGGTCGGCGCCGGGGGCGGGGCGAGGCCGGCGAGGCCGCAGGCGGCGATGATCAGTGACATCAGGGCGGCTATGAGAAGGAGTCTGTAATTCATAGGAGTCCCTTTCGTGTGTCGGACGGCGCACTGCGCAGGAATGGAATACCGCCGCGCCATGCGTTCATAATCCAAACACCTTCAGAAAGAAATCAAGAATCGTCTGCCCGATGTCGGGGTCGCGGTCGGGTTGCAGCAGGTCGTAGCCGTGGCCCCGGCCCGGATAGATCGTCATCGTGTAATGATCGCCTTTGGCCGACTTGCACGTCGCCGCGGCTTCGCCGTCGCCATCGGCGGCAAAGCAATAGACGGGGATGCCTTCCTTATCCAAAGCAGTGACGGCGCCGGCGTATGGAACGTCAAGGTAACTGCCGGGCGAGAGCGAGAGCGCGCCGACGCACCCCATGATGCACCCGTCCACCGCGCCATCCGCCCCGATGCTTGCGCCGATGGCCGCGACACGATTCGGGTCCACGCCGGGCAGGGTCTTCGCCGTTTCCACCGCAGCCTTTGAATCCATGAGCCAGCCTTTGGGCAGAAATTGATTCTTCGGCCCGCCGCTTTCGCCGTAGCCGCGATAGTCGAAGACGAACGCCGCAAACGAGAGGCCCTCCGGCATGGGCGGGTAAAGTTTGGCGAGGACTTCGGGCGGAAAGATCACCATGTCCGTCGGCAGGCCGCGATGGGTCAGCCATTGCACCATGCCCAGCATCATCCAATCGCCTTTGTCGCCGCCGGCCCAGTGCATCATCACGACGACGGGCGCAGGGTTGACGGCGGCGGGGTAGTACAGCCCCACGAGCTTCGTGCCGTCTTCAGCCTGAAATTCGATCCGTTGCGGTTCGGGCGGCAGCGGCGGAATGGTGGGGGTGAGGGTTGGCGTGGGCGGCAGTGTCGGCGACGGCACGGGAGTGAAGGTGGCCGTCGGCGCCGGGGTGCTGGTGGGCGCGGGGGTCGCTGTCGGGGCGGTCAACTGCACGCCCGTGCTCGTGGGCGCAGTCCCCTCGCAGGCGCTCACGACCAGAGCCAGCGTGAGGGTAAGAGCGACGATTTGAATGGGCCTGAGTTTCATGAAATATCCTCCAGCGGTTGTTTGAGATTCCGGCTTCCGCAGCCTGCCCGTCACGGGCTTTCGAAATGACCCCAACCGTACAACGCGGTGGTTTGCAGTGACGATCACTCTCTATCAAATCAATCGACCTTCGGTCTCCCCCAAAGCCAGTATCCCGCGCCCGCGGCGATGCCCAGAGCCAACACTCCGCCGACGATCCACAATGCGGAGGTCTCCGTTGGCTTGACTTGTACCTTGGCAATCCCCTGGATGCCCGTGCCGCCTTGTGTCACGGTGATGGTGAAATCGCCGGCCTGGGTCGCCGTATAGGTGGCCGTCGTCCCGGAGGGAGTAAGCGTTCCACCACCGCTGGTTGTCCACGTAGGATTGGAGAGCGTATATGGATTACCATTCTGATCCCTGCCTGTGGCGGTAAACACTTGTTGTTCCCCAACCTGCATGCTCACCGACGGAGGGGCCACATCGATCGCCGTCAACTGAGGGGGGGTTGTCGTATGAATCGTGGCCGTGCCCTGGATGGTCGTCCCGCCTTCTCCATACGTGATAGTGAAATCCCCCGCCTGGGTCGCCGTATAGGTGGCGGTCGTCCCGGAGGGAGCGAGCGTCCCCCCGCCGGAGGTTGTCCACGTAGGATTGGAGAGCGTATATGGATTACCGTTCTGATCTCTGCCTGTGGCGGTAAACACTTGTTGTTCCCCAACCTGCATGCTCACCGACGGAGGGGCCACATCGATCGCCGTCAACTGAGAGGGCGGCTTTTGCGGCGCGTCGCACTTGACGTTCTTGAACACGAGTGGTTCGTTGCTGCCTTCGATTTTCGCGAAGACGTCTGTGTACAGAACGCCCGGCTCGCCGAAAGGAAAAGTGCCGTTACCTTGCGCGTCGAATTTTCCTTTGGTCCGTGTCTCCTTGCCATATTGATCAAAAGCAATGATCGTGACCTCGCGATTAGGAAACGGCGTAAAGCCCTCAATTTGGACCGCAGGTCTGCCATCGGGCTGGCAAACGGCGCCAAAATTTGCGCTCGCGCTGCCAAAAAACAGCGCCAGCGTCAGCACGGCGGCCAGGCTGAGGGCGAATATGATTTTGGCGATGTGAGAGAGTCTGCGTGAAACGGGGTTCACGGTCTCCTCCTTCTGTTTGTCAACTGTCTCTGCGCTGGTGATTACCTACAAGTTCGGGCGGCAGTTCGCGAAGCGTGCCGCCCGCGCCCGCAGTGCAACTGCGGACGAAAGGCAACTTGTGGGTAATCACCCGTCTCTGCGCTATTTGTCGTACGGCAGGTTGCAGTTGGGAATGGCAACCGTGATGACATTGGTGGCCGGGTCGACTGCAACCGTTGCTCTCGAGGCGGGAATCCAGATCGTCACTCGACCGTTTGATTCCGTCGCCTTTTTCAGGTTACTCCACAGGATGGTTGTCTTGGGAACAGGCGAATAACCGGGCGGGAAACCGAAGACGTGGAAATCGCCGTCCAGTTTGTAGGTCGCCGGAGGATCGAGGGCGATGATGCACTTGGCGGACACCGGCGCGGGCGTGGGCGTGGGCTGCGCCCCGGCATTGAGCGCCGGATACTGCGCGCCGGCAGCGGCCGCCGCGCACGGGATGCCGAACACGCGGATGACGCCTTCGTACGTCGCCAGGTACAACTTGCCGTCCGTCGAGAACTTCATCTGGGTGACGGAACCGGGCAAGGCTAACCAGTAAATCTCCTCGCCGCCGGCGGCATCCCAGAATCTGACGGTGTGATCGCCGGGTGCAGTGATGAGTATCTTGCCGTCCGGCGTGAAGGCCATATCGTAAGCCGCGCCGTGGCCGGTCAACGTAAGCACGATCTCGCCCGTGCTGATCTCCACCAGGATCACTTTGCCGGAGGAATACGCAATCGCCACTTTGGAGCTGTCGGGCGAGAACTCCATGGAGTATGTGTAATCCTCGACGCCGGTGATCTTGTTCACCACCTTCCACGTGCCGACGTCCCACACGGTGAGGACGCCTTTGCCGTCCGTCGCGGCCAGGTATTTGCCGTCCGGCGAAAAGGCGATGTTGGTGATCCAGTCGTTGCTGCTTACCTTTTCAACCGGCTCGCCTTGCCTGTTCAGAATCATCACGTTCTTGTCCAGGGCTATCGCCCAGAATTCGCCATCGGCTGAAAAGACGATCTCGTGGCCCGGAATGTACTGGCCGAGTTCGATGCGGTTGATCTCTGCGCCGTCGGCCAGGTTAAAGAGAGCGACGGAGAAATCCTTTTTCTCGTAGCTCCCGCTGAGTGTGGCCGCCAATGCGCCGTCGGACGAGAGGGCGGCGTACGAAACACTCTCGTCGAGCGCCATGACTTCGGCGGCCTGGCTCAACTGCCCGAAGCACTGGTCGGGCGGCAGTTGCCACACTTTGCCGCCCATCACAAACAGCAACCCTTCGGCTTCGCTCAGGGCAGGTTTGCCATTCGGCGGAAAGACGAAGTTCTGAATGTTGTTGGAGAAGCCGTCAATTACGCCCAATTCCATGCCGTCGCCTGCCCTGAGCGGAGCCGAAGGGGCGAAGGCCCACTTTTTGATTTCGGTGTTCGTCGCGGAGAACAAGGCTTCGCCATCCGGCATGAAGGCCAGGCTGTGAACGGCGAGGGCATGGCCGCTCACGTTCCACAGGGTGGCCTCCATCGCGGCTGCATCCCACACTTCTACCTGTCCGTCGCTGCGCCCGATGGCGGCGTGGTTCGTCGGCCCGCCGGCCACGCTCAGGGCATCTCCCGCGCCCTCCGCCGCTTGCGCCGATTGGATCACGCTCTCGCCTTCGAGGATTTGCGCAGCGCGGTCACAGGCCAGCGCGCTGGAGGCGGTCTCCGGCACGTCTGCGAGATACACCGAGCGCGTGCATTCGCTCTTCTCGACGAGTTGGGTTTGCTCGCCGGTCGCCGCGTCCCACACGGCAATGGCCGACACGGTGCCCAGGTAGGCCGTGTCACCGGAGGGCGAGAAGGCGAGGCTGAAAACTTGCTCGTCCGCTTCGAGGGCCTTGTATTCCTTCGTGCCTGCGTCCACCAAAAACGCGGAGCGGAAGCCGCCCAGCGCGCCGAGCGTTTTGCCGTCGGCGGTGTACACCAGATCGTAAACTGCCGAGAACGGCCCGCCGAGCGTTTCGCGCTTCTCAAAGCCCTCGGCGGAATAGAAGTGGATTTGATAGTACGAGCCGATGGCCAGGTCTTGGCCGTCGGGCGAAAAGGCCACCGACTCCATCAGCGAACCGTCGGCGATGAAATCGAGTTGTTCGAGCGTGGCGGTGTCGTAAATGTAAACGCCGGCCATCACGGCCACCGCCAGTTTCGCGCTGTCGGGCGAAACGGCAATGTCGGTGATGCGGCCTTTGTTGATCTGCGCCAACTGTTGCAGGGCGCCGATGTCCTCCGCCGAGACTCGCGCGCAGGCCGAGAGGCACGGCTCCGGCGTGGGCGTGGGGATCACTGTCGGGGTATTCAATTGAACGGCCGTACTCGTGGGCGCGGGGGTCACTGTCGGGGCGTTCGATTGGACGCCCGTGCTCGTCGGCGCGGGGGCGTTGGAGTTGCAGGCGCTCACGACCAGGGCCAACGTGAGGGCAAGAGCGACGATGAGATGGGGTTTGCGTGTCACGGAATATTCTCCTTTCACGGTACCGCAGAGAATGGAAAGGGGTCGTTAAAAACAAAATGCCGGCAGTGTGATCGATTGCCGGCAAGCAAAACACTATTCGATTTGAGCGAAATGATGCGCGGGGCGGGCGGGGGCGGGAGGTGCAACAACAGGGCCATAACGAATTCCCCAAGTCAAGTCGTGTCAGTATCCGATGAACCGAAGTATATTACAGAATTCCGGCAGTGCAATCGCTTTCGGACTAAAACGCCCCGGTTTGGGGCGCGGCTATTTCTCGGCGACCCGGATCGCCACCCGCTCGCTCTCCGCCGCGTTGCCGGCCGCGTCCACCGCGCGTGCGTACACCGTGTGCAGCCCGGCCCCCGCGTCGCGCAGCGGCCAGCGGTAAGTGAACGGCGCAACGGTACTGGTGTTCACCTTTCGGCCATCCACGTATATTTCCACAAACGCCAGCGACAAGTTGTCGGCGGCATCGGGCTGGACGATCACCGATTCATCGGCGCCGAGGATGAACTGCTGATCGGGTGTGGGCGTGATCAGCTTCACCGTGGGGGGCACGTTGTCCACCGTCACTTGCACGGTCGCCAGCTCAAACGTCTGATCGGTTTTCACCACCAGCAGTTGCACCGAGTACAGCCCGCTCAGCCCGGTCGTGTCCCACGTTTGCAGGTCGCCGTTTTCAACCTGGTCGCCCCGGTCGCCGCCAACCTGAGTCCACTCCGTCGGATTCAGCCCCGGCCCGAACTGCAGGCGGAAGAGCGAGAAGTTGTCGGCCCTGGCCGTGCCGGTGATGGGCACGGTGCCGTGGACGTAAGCGAACGGCGCGGGCGAAGCGATGTTCACGTTGGCGTTGAGGTTGGTATCCGGCGGGGCGTAAACGGAATCGTATTCGGTGGGCGGCTGGGGCAGCCCGGCCTGCCGCAGCCAGTCGGCGGCCTCGGGCGGTAGAATTTCGTACACCCGATTCTCGATCAGCTCCGGCGGGGTGTACACCGTGGCCAGTTTGCCCGTGTCGCGGTTCACCTGAAACGATTGCCAGATGTTGTCGTAGTTCACCGGCTCGGTGCCGTTGATGAAAACTTCGTTGACGGCGCTCTGGCAATCGCGGGTGGGCAGCAGGCCGGAGGGATAGCACACGGTGACGTGCGACATCCCCGGCGGCTCCGTCCAATCCTCGGGCGGCAGGCGGAGCGTCTCGGTGGCGTACTTCATCACCGCCTGCCAGATGGGCGCGGCCCCGGTGAGGCCGGTGACCTTTTGCATGGGCTGCGAATCGGTGTTGCCCACCCACACCCCGGCAACAATCTGCGGGGTGTAGCCCAGCGTCCAGTTGTCCACAAAGTCGTTGGTGGTTCCGGTTTTGGCGGCGGCAGGGCGATCCAGTTCCAGCGGGTTGGGGTGGCCGAACGCGCCGATGCGCGCCTGCACGTCGGACAGCACGTGGGTGATCAAATATGCCAGCGGCTCGCTGAGCACTTGCTGAGTCTGCGGCTCGAAAGTGAAGAGGGCGTTGCCTTTCGGGTCTTCGATTCGCAAAATGGAAACGGGGTCCAGGGTGCGGAAGCCGCTGCGCCGGGCCTCGGGGGACACGGGTTGCCCGGCCATGCGGCCGTGGTTCGCCATCACGCCGTAGGCATAGGTCATATCCAATAGCGATACCTCGCCGCCGCCGAGCGCCAGCGACAGGCCGTAAAAGCTGGAAGGGCGGTCGAGGGTGTTGATGCCCATGCGGTGCGCGGCCCGGATGACATTCTCCACGCCGACGCGATTCATCATTTCCACGGCAGGGATGTTGTAGGAACGGGCCAGGGCAATGCGCAGGCTCACCGGCCCGTGAAACTGCCGGTCGTAGTCTTCGGGCACGTAGGGGATGCCGCTGTCGGACGGGAAGGCGGTGCGCACGTCCAGCACCATGGTGGCCGGGGTGTAGCCCAGCGAAAAGGCGGTGAGGTAGGTGAACGGTTTGAACGACGACCCCGGTTGGCGGCGGCCATCCACCGCCACGTTGAAGCGCCCGTCAATGGCGTCGTTCCAGTAATCCAGCGAGCCGACCAGGGCCAGTATTTCGCCGCTGCGCGCGTCGAGCACGACGACGGAGGCATTGGAGACGTTGTGATCCACCCCGGCATCGGCGGCCCGGGTGGCGGGGAGGTAGGCGGCGGCGGCGCATGGCTGGCCGGTGACCGTGGGAATCGTTTGCGCCGGGTCGCCTCCGGCGAGGCGGGCCACTTGAGTCCGGGTGGCGCATTCCGCCTGATCCTGCAGATCGAGATCAATCGAGGTGATGACTTTCAGCCCGCCGCGAAACGTGAGTTCGGGGCCGAGGCGTTTGGCGAGTTCGCCGATGACGTAGAAGCTGAAGTGCGGGGCGCGGATGTCGAAGCGTTTGTTGAACGATTGCAGGTGGCCGATGACATCTTCGGCTTTGGCGGCCTGCGCCTGCGCCGAGGAAATGTAGCCCTCGCGGGTCATGGCGTCGAGCACCAGTTCCTGCCGCTGCTTGGCCTCGGCCGGCGCGTCCAGCGGGTTGAGGGCGGGATACTGCGGGATGGCCGAGAGGAGCGCGCTCTCGGCCAGGTCTAGCTCCGAGGCCGGCTTGCCGAAGTACACGCGCGAGGCAGCGTCCACCCCGTAGGCCAGGTTGCCGTAGAAGTTAGTGTTGAGGTACCACTCCAGAATTTGATCTTTGTTGTAACGTTTGGTGACCTCGACGGCAATGAGCAGTTCGCGCAGTTTGCGGTCGTAGCTGCGCTCGGCGCTCTGGCCGGGGGCAATGATGACGTTTTTGACAAGTTGCTGGGTGATGGTGCTGCCGCCCTGCACCGCCCCGCCGCGCAGGTTGGACACAAAGGCGCGGAGGATGCCCTCGTAATCGTAGCCGGGGTTGGTGTAAAAGTTTTTGTCTTCGATGGCGAGGGTGGCCTGCACGAAGTATTTGGGAATCTTTTCGATGCCCAGCCACTGCCGGTCTCCGGCGCGGGGGTCAATCACTTCGTAGAGCAGGCGCGCGCCGGTGCGGTCGTACAGTTTGGTGGTTTGGAAGAACTGGTTGTTGGAGGAACTGAAGGCCGTTTGCAGAGTCTCGGACGAGGGCAGGTCGGTGACGTAATTGGAATAGGCCTGCGCCAGCGCGATGCCGCTGCCGGTGAGGGCCACGGCGACGACGGTGACCTTGACCAGCAGGAGCGTGACCAGCAGTCGCCACACGCGGGCAAAGCCGGTGTGGGCGGCTTCGCGGCGGGTGCGGCGGCGGTGGATGACCTGGCGGGCGGAGAGGGAGGGCATGAGGGGAGGGACGCGGATGAACACTGATGATATTCTGTGAGTGTATTTTAGCGTATTGGTGGAAAAAAAGACCCGAAGGGTTTTGGAAGCCCTTCGGGTCCGCAATGGGGGTTGAACTGTATAATGAACAGAGAACGGGAGAGAGGAGTCTCGGATGTTCGGTTTTGATCGGATCACATTCAATCCCGCCGTTATGGGCGGGCGGGCGGGCATTCGCGGAATGCGCGTCACGGTGTCGCTCGTCTTAAACTTGACGGCCAACGGCATGAGCGCAGAGGAAATCGTCAAGGCCTACCCTTATCTTGAGGCCGAAGACGTGCGACAGGCGCTAAGATATGCCGCTGGCATACGGCGGCTACCTATTGGATGAGCGCTAAAACCCTCCTCATCACCGGCTGCTCCAGCGGCTTTGGCCGCCTCACCGCGCTGCACATGGCCCGCAAGGGCTGGCGCGTGTTCGCCACCGTGCGCCAAGAGTCCGACCGCCAGAGTCTGCTGGCCGAGTCGGCGGGCAAGGTGGATGTGCTGCCATGCGATATTGTGGACGAGGCGCAGGTGGCCGCGTTGGGCCGGGCGGTGGCGGCGGCCACGCCCACGCTGGACGCGCTGGTGAACAACGCCGGAACGGCCATGCCCTCGCCGCTGGAACTACTGCCCCCGGCAGACTTGCGGGCGCAGTTGGATTTGAACGTGGTGGCGCAGTTGGCCGTCACTCAGGCCGTGCTGCCGCTGCTCAAAGCGGCCGAAGGCACCATCATCAACGTGAGCAGCATCAGCGGCAAAGTGACGTCGCCCATCACCGGGCCGTACTCGGCCAGCAAGTTTGCGTTGGAGGCCCTGAGCGACGCGCTGCGGTTGGAGCTGGCTCCCTTTGGCGTGCGGGTGGTGATCATCGAACCCGGCTCCAGCCCCACGGCCATTTGGGAAACAAGCATCCGGGGAGCCAGAGCGCGCATCGCCGAGCGGCAGGTGGACACCGGCCCCTACAGCCCGCTGATCGAGAGTGTGGAAAAAATTGCGCGGCGGCGTGGGGCCAACGGCTTCCCACCCCAGCTTTTCGCCGACACGGTGGAGCGCATCCTCAACAGCCGCCACCCCCGCATCCGCTACCCCATCCCCCGGCGGGCGGCCCTGCTCATCACCGTGCGCAAGCTGCTGCCCGACTGGCTGTGGGACCGTATCGTGCGCGCGAATTTGAAATGGTAGGAAAGAAAATGATGAATGATGAATGATGAATACCGACCACTTCGCCTTCATCCTTCCGCCTTCATCCTTCATCCTTTCCAATCAGCAGCCCGTTCAGCAAATATTCCTGCAGCACCAGGAAGATGACCACCACCGGCGCGCTCATCATCAGCGCCAGCGCCGCCATGCGGCTCCACCCTCCCGTGCCGGAGGTCAGCATCCCGGCCAGCGCCATCCCCAGGGTGACGTTTTTGCCCGAGGCAACAAACAGCCAGCCAATGGCAAACTCCGAATAGCCCAGCAGAAACGCAATGAGCGCCGCGATGGCGATGGATGGCAGCGCCAGCGGCAGGGTGATGCGCCAAAACGCGCCGAAGTGGGTGGCCCCGTCGAGGAACGCCGACGCTTCCAGGTCTTTGGACACCGACTGAAACCCGGCCCGCATATTCCAAATGCAGAACGGCATCGAGAACGCCGTGTACACAATCGCCAGCCCCTGCAGAGTCGTCCGCAGGCCCAGCGCCGTCAGTAACACATATAGCGGAGTCATCAGCGCCACGGGCGGCAGCAGCGTGCCCACCAGCAACCCGAACAGCCCGGCCCGCCGCCCCGGAAAGCGAAAGCGCGCAAAGGCATAGGCCATGCCAGCCCCGAACGCCACCGACAGCACCGCCGCCCCGCCCGCCACCAGCAAACTGTTTTTCAGCAAGCCGAGAAACGACAGCGTTTGCGCCGCCTTGTGCCACATCTCGACGAACACCGCCGGCGTGGGCCGTTCGGGCCACAGGCGGAACTCGACCGGCCAGCCCTTCACCCCGCCATCCACCGCCAGATACACCAAGCCCCACAGCGGGGCCAGCACAAACAACGCCACGGCCGCAAAGACCGACTGATACACCGCCTGCCGGCGCCACGAAAGCTTACGCATACGTCACCCCCTCTGCCGCCTTGCTCCAGCGATTGAAGACGGCAATGAGCGCCACCAGCACCACCACGGTAAAAATGTTGATGGCCGCCGACACGGCAAACCGCCCGCCGCCATAGCCGCTGAAGAAAATGTACGACACCGTCGAAAACGTCACCAGCGGGAACGGCGACCGCATCACCCAGAAGAGATAGAACTGGTTGAAAGCGAAGATGGATCGAAGGATGAGCGCCGGGGCCAGCAGCGGCAACAGCAGCGGCCAGGTGACGAACCGGAACAGCCCCCAGCCGCCCGCCCCGTCCAGCGCCGCCGCGTCGTACACCTCCGGCGGCGCCAGCTTGAGGCCCGCCGTGGCCGCCAGCATAATGAGCGGAAACCCCATCCACGTGGAGGCGATGAGCAGCACCCCCAGCGCCATGGTGGGGTTATTGAAGTACGATGGCAACGACGCGCCGCCCGGCGCCGTTTGCGCCACGAACCCATTGGCCGGATCGAATATCATCAGCCACACGAGCGCCCCCACAAACTCCGGCACGGCCCACGGCAAAATGAACACCGCCCGCCACCACCCGGCAAAGCGCACCCCGCGCCGGTTGAGCATCAGCGCCAGCCCCACCCCCAGCGCGCTCTGCAGCCCAACCGACAGCACCGTCCACATCACGTCGAACCACAGCACGTCTGCGCCAAAGCCTCCGAACAACTGCCACAGCACGCCCGGCCCGGCGTAATGCACCTCGCGGGACGTGTTCGGCCTCTGCCCAAAAACATCCACCGTCGCCGGCGTGGCCTGCCCGGTCAGCCCCCGCGCCACCTCGCGCCACACGCCGCCCGTCATGCCATCGCGGATCGACATGGCATTGAAATCGGTCAGCGCCATGGCCCCCTGAAAGATCAAAGGGAACACGGTGATCACGGCCAATACGACGAGACCCGGCAGCAGCCACGGCGCGGCGCGCCGCCCATCGCGCCGGGAGGCCGCCGCCTCAGCCCCGTCCGTTCGAGGGCGGGGCGCATTCCACCCCCGCACCCAACCCGCTGCCGGTTCCCATAGCCGCTGGCTAAACCCTTCCGAGGCGGCCATGCACAGCGGCACGGTGAGGCACAAAATGTATTGCGGCCATTTGGTGGGCCACACCAGCAAGAAGCCGACGGCCACCCCCAGCCAGATCACGTACACCGGCTGCCTGCGCCACAACCGCCGCATCCCCAGCAGCGCCAGCAGGCTGATGAACAGATCGACGGACACCACAAACACGCCGGGATGCCACGGCACCGGCCCCGACAGCCACACCAGCGGCTGCCACAGCGGATAGTTTGCCTGCTGCACTTCCGTGCTGTTCAGCGCGTAGTTCTCGTGATACCGCAGCGATTGGGCCAGCCGCCCCAACGGGTCGGGCCACAGATACGGGTCGGCGGCGAAGAAGGCGGCCACCGCGATCAACCCCCAGGCGACGACCGGCCACATCCAGCGACCCAGCCTCCCGGCCGTGCGCGGCCCATCCACCGGATAGGTTTGCCACAGCCAGTGCGCCACGATGGCAATGCCCGCCACACAGTACATATACTTGCCTGCCGCCGTGAGGCCCAGGGCCACTGCCGAGAGAATGAGCCACACGTTCCAGCGGCGGTTCGACTTCAAATAGAACAGCACGGCCAGCGCGCTCGTCAGCGCCGGCAGCGGCTCCAGCATGATCTGGCCGGTGTACTTGATCTGCCACGTGTCCACGGCGAGGAACAGCGCGGCCAGCGGGTTGAACAGGGCGAGGGCCAGCACTGCGAGCGTGCCTTCGGCTGCGGCCACCAGCCGGGCCACGTCGAAGTGCGGGCGCGGCAAAGCGCGCGCCGGCGAGGCCGAGGTGGGCAGGTCGGGAATTTCGGGCGAGGGCGGCAGCGGGGCAATCGCCAGCCCGTACACCAGCTTGGTCAGCGGCGGGTGCTCGTAGTTGTAGCCGTAGTTCATGATCTCGGCCCAGTCGCCGGCGTTGATCGCCGCCGCGTAATGCTGCGCCGCAAGCAGGTAATCGTCCTCGTCGTAGTCGATGGGCAGCATAGCCACCGCCCTCAGCCGCAAAGCCAGGGCAATGATCACAACCGTGAAAATGGAAAGCAGGGTGAGCCGGCGGCGAGAAGTGTTCATTAGAGCCGATTCCCAATTAATGGATGGCGCGAGGTTGGGGCGAAGCATTCGCCGCGCGGATTTTTGTGGCTTTGGGCGCTGGAGGCGAATGCTTCGCCCGTACATCGAAGAGATATCTGCATTAGGCGCGGATTCCTGTTCGGATTACGCGCCGAGAACGCGGAGACCCAAAATGGGCCTGTCAAGCTCTCTGCGCCCTCCGCGGTGAATGGCCGGCGCCACAAACCAGGCGGAATTCGCTCCAGGTTAGCTGGCAGCCAGCATCGATCGCACTTTGTCGACGAGGTGCCCCAGTTCACGGAACGGTTTGGCGATGTAGCCCTCGGCGCCGGATTCGGCGCACAGTCGCTCGCCGTCGCCGCGCAGGGCGTAGGCTGTGGTGAGCAGCACCGGCACGTTGCGCCCCAACGGGTCGGCTTTGAGCAGCCGGGTGAAGGCCAGGCCGTCGACGGGCCAGCCCCGGTGGGCGGTGTTGCACAAGGCCACGTCCATCACCACCAGCGCCACTTCGCCGGAACGCGTCAGCCGCAGCGCGGCCTCCACCTCCTCGGTGAAGATCACCTCGTAGCCGCCCAGCCGGGTGAGGGCTTTGTGGATCACCGCGCGGCTCGGCGGTTCGTCTTCGACGACGAGGATGCGCGTCACGGCGTTTTCTCCGGCAGCGACTCGGTGGGGCGAACGGCCCTGGCCAGCGGCAGGGTGAGGGTAAACGTGCAGCCCTGCCCCTCGCCGGCGCTGAACAGCGTGAGCGTGCCGCCCATGGCTTCGGCCAGTTGCCGCGAAATGCTGAGGCCCAGCCCGGTGCCGCCAAACCGGCGAGTCATGCCGCCGTCGGCCTGCACAAAAGGCTGGAACAGCTTGCCCTGCTGGCCCGCCGCAATGCCGATGCCGGTGTCGGCCACCATGATCTGCATGTATCCCACCACGGGGTCGGCGCGCAGGCTAACGGTAACGCCGCCGCCGGAGGTGAACTTGATGGCGTTGCCCACCAGGTTGAGCAAAATTTGCCGCAGCTTGGCCGGGTCGGCAGATAACCGGGGCAGGGCTGGCGGCAGGGGGGCAATTTCGAAGCGGAGGTTTTTGGTCTGGGCCTGAATTTGCGTGAGCGCATGCACTTCCTTCAACACAGAGGCTGCGTCCACCGGCTCAAGGCGCACATCCATTTTGCCCGATTCGATCTTGGCGATGTCCAGCACATCGTTGATGATGGTCAGCAGGTTTTCGGAGGCGGTGTAGGCCAGCTTCACAAACTCCATTTGCTCTTCCGCGGTGTCGCACAGTCCCGAAACCACGGCGTTGAGCGACCCCAAAATGGCGGTGAGGGGCGTGCGCAGTTCGTGAGAGGTGTTGGCCAGAAATTCGCTCTTGAGGCGGTTGGCCTCGGCAGCGGTCTCGGCCAATTCGTTGGCTCGCCGCAGCGCGTGCCCCAATTCCTCCAGCAGGCGGGCGTTGTCCAATGCCAGCGAGGCGCGCTCGGCAAAGGTGGTCAGCACCCGGCGGGCGCGCGTGTCGAACGAATCGAAATCCACGCTTTCGATGTTGAGCACCCCAATCATCTTGCCGCCAACCTTGAGTGGCAGGTCCAGCTCCGAGCGGATGGTGGCATCGCCCATCAAGTAGCGGGGGTCGGCGATCACGTTCGGGGCATAGATGGCCTCACCCGCGTGGAAGGCGGTGACCACCAGCCCGGGGCCATCCAGCGCCAGCGTTTCGGGCGGGTCGGGCGCGGACGGCCCGGCGTAGTCGATCTGCGTCAGACTGGCGCCCTCGGCGTTCGGCCAGTACACGGAACAGCGGGCAGCGGCGAACTCGCGCACAATGGCCCGGGTGATCTCGTTGGCCATGGCGCGCAAGCCGCCGCCGGGGCTGAGCAGTTGCTCCGAGGCGCGATAGAGCGCCGCAAGCTCGCCGGCTTTTTGCTGCACCGAAACGTAAAGCCGGCCGTTTTCAATGGCCACGGCGGCCTGGTTGGCCAGCAGGCTCAATGTGGATTGATCGTCGTCGTCGAAGGCGTGTGGCTTGTAGCTCTGAGTGGACAGCACGCCGATGACCCGCTCGCCCACCATCAGCGGCGCGCCCAGCCACGAGCGCACGTGCTCCTCGCCGCCAAAGCGGACTCGCCCCAGCGGCAAGTCCAACTGGGCGATGTCGGGCACGTACAACGGCTGGCGCGAGGTCGCCACGCGCCCGCTCATGCCCTCCAACGGAAAGCGCCGCGACGAATAGCGCACGCCGCGATCGATCATATACACCGCCTCCATGTCGTTGCGTTCCTCATCCAGCAGGCCGATGGCAAAGGCTTCGTTGGGCATCAATTGGCCCACTGCCTCGTAGATGGCAACATACGCTTCATCCAGATTCTGCAAGCGGCTGAGGTCGCGGCTGGCATGGTGCAAAATGGTGAGCCGTTCGGCGTGGCGGGTGGCGGCGGCGAACAGGCGGGCGTTTTCGATGGCCGCGGCAGCCTGATTGGCCAGGCTCTCGGCCAGTTGCATCTCGTGCGGGCTGAAGTTGCGGGCCAGTCGGCGGTTGCCCAGTTCGACCACGCCGGTGAGGCGGCCTTTGGCGCTCAACGGCACAATGAGCAGCAACTCGAAGCGCCAGTTGGCAAGCAACCGCTGAGTAGTTTCGTCCGAGCCGGGCATGTCGCGTCGAAGGGCAATGGGGCGAGGGTCCTCCAGAATATCCTGCCAGTAGCGAAACTTCGACATGGGGAACTGCGACCCCACGACTACCTGGGCCGCCTCGTCAGAATCGCGATCCAACAGAACCGTGGCCGTGCCGCTGCGCTCGTCCCAGCCCAAAATGGTGCAGGTTTCCACCTCCAGCGCCGCTATCAAATGGTCGGCCACGGTGTCAAGCACGACTTCGAGGGCCAGGTTGGAGTTGAGCGCCTGGCTGGCCTGATGAAGAATGTTCACTTCGTTCAGGCGCCGCCCGGTCTGGGCATAGAGGCGGGCGTTTTCAAACGCGATGGCGGCCTGCCCGGCAATCACTTGCAGCACCAGCAAGTCTTCGGTGTCGAAGGCGTGCTCGCGATAGCTTTGCAGCGAAACTGCTCCAATGGCCCGGTCGCCAAAGAGCATGGGCACGTGCAGGGTCGAGGCGCTCAGGCGTTCCTCGAAGCCGAAAGGCGAGCCTCGCTGAAGCACGGCGTCGCGAGCATCGGTCGTCAGTATCGGCGTTTTGGTGCGGATGACCTGACTGGCCGGGCCGTTTCCGAGGGGCAGGCTGTCGGACGGAAACCACTGGCCGTCGTCGTACGTCAGCGGAAAGTGAAGCAAGTCATGCTCTGCGTCGTACAGGGCAATGTAGCCCGCGTCGGCATCCAGCACCCGGCGGGCCTGAACGAAGATCATCTCGGCCAGTTGAGCTTCCCCCAACACAGAGGTGATGGCCTGGCCGATATCGTTGAGCACCGCCATGCGCTCCGCGCGCCGCTGGGTTTCGGCATACAGCCGCGCGTTTTCGATGGCAATGGCCGCCTGATTGGCGAAGGCCTGCAACCGCTCGGCGTGAATGGCATTGAAGAAGCCGGACGCCGCGCTGAGCAAGTTAAGGAAGCCCACCACTTCACCTTTGACACTGATAGGCGCGCCGGCATATGACCGTACCCATTCAAACCCGTCGCCAACCACCCACCCCGGCACGGGAAGGTGAGAATAAGCAAGGCCCTCGCCGGTCTCCGTCATGCGGCGCAGGTTGGGTGCTTCCTGCACGACCAGAACCAGGCTATTTATGGCCCGTTGCATGTGCAGGCCGGCCTGTGCGCGGTAGCCCGCGACGCGGGCCACACCATGCTCCACCAAATAAATGGATGCCGCGTCGTAGGGCGCCACACGATCCACGTTGTCCAGCACCCGCATCAGCACCTCGTCAAAATGGATGGTGCTGTTGATGACGGCGGCGGTGTCGCGCAGCGCTTCGGCCAGCGTGCGCTGTTCGCGCTCCGCCAGCTCGGCCCGCTCGCGCTCCGTCACCTGCTGCGACAGGTTGGCGTTCGCCGCCGTCAGTTCGGCGGTGCGCTCGCGCACGCGATCTTCCAACTGCTCGTTGAGCCGGCTCAATTCGGCGGCGGCGCGCCGGCGCTCGGACATTTCGGCGTCGATCTGGTGCTCGTGCTCGCGCAGGCGTTCCGCCATGCGGTCGAAGGCCGTCGCCACCACGCCAATCTCGTCGTTGCGCTCCAGGCCCATGCGAACGTGCAAGTCGCCCTGCCCAATCCGCTGCACGCCGTCGCGCATCAATTCCATGGGTTGCAACACCAGCCGCCCCAGCGAGCGCAGGGTCAGGAGGGCCACCAGCGCCCCGAGCGCCACCAGGCCAAGCCCCAGAAACAGCAGCGCCTTCCGGCTGGAGGCCAGGGCTTCATCCTCGGCGATCTCGGTGACCACAATCCAATCGGTATTGGGAATGGCCGCGGTGGACCCGAGCACTCGGACGCCCTGAAAATCGGCGTATTCGCCATTCCACTGATTGTCGGGCGCTTGCAGCATGGCCTGCAACTCGGGCCGCCCGGCGATGGTGGCGTGGCTCATCACCAGACTCGGGTCGGTGTGGGCGATCAACTCGCCCGTGCGATTCACAATATAGGCCTGCCCGGTATCGCCAAAGCGGATATCGTCGACCGCTTGCCAGAGCACTTCCATGCGCACGCGGGCCGCCGCCACGCCGCCGTCGGGCGCGGGCTGCGACACGATGAGGTAGGGCACGGCGTCGGCCGCGGCCTGAGCCATGCCGAGGTAAGGCTTGCCGTCCTTCGCCTGCACGTACCACATTGCCGCCAGAGCCGGGGTCGCGCGGCCCAACACCGGGGCCTCGTGAGAAGCGCCGACTTGAAGCTTGCCGTTGGAGTCCACCACCGCCAATTCCAGCAGAGCCGGGTTGTTATTCAGCAGATCATTCACGCGCCGGGCCGGGGCCGGGGCCTCGACGTTCAACAGCGTGAGAGCCAGTAACGTATCATCCACGCGGGTCAACAACGTGGACACCAAGTGCGCGGCGTTGCGGGCGGCATCGCCCTGTCGGTCGCTCCAGGCCTTTTGCTCGTTGCGGTAGGTGAAGTAAGACACGGTGGACACAATGACCACCCACGCCACCAGCCACGTCCAGAGGAGGAGACGTATCAATTTCCAGCGCAGGCTGGCCAGGTGCGGAATGCGCCGCGCGGCGGGGGGCACGGTTTGCGGATCGGTATTCACAAAGCCTCTGGCCTACAACTTTTCCACAACCAATAAGTGCGACAAGCCAAACACCTGAAACGGACTGTCTTCGAGCGCATAAAGCGCGCCGCGCACCGCGCGGCCCAACCAGCCCAGACGGGCAATTATATTATCGTAGCCGCCGAAGATCACGCGATGCTTGACGATTTTCACCGGCAGGCCCGCCAGCAACCGCCGCAAGTCGCCGGCCGTATACGCTCGCACGTGCGGCGCAAGTTTGTTCCGCCACGCGTCAGGCAGGTAATTAACCAGCGGGATGTTGCCAAAGTGGTAGCGGCCCCACCAATAGATGCCGTGCGTTTCCACCGGATACCAACGGTTGGGGCAAAAGAGCACCAGCCGCCCGCCGGGGCGCAGCACGCGCGCCATCTCGGCCAGAGCCGCCGCGTCGTCCTGCACGTGCTCCAGCACCTCGTGCGATAACACCACATCGAACGACCCGGAGGCATAGGGCAAGTATTCGCCCGCCGCGCACGCCAGCCGGGCCATGCGCCGGGACGCTTCGGCCACGCGCTCGAACTCGATATCCATCCCGTGCACCCGGTCGGAAAACGCGCCGAGCTTTTCGACGTACGTGCCCACACCGCAGCCGTCCACCAGCACGCGCCCGCCGGCCACGGCCAGGGCCGCTTCGCGGATCATGGCCAGCCGCCGCGCCTGCCCGGCTCGCCACACGTAGGATGGCTCACCCCGCAGAGCGGCTTTGTCGGAATGTTGGGGCATGATCGGCGCGCTCAGCCCTCGTTGCCCTGCTCACCGGGGCCGCTTGTCACCGGCTGCGGAGGCCGGAGAGCCACTTCCTGCCGAAAACCGAACCGCACGCGGTTATCAATCAACCTCACCCACTTTGGCGTGAAGCGATAGAACTCGCTGCGCGACACCTCGGACTCGAACTCGGTCACAAACGGAAACTTGGCCGAGTACGCATCCCACGCCTTTTCCCGTTCCAGCCCGGCGGGGATCAGCCGCACCTCGCCCTCCATTTGCACGCCCGCAATTTCGTTCCAATTCCATGTTTCGTGATGCACCGTTGCGGCGGCGCGGCCCGTGGCGGCCACGTTGAGGCTGTGATCGCTTTTGGCGCTGGACACGAACACCAGCGAGCCGTCGTCCTGCGCGGCAAAAAACAGCGGCGCCGATTGCGGCATGCCGTGGGCGTTCACCGTGGCTAACGTCAGCGTGGAGTGCGCAGCCAGAAATTCTTTGACAACGGACGGAGTGTCCATTGTTTCATTGTTCATTGTTTCATTGTTCATTGTTCGTTGCCTCCCCCATCCCCCGCCATTTTGTATAGCCCTCGTTCTCAATTCCCAGCCGCGCCAGCGCCCGGCCCACCGTGCCGTTCACGATATCGTCCACGGTTTTGGGGTTGACGTAAAAGGCCGGGACGGGCGGAAAGAGGATGGCTCCGGCCTCGGCGGCCTGAGCCATGAGCCGGATGTGGCCGAGGTGCAGCGGGGTTTCGCGCAGCATCAACAGCACCGGGCGGCCTTCTTTGAGGCACACGTCGGCGGCGCGGGACATGAGGTCACTGGAATAAGAATTGGCGACGGCGGAAAGGGTTTTGACGGAGCACGGGGCGATGAGCATGCCGCCGGTGACAAACGAGCCGGAGGCGATGGTTGCCCCCACGTCGCGGTGGTCGTGGTTCACCGAGGCCAGCGCCAACACGTCGCTCACCTTCCAGCCGGTTTCCTGGGCCAGGGTGGCTTTGGCCGCCAGGCTGAGGACGAGGTGGGATTCAACGCCCGCCGCTTTGAGCATTTGCAGCGCGCGGATGCCGTAGATGACGCCGGAGGCGCCGGTGATGCCGACAATCAATCGTTTGGTCATTGCAGGGTAAGCCGCCTCTCGGCGCCCATTGTAACCCAAAGGCGATGACTGATAGGGCCGCCGCTATTTGATTGCCCAGTGCAGGGCCATGGTTCCAAACATGAGGCGCTTGAATTGCACATTTGCGAATCCGGCGTCGGCCATGCGTTGGGCCAGGGCTTCGGCGGGAAGGAAGTTTTCGGTGGAGTCGGGGAGGTAGGTGTAGGCGTCGGAGGCGGACGGGCCGGCGATGAGGCGGCCCAGCGCAGGGATGATGACGTGCAGGTGAAGGTTGATGAACGGGCGCAGCAGGTTTTGCGGCGGCGGGGTGGTGTCGAGGCACACGGCGCGCCCGCCGGGTTTGAGCACGCGGTATTGCTCGGCCCACACCCGAGGCACGTCTATCACGTTTCGCATGAGGTAGCCGGAGGTGACGGCGTCGAAGGTATCGTTGGGGAAAGGGAGGTTGAGGGCGTCGGCGGCGGTGAAGCGCACGGCGGCGCGGGCCGGGTCGGTTTTGCCGACGCGCATCATTTCGAGGGTGAAGTCGCCGCCCACGCTGAGGAGGTTCGGGTTGGCCGCCAGCGCCCCCGCCGCAATGTCGCCGGTGCCCGTGCCCAGATCGAGCAAAGCGCCCCCGGAGGGCAAAGCCGCCAGCGCGATCACCATCTTTCGCCAGCGCAAATCCTGTCCGCCGGTCATCAGCCGGTTCATGAGATCGTATTTTCCCGCGACGCGGGCGAACATGGATTGGACGTATTGGGCGCGGGCGGGGCCGGTGAGGTGGGTCATTGAACGTGAAGCGTGAAACGTGAAGCGTGAAACGTGAGGATGTCACGTATCACGTTTCACGTATCACGAGAGTAAAAGCGCAGCCAGGGTCGCCACAAAAATGGTGACGCTGATATAGCCGTTGACGTTGAAGAAGGCGAGGTCGAGTTTGCTGAGGTCGGTGGGCGAGATGAGGCGATGCTCGTAGATGAAGAGGGCGGCGGCGACGACGAGACCCAGCCAGTACGGCCAGCCGAGGCCGGTGAGGAGGCCGACGGCGACGAGGAGGGCCACGGTGAACAGGTGGCACAGGCGAGCCACGGTGAGGCCGGCCCCCACGCCGAAGCGGGCTGGGATGCTGTGCAGGCCGTCGCGTTTGTCCACGTCAATATCCTGCATGGCATAGAGGATGTCGAAGCCGCCGATCCACAGGGTGACGATGACGGTGAGGAGGAAGGCGGGCAGGTCGGCGGGGCGCAGCAGCGAGCCGGTGATGGCGGCCCATGCGCCCAGGGGGGCAAGACCGTCGGTGAAGCCCAGGACGAAGTGGCAGAACCAGGTGAAGCGTTTGGTGTACGAGTAGCCGACGAGGAAGAGGACGGCGCCCGGCCAGAGCATGAAGACGAGGGGGTTGAGCTGCCACGCGGCGAAGCCGAGGACGGCGAGGGAGAGCACGGCGGCGAAGGCCACTTGCCCGGCGCGGATGCGCCCGGCCTGGATGGGGCGCGAGGCGGTGCGCGGGTTGCGGGCGTCGAGAGCGCGGTCGATGAAGCGGTTGAAGCTCATGGCGGCGGTGCGGGCGGCGGCCATGGCCAGGGTGATCCAAAAAAATTGCGGGAGCATGGGCCAGCCTTTGGCGGCGAGGCACATGCCCAGGTAGGCAAACGGCAGGGCGAACACCGTGTGCTCAAATTTGATCATGTCGAGGAAGGTTCTGAGAGAGCGCATGAGGAGGGACGCTGATAAACGCGGATGGGCTGCAATGGAAATACGGACGCTGATGAACGCAGATGAACACGGATTCATGTTGATGATTTGAGATTGGGTTTCCGGGCGTTATCGAAGACTTTACGTTTGATTTCAGGGTTAGGGCCGAAGTTGAGGAGAAGCCCGGCCTCAATGGGGGTAGCCTTGAGGTAATTCAGTAATTGAGCTTCATGTTCAGGGGCTGTGCTCCCATCAGCAACAAAAATAATCAGCGTTTATCAGCGTTCATCAGCGTCCTAAATAACATACTGCCACCGGCACAACCGGCGCTCCAGCCAGTCTACGGTGAAGTACATGCCCAGGCCCAGGATGCTCATGGCGACCACGCCCGCGTACATCGCCGGATAATCGAAGTACGTACTGCCGTTGATGTAAATGTAGTAGCCCAGCCCCAGCCGTGTAGCGAACAGCTCGGCCACGTAGAGCACGGCCACGGCGGTGCCCACCGATTGCCGCAGGGCGGTGAGGATGGCGGGCAGGCTGGCGGGGAGGTAAACGTAGGTGAACAGCGCCCGCCGCCCCGCGCCCAGCGAGCGCACCGACTGGATGAGTTCCGGGCGGATGGCCGCGGCCTGATCGCGCACCAACACGAGAATCTGAAAGAAGAGGATGAGCACGATGATGGCGATCTTGGGCAGGTCGCCAATGCCCAACAGCAGCAACAGCACGGGCAGCAGCACCACTTTGGGCACCGGGTACAGCAAATAGACGAAGGGCGAGAACAGGCGGTTGAGCCGTTTGCTCTGGCCCAGCACCAGCCCCGCCGGGGCGGCCAACGCCACCGACACCATGACGCTCACGGCCACGCGGTAAAAGCTGGCGGCGAAGTGCTTGCCCAGTTCGCCCGGCAGCTCGCGGAAGAAGGTCACGGCCACCACGGTGGGCGGCGGCAGCACGTCTTTGTTCAGCAGCAGCGCGGCGGCTTCCCAGCAAAGCAGCAGGGCCAGGGTGGCGAAGAGGAGCGCGCGGCGGTTCATGGCGAGGGGCGGCCTCAGGCGGCGGGGTCGAGCAGGGCGCGCAGGCGCGAGCACATCTGCTGATACTCCGGCCGGCCGCGATACGCGCCGCGCGGCTCGCGGCCGGCGCCGGGGTTGTCGATAATGAGCGGCTCGGAGATGGGCGGTTGGGTGAGCACCAGAATCCTGCGCCCGAGGAAGGCGGCCTCTTCGATGGCGTGGGTAACGATGACGGTGGTGAGATTCTGCTCGGCGCGCAGGTCGAGCAGCAACAGTTGCAGGCTTTCGCGGGTGGGCGCGTCCAGCGAGGCAAACGGCTCGTCCATCAGCAGCAGGTCGGGGCCGAGGACGAGGGTGCGGGCAATGGCCGTGCGCTGGCGCTGCCCACCCGAAAGCTGGCCGGGGAACTTGTCGGCCACGGGCAACAAGCCCAGCCGTTCCAGCCAGTGATCCACCGCCGGCAGCAAGTCGGCGATGCGCTCATTGCGCGGAGCGTGGCGGCCATCGGGGCCGTAAAAACGGTGGAGCCGCAAGCCCAGTTGAACATTGGCGCGCACGGTGGCCCACGGCAGCAGCCCGTAGTCTTGCAGAATGAGTCCGGTTTGAGGGCGCGGGCGGGTGATGACCTGGCCGTTGATCTGCACCTGCCCGCCCTGCGGCGTCCGCAACCCGGCGAGCATGTAAAGCAGGGTGGTCTTGCCGCAGCCCGAGGGGCCGAGCACGGCCCACAACTCGCCGGCGTTCACCGTCCAGTTGAAGCCGGAGAACACCGGCTGGCCGGGGGCATAGGCAAAGCTTAGATCGCGGACGGAGATCATTTGAAACGTGAGGCGTGAAACGTGAAACGCGGACTTACTCACGTTTCACGTTTCACGTTTTACTTCCTGCTTCTTATTTCTGAAAGTCGGCCTTCACTGAGTCGGCATACGACTCGTCGGCGGACACGATGCCTTTGTCTTTGGCCCACGAGAGCACATCGGCAAATTGCTTTTCGGTGGGCACGCCCGCGGTGGGGAAGTCGGGCAGGGTGTAGTTGCCCTGCAACGGCTGGGGCAGAAGTTTCTTGTCGGCCAGCAGGCTATCCCATTTGGTTTTGTCGGCGTTGATGTCGGCGGCGGCTTTGCTCACCGCGGCCAAAAACGCGCTAACGGCTTCGGGATGCGCGGCTACAAACGACGCGGTAAAAGTGTAAAGGCTGAAGCCGTATTCGGGGTGTTTGGTGTCGTCTACAATCACTACCGCGCCGCTGTTAATAGCCAGCGAGGCTGCCGGGTCGGGCAGGTTGGCGGCTTTGAGTTCGCCGCTGCCCAACAGGGCCACCCGGTCGCCAATCTTGGGCACGGCCACCGTTTTGATGCCGGCGGGTGCCAGCCCTTCGGCCTGCAACAGCCGGTCGGTGGTGTAGGCGATCACCGTGCCGTCGGAGATGCCGATTTCCACACCCTTGAGGCCCTGCACATCGGTGATGCCGCTCTGGGCCGAAGCCAGAATGCGATACTGCGGATACTTGTCGGTGGCCGTGCGGGCCAGGCCCACGCTCACCACTTGCACTTTGTCTTTGTTGTATAGCGCGGTGGAGATCATATCATTGATCATCGCGTCTGCACCGCCGCCCTGAATGACTTGATCGCGCTCGGCAGCGGAGCCGACCGGCACAAGCTCCACTGTGACGTCATTGGCTTCAAAGTAGCCGTTCTGCAGCGCGACGAATATGGGCAGCCCATCCATGATCGGCAGCAGGGCCACTTTGATGGTGACGGGCACCGGGGTAGCCACCATCGGCGTGGCCGTGGCGGGCGCCGGGGCCGACCCGGCGCAGGCCGCCAATAGCAGGGCGGCGACGACCACCGTGCTGAAGACGGTCAATAAATGTTTCTTTGCGTTGGACATTCTTCTTCTCCTAAATAGATGTTTGACTTTATCGCAAATAGCTTGCGTTACACAACAAAGCTTACCGCGCGATCAACAGGACGATGCCGCGCCACGCCAGGTCGGCCAGCAGACCGAGCAGGAACAGCAGACCAAAGCGGCGGTTGTGCTGGAAGGCAAAGGCCACAAACCACAGCGGCCATGCTCCGGCGGGATACTCGGCCGGCGGGGCGGCGGGCTTGGGCCGGCCATAAACCTTCCACGCCTGCATAAACACCTGCGCGGCAAAGAACACCACCAGCAGCACCGGGCTAAAGAAGCCGATGACGACGAGGTACACCACCAGCGCATACTGCGCCACCATCATCCCGGCCACGGTGTGGCGGGCGGGCCGCTCGCCGATCAGCACGGGCAGAGTAAAGATGCGCTTGGCTTTGTCGCCCTCGTATTTGTCGATGTGCTTGCCGAATATCACCGAAGTGGCCCCGAGCGCGTAAGGCAGCCCGGCCAGCACCACGTTCCAATTCCAGCCGCCGGTGATCACAAAGTAGCCGCCGCCGATCATCAGCGGCCCCCACACCAGCACCACGGCCAGTTCGCCCAGCCCGATGTATTTGAGCGGCCACGTGTAAAACAGCACGAAGAACGCGCCCATAACCAGCAGCCACAGCGCCAGCGGCCCGCGCAAAACCACGAGATACGACCCGGCAGCCAGCGCCAGCACGCCGCTCACGGCGGCATACGCCAGAATCTGGCGCATGGTCAACAACCCGTGCGTGAGAGTCTGCGGGCCGTACTGCGCGCGGAAGTAGTTGTCCTGATCCACGCCTTTCTTGAAATCGGTCACGTCGTTGAGCAGGTTGTTGGTGGCGTGCGCCATCAGCAAGCCGAACGTGAGCAGCAGCCACAGCCCCGCGTTGAACTTGCCGTCGCGCAGGGCCAGCAGCCCGGCAATGCCCGCCGAGATGAACGTGATGATAAGCACGCCCGCCCGCGAGGCGATGAGCCATTTGGAAATGATGTCCAGCCCGTTCCATTCCTCTGTCGTGATGCGCGGTATGGTGCGCAGTGCTTTGCCCCACATTGAGACGTTCATGTTCACTCCTATAATCCTAACCGCCCCCACATTTCATCTATCTTCTTCTTAGTGGCCTCGTCCATCCGCGCCACCTCCGGCCAGCCGCGGGTGTAGCCCTCGTCCGGGCCTTTGGCCGTGGCGTCCACCCCGATCTTGCCGCCGAACGAGTGGCGGTACGAGGCATGGTCGAGGTGATCCACCGGGCCTTCGACGATGACCGCATCGCGCGCCCAGTCCACGTTGCCCAGCGCCTGCCACGCCACCTCGGACAGGTTGTGCACGTCCACCCAGTCGTCGACCACCACGACGCCCTTGGCCAGCATGAGCAGCCCCAGCCCCCACACGCCGAACATCACTTTGCGCGCGTGGCCGGGGTAGCGCTTTTTGATTTTCACAATCACCAGATTGTGAAACACCCCCTGCGGCGGCATGTGATAATCCAGCACTTCCGGCAAAAAGAGCCGCATCAGCGGCAGGAACAGCCGCTCGGTAGCTTTGCCCAAATACACGTCTTCCACCGGCGGCATGCCGACAATCGTCGTCGGATAGATGGGCGACTTGCGGTGCGTGATAGCCGTGAGGTGAAACACCGGGAACGGCTCGGCGGGCGTGTAATAGCCGGTGTGATCGCCGAACGGCCCTTCGAGCTCGTGCTCATTCGGATCGACGTAGCCTTCGATCACAATCTCGGCGTTGGCCGGAACTTCCAGCGGCTGAGTGGCGCACTTCACGAACTCCACCGGCTTGCCGCGCAGCCAGCCCGCCAGCATGTATTCGTCGATGTTCGGCGGCAGCGGCGCACTGGCGCACCACATCGAGGCCGGGTCGCCGCCGAGGACGATGGCGCAGGGGATCGTCGGGGCGGAGGCAGTGGATGACGCAGGCGTCGCCCCCGCGAGTTCACGCGCTTTGCGCTCGTGCTCCGCGCCGCCCTTGTGCCGCTGCCAGTGCATCGCCAGCCTGCGGTCATCCAGCACTTGCAGGCGATACAGGCCCACGTTGCGGGCGTTGCTCACCGGGTCGCGGGTGATCACCTGCATGAGGGTGATGAACCGCCCGCCGTCGCCGGGCCAGCATTTGAGCACCGGCAGGCTGCTCAGGGAAGCAGAGGCGGTTTCCACCACCTCTTGCGCCGGGCCGCTCCGCACAACGGTGGGGCCGAGGCCAATGCCCTTCAGCGCGCCAAAAAAATCCGCCGCCCGGTCCATCACCGGCCCCAGGCCCTGCGGCAAACGAAAATCCACCAGCTTGGCCAGCCGCTGATTCAATTCGTCCAGATCGTCCACGCCCAGCGCCAGCGCCATTCGCTTGTCGGAGCCGAACAAGTTGATAGCCACCGGCGTGGAAAACCCCTGCACGTTTTCAAACAGCAGGGCCTTGTTTTTTGCCGCCAGACCCTTCATTACCCGGTCGGCGATTTCGGTAATTTCCAGATCGCGCGAGACGGGTGCAGTAATGCGAACCAATTCGCCCTGCTTTTCCAGCAGGGCGATGAACTCCTGCATGTCTTTGAACGCCATTCCGCCTCCGATTGTTCAGAATATCACGAGAAATTATACCTAATTTTGCCCTAATTTTCAGAGGCTATAATCCCTGCCATGACTCGCAAAACTTTGCTCTGGATGATCCCGGTAATTGCGCTCGGCGGCCTGCTTTTCTTCAAATACGATTCGATTCGGTGGCGGATGGCCCAATTGCGCGGCTGGGTGCTGGACACGGCCCACCCCACCGGTGACACGTTGCCCACGCCGGCGTTGGACGCGGCCGCGCGCGTGGCGGCTGCTTCACCTGCCAGCGTTAACCCCGCGTTCGACTCGGCGTTGCCCACGGCAACGCCGTTCCCCAAACCCACCGTGTCGCCCACGCCCCTCCCGCTGGTCACACCCCCGCCCGCTGTGACCCTAACCGGCGCGAAGTGGGAGAAGCAGGACATCAACAATTGCGGGCCGGCCACGCTGGCGATGTATTTGAGTTTTTACGGTTGGCCGGGCACGCAAAAGGATGTGGCCGCCGTGCTGCACCCCAACGAGCGCGATAAAAATGTGCGCTGGGACGAGTTGGTGTACTACGTGAATACGCACGCCGGCTGGCTCGGCGCGCTCTTCCGCGTGGGCGGCACGGTGGATGAGATGAAGGCGTTCATCGCCAACGGTTTCCCGGTGGTGATTGAAACAGGTTACCAGGTTGACACGGGTTGGGTGGGGCACTATCTCCTGCTCACGGGATACGACGACGCCAGGGGAATCTTTATTGTGCAGGACGCCACCGCCGGGCCGGATCGCAAAGTGCCCTACGATCAAATTGACAAACAATGGCAGGAGTTCAACCGGCTGTACATTCTCGTGTACCGCCCCGAAAAGGCCGAGGCCATCACCGCGCTGCTCGGCCCTAACGCCGACGAGGCGGCCAACCGCCGGCGCGCGCTCACCACCGCCGAGGCCGAGTCGCAATCGCAGCCCGATAACCCCTATGCATGGTTCAACTTTGGCTCGAACCTGAACTACTTTGATCGCTACGCCGAAGCGGCCACGGCGTTCGACAAAGCGCGCGACCTCGGCCTGCCCAAGCGCATGCTGTTCTATCAGTTCGGCCCGTACCGCGCCTACTTCAACGTGGGGCGCTATCAGGATGTGATTGAACTGAGCACCTTTACGCTGGACTACCGGCCCGACCTCGAAGAGAGCTACTTTTGGCGCGGCTGGGCGGAGTATATGCTGGGCGACAGAAACGGCGCAGTGACCGACTTCCGCAATGCGCTGGACGTGAACCCGACATTCAACGATGCAAAGACGGCGTTGGGGAGCATTGGGGCGACGCCGTGATAGCAGACGGGCGCTTCGCGTGGCAAATGGCGGATGGCTGAGGCCGGTTGCGTTTTGGGCAGAGGGGGCTACAATCACGAATAGCCCGAATGATATTGAAGGTTATCGGCGCTCATGCCTGACGAAGACTCTCTCCCCACTTCCGAGCCGGAAGAAAACAAATCTGCAGAGCGTGATGGTGCGCAGGGCGGTGTTTCGATTGGCAACAGCGCGCAGGTGACCGTCGGCGGCGATATTGTCGGGCGCGACAAGATCGTCGGTTACACCGCCGGGCAAGTACGTGCGCTGATCGCAGACCTCGCCGGGCAGTTCCAGCCCAAACCTTTCGACGGGCAGTGTCCATACCTCGGCCTCGACGCCTTCACCGAAGAGGACGCCGACCGCTTCTTCGGGCGCGAGAAGTCCGTAGCGGAATTGGTGGCACGGGTGAGCGAGGCGCGCGCCGTCGTCATCGCCGGGCCGTCGGGCAGCGGCAAATCGTCGCTGGCACGGGCGGGATTGATCCACGCGCTGAGGCAGGGCGCGCTGCCCGGCAGTGACCGCTGGCTGTACGCCTCGCTCGCGCCGGGACGCGACCCTCTCGAGGCTTTGGCCCGCGCCACCTCCAGCCTGGCCCGCTCGCTCGACGCAGGTGGCGACCTCCGCACGCGCGGCCTGACCGACACGACTATCCTGCATCAATGGGCCGAGATCGCGCTCGAAGACCGGCGTGACCGCCGCGCCGTGATCCTCGTTGACCAGTTCGAGGAACTCTTCGCTCAAGTGCCCAAAGAAAGAGAACGGGAGCGCATCGCGTTCCTGAGTCAATTGACGCACGCGGCGACGGCCGAGGGCGGGCGAGTCATCGTGCTGTTTGCCATGCGCTCGGATTTCGTGTCCAACTGCGCGGCGTATCCCGAATTGAACGCGCTGCTCAACCGGCAGTTCTTCCAAGTCGGGGCGATGGGGCACGACGAACTGGTGAGCGCGATTGCCCTGCCCGCTTTGCAGGTGGGCCTGAGGATTGACCCCGACCTGATCGCGCAGATCGTCAACGACATGCAGGACAGGCCAGGCGCGTTGCCTCTGATGCAGTTCGCGCTCAAGGACTTGTTCGACGCGGGACAGACCAAAGGCGGCCCCATCGCACTGACCCTGGTCGACTACCTGGCGCGTGGCGGTCTGCACAAGGCGCTCGAACGCCACGCCGACGCCGCCTTCGCCAGCCTGACCGAGGCCGAGCAGGGATTGGCTCGGCATGTGTTTACCGGCCTGATCCAGATCGGGCGTGGGGCGCAGGACACGCGGCGCACGGCGCAGTTCGCCGAATTGGTGCCGGCGGGAGCGGACGCGGCAAACGTGGAGAGCGTGGTTCGCAAACTGGCCGACGCCCGGTTGATCACGACCGGCGAGAGTGACGAGGGGGAGGCGCGCGCCAGAACCGTCACCCTGGCGCACGAGCGGCTGATTGACGCCTGGCCGTGGTTGCGCCGGCTGGTGAACGAAAACCGCGACGCGATCGCGCTGCAGAACCAGATTGCCGAAGACGCGCAGGAGTGGGAGAGCCGCCAGCGGGACGCCAGTTATCTCTACGGCGGCGCGCGGCTGGCGACAGCGCGCGAGCAGTTGGCGGCGAAGAAGTTGGCCTTGAGCGGGTTGGCGCTGGCGTTCGTCGAGGCGGGTGTTGAGGCCGAGGCGGCAGAACGCCGCGCCAGGCAGCGGCGGACTCAAGTGGCGTTCGCCGCGCTGGCCATGGTCGCGCTCGTTGTCGGCGTGTTGGCGGTGTTCGCCTACGGGCAGCGCAACGATGCAATCGCGCAGAAAGCCACGGCGCAGGCGGCCAGCACGCTGGCCCTCGGCGAAGCGAATACCCGCGCCACTGCCGAGGCCGACGCTCGCGAAAAGCAAGCCGAAGCCGAACGTCAAGCCCGCATTGCTCGCTCCGGTCAATTGGCGGTTCAGGCTATCTCCCTGCTTGATAAGCAACCCGCTCTGAGCTTCCTCTTGAGCGTGGAAGCCCTCCGGGCGCAGGACACCGCCGAGGCGCGGAGCAGCCTGCTCACCGCCCTGACGTTTAGCCCCAGACTGAGCGCATTCCTCACAGGTCACAGGGCAGGCGTGACCAGTGTCGCCTTCAGCCCCACAGATGGGATTCTCGCCTCAGGCAGTGAAGACAAAACCATCATCCTGTGGGATGTAGCGACCCGCCAGCCGCTGGGCCTGCCCTTCACGGGACATGCGGATAGCGTGACCACCGTTGCCTTCAGCCCGGATGGCAAACTGCTGGCCTCGGCCAGTAGGGATGATACTGTCTTCTTATGGGATGTCAGCACCCGCCAACGGATCGATCCACCGCTCAAAGGCTACGCGGTTGCCTTCAGTCCGGATGGCGGAACGCTGGCATCGTCCACCTTCAACGGGACCGTCCTCCTGTGGGATTTGACAACGCTGGAGCCGCTCGACCCGCCTCTCTACAGCTACTACGACGAATATATGGACCACCTTGTGTTCAGCCCGGACGGCTATGTGCTCGCAGCGGATGGGCGGGATGGAACCATCCTGGTCTGGGATGTCGCGACCCACGAGCAACTCAGCCATGCTGGCTCCGGCCACACGGCCAACGTGACCAGCCTCGCCTACGGCATCTTTGGCGATATCGCCTCGGGCAGCGAGGACACGACGATCATCTGGCGCGACCAAACGCTGCACCGCCACACGGCCACGGTCTCCAGCCTCGCCTTCAGCCCCGACGGCGATTTCCTGGCCTCGGGCAGCGCAGACAAGACCGTTATCGTATGGGATGTTTCGCGTTGGGATGAGCCGGCCCTGCCGGAATCGCCGCTCGTCGGTCACGCGGCGCCTGTGACCAGCGTCGCCTTCAGTGCCGACGGTGAAGTATTGGCGTCCGGCAGCGCCGACACAACCGTCATTCTGTGGGACGCATGGCCTACAGCGGCCATGAACAATCCCGACCCCTTGACGCTGGATGCCGCCACCATTCAGGCGTGGTTAACCCGCGCCTGCCGCATTGCCAACCGCAACCTCACCCATGCAGAGTGGGCGCAGTATATGGGCGACGAGCCGTATCGGAAGACGTGCGAGCAGTGGGAGGAGGGGAAGTGAGCTTTTGAATCGCTGAAACGCTGACGCGGAGCGGCTGAGGACGCTGAGATGAGAGACTCGGCGCTTTCAGCGCTTTCAGTGTGTCAGCGTTTCAGAGGCGGCGTGAGTGAGAAGAAGCGCGAGGATCGGCGTCAAAGCTACGGCACAAGATGGCGTCCAGCACAGCCAGGAAAGCTGACGTGTCAACAAACACGCTCATTACGAAAAGGCTTGCGCCAAGTAGTGATCGTGGCCTGTCGCGAGATCAGAAACGCTGGAACTGAAACGTCCGGCAACGGCAATGGCGCGGCGTTTCTGCTCTTCCTTCTCAGTTTTGCTGAATACCCTCTCGACGCTTCCAGTCGAGCGCAACAGAACATCCACGGCCTGGTGAACCAGTTCCGCAGTGGATTTGTTTTGCGCGGCGGCCAAGGATTTCAGCGCCCGTAGTTGAGCTTCACTTAGTTGAATTTGCATCTGTGCCATTGGAGCACCTCTGTGCTGCGGGTATGGTAGCATATTGCCTAAGTTTGGGCAAAGGTATTCTGACCGGCTAAGCTTTCTCACCATGCGCCGCTTCTTCATCATCCTCGCCGCCTTTGTGCTCGCTGCCCTCGCCGCCGCCGCGATCTACAACATCCCCGCCGTCAACGACCGACTGTCGTGGCGCGTTGAATTGTTGGCGAGCCGGGTGCGAAAAATTATCGCGCCGCAACCGGAGACTCTGCCAACGCCCTCGTATCCGATTGCCGCGCCTCCCACATTCGCAATTGAAACGCCCGCCAACCCCCCAATTACCCAACCCCCCAACAGCCTAACCCCCCAACTACCGAGCGCAGATTCTCCAACGGTCACGCCCGAACCCATGCCTCTCCCCCTCGTCTACGATCTCCCTTCGTCCGTCCTGCTCGAAGCCTCGCGCCGTGAGCCTCAACTGCAGAATAACTGCGGCGCGGCCACGCTGGTCGGCGATCTCACGTATTGGGGGTGGCAAGGGTCGGAGCCGGACGCTCCGGCGTGGAACGCGAGCGGCAAGGACATCCGATGGCAGAAGGACATTGCAGCGGTGATCAAACCGGGCGGAGGCGTGGATAAAAACTTGATGCCCTACGAGTTGGTGAACTATGCCGTCGATTACGCTGGGCTGAACGCCGTCATTCGCTACGGCGGGGATATCGATACCCTGCGCCTATTTGTCGCCAACGGCTATCCGGTGATCATCGAGCGCGGCTTTCGCGAGGAGGAGCATCAGCTGGCCGGCGAGGGCTGGGAGGGACACTATGGATACGTCAAAGGGTACGACGACGATCAGCGAATCGCGTACACCCAAGACTCGTTCAAATGGCAGGATATTAATTACCCACGCCCGTACGACGATTTGCTGCGCGACTGGCGCGACTTCAACTACGTATACATCATTCTCTACTCGTCCAGCCGCACCGCCGAGGTCACCGCCCTGCTCGGCCCCGACGCCGACCCGATTGCCAACTACAACCACGCCCTCGCCAAAGCGCAGGCGGAGACTCAGCAGTTGACCGACCCGACCGAACTCGCGTTTGCGTGGTTCAACGTCGGCACATCGCTGACTCTGTTGGAGCGGTACGCCGATGCCGCCGCCGCATTCGATCAGGCGCGCAGTTACGGCGCACTTCCGTGGCGCATGTTGTGGTATCAGACCGGAATGTATAAAGCATATTACTACAGCGGGCGCTATCAAAATGTGATCGATCTCGCGGACGTCACTCTGCAAACACCCGGCCTCGAAGAGAGCTACTACTGGCGCGGCTGGGCTTACTATCAGATGGGCAATCTCGACGGCGCCGTAGCCGACATGCGCGCCGCCCTCGACACCCACCCGGCCTGGGATCAGGCCCTGGCCGCGCTGGCCCAGTGGGGATTAAATCCATAGAGGTTGGAAGTTGGAAGTCGGAGGTCAGAGTCTTGTCCCACCTCTGGCCTCCCACCTCCCACCTCTGACCTCCCACCTCCGACTTCCCGCCCTCATGAAACTCCTCCGCGCCTCCATCCTCCTCTCCGTCCTCTTCGGCCTCGACAAGCTCGTAGGTCTCGCGCGGCAAATCCTCATGGGCCGCGCCTACGGCGTCACCGCCGCGCTGGATGCCTACAACGCCGCCAACAACCTGCCCGATCTCCTCTTCGCCGTCATCTCCGGCGGCGCGCTCGCCATCGCCTTCATCCCCGTCCTCACCGAAACGCTTGACCGCGAAGGCCGCGACGCCGCCTGGGGCCTCTTTAGCCGAGTCGCCAATTGGGCCTTTATCATTACCGCCGCCATAGCCCTCGGCCTGGCCCTCTTCGCCGGGCCGCTCGTCCGCCGCATGGTCGTCCCCGGTTTTGCGCCGGAGCAGCAGGCCCTCGTCATCACCCTCATGCGGCTCGACCTCATCGCCACCCTCATCTTCTCCATCAGCGGCCTCGTCATCGGCGGCCTGCAAGCCCGGCAACATTTTCTGCTGCCCGCCCTGGCGCCGTTGCTATACAACCTCGGCCAGATCATCGGCATCGTCTTCCTCTCCAAACAATTCGGCATCGTCGGCCTGGCCTACGGAGTCATCCTCGGCGCGGCAATGCACCTCGGCGTGCAACTCCCCGCCCTGTTCCATTACGGCTTCCGCTGGACGCCCGCCCTCGACTGGCAGCACCCCGGCGTGCGCCGCGTGGCCCGCCTCATGGCTCCGCGCATCCTCACCATCGCCGCCATCCACGTCGTCTTCCTCACCACTGACAACTTCGCCTCGCACCTGCCCTACGCCGGCGCGGTCACCGCCATCGCCTATGGCTGGCTCATCCTGCAACTGCCCGAAACCCTCATCGGCACCGCCATCGCCACCGCCCTGCTGCCCACCCTGTCGGAACAGGTGAGCCGGAAGGAATGGGCTGCGCTCAAAGCGACCCTGCAGAGATCGATCAAAGTGATGATCGGCATCACCGTGCCGGTCACCCTCATCGCCCTCGTCCTCGTCCGTCCCGCTGTCCACTTTGTTTTCGAAGGGCGGGCCTTCACCGCGCAGGGCGCCGACCTCGTCGTGGCTGCCGCGCAAATGTTCCTGCTGGGGCTGGCGGGACACAGTTTGCTGGAGATTGCCGTCCGGGCGTTTTACGCGAGGCAAGACGCCCGCACGCCGCTCATCGCCGCCGCTCTCACCGCGGCGCTGTTCATTGCCCTGTGCTTCGCGCTCCTCCCGCGCATGGGCCACGCCGGAATTGCCCTGGCGAATTCGCTGGCCTTCAGCGCCGAGGCGACGGGGCTGCTCTGGCTCCTCCGGCGGCGAGGGGCGATCTAGCGTCCCCCACATCCCCCATTAGTCTTCTTGCCGGCGTCCCACTTCCGGTTATACTTGCCAAAATTCGCCATCATTTCACAGGAGAGACTTATGCAAGACAGCATGGACTACGGGAAGGCCTTTACTTACCCGACGCAGGAAGATAATTGGATCAAGAAGATTCTCATTGGTGCTGCCGTCACCATCATCCCGCTGGTCGGCAACATTCTGCTGGCAGGCTACACGCTCGAAGTCACCCGGCGGGTGATCGACGGCGAGGCGCAGGTGCTGCCCGAATGGGCCGACTTTGGCGGGCTGTTCAAAAAAGGGCTGTACGCTTTTGTGGTGGGGTTCGTGTATGCCCTGCCGGTGATTATGTTGGCGGTGTGCGTGGCCGTGCCCGCGGCGTTGATGGGCGGCCAGGATGACCAGACGATACAAGCCGCCGGCGCGTTGATCAGCTCGTGCTTCGGCTGCCTCATCGCCCTCTACGCCATTGCGCTGGGGCTGGTGCTGCCCGCCGCCTTTGCCAGGCTGGCCGCCACCGGCGAAATGGGCGCGGCCTTGCGTGTGGGCGAAGTCGTTGCGCTGGTGCGCGCCAAGCCGGGCGTGTACGTGATCGTGTGGTTGCTGTCGGGGCTGGCCGCGGTGCTGCTGAGTTCCATCGGCACCGTTGCCTGCGGCATCGGCGCGCTGGTGGGCGCGGCCTATGCCATGCTGGTGAGCGCGCACCTGCACGGGCAGGCTTACCGCGTGGCCTCTGCCGTGGGAGGCATGACGCCCGACGCTCCGGCGGCGGCATAAGTTTGATTGGCAACAAGACCCAGGCGGCGGCCCGACAGGCCGCCGCTTTTTTGTTACTTGCCTTTGTGCCCGTAACGCGCTAGACTTTTGCCGATGATTGATATTACCGCCGCCCGCCGCAACTTGCGCGCCCGCGCCGAGCGCGAGCGCGCGGAGCGCGACGCTCGCCGTGCCGCCGCCGAGCACGCCGTCACCCAGGCCGTCCGTCGCGTCGTGGCCGTCTTCTCTTCCGTACGGCGCGTGTTTCTCTTCGGCTCTGTGATCCGCGAGAACGCGTTTCGCGCCGATTCGGATGTGGATGTTGCGATTGAGGGACTCGGCGTAGCAGATTATTTTGCGATCTGGCGGGCGATTGAGGAAGCCGCGCCCGACTGGGTGGTAGACGTGCGTGACATTACCCAGCCATCGCCATTTGCCGACCGTGTTCGTGCAACCGGGAAACTGATCTATGAACGAGTCGATGAAACTGCTAAGGGCTGATATTGCCGCGGATGAGCAAGTGATTGCCCGGTTATTTGAAGCCCTCTCGAATGTATGGGACAGGCTGGATGCGTCCGAGCAAACCATCGTGGCCGGATATTATTTGCACAACTTGTATATGGCTTTCGAGCATATCTTCGAGCGCATCGCCGAATCTTTCGAGAACCAGATCGCCGACAAATCTCAATGGCACACTCAACTGCTGCGCCGCATGACGCTCGATGTTCCCGACGTAAGGCCGCATTTGATTGACAGCGAAACTTACGAGTGCCTCGACGAATTGCGCCGCTTCCGGCATGTGTTTCGGAGCGCTTACACGATCAATTTGGACAAAG
>JACRBQ010000104.1 GCA_016213135.1 Chloroflexota bacterium | reverse complement strand
TCCGATGTCGGCCGCCGATTATGACGAGCAACAGCGGCAGCGGGAGCTGAAGTCATTGCAGCGACGCGCCGCCATGCTCGGACTTCAACTCACGCCCGTAGCGCCGCCGAGTTAAGTTTCTGAATAGCGAAGCGAAGCATCCCGGCGGGAGACCCTTCGCTTCGCTCAGGGTGACAATAATCCCGCCAAAGCCGGGAGAGCCATCAACCCTAAAGTGAAAGCACGCCCTTCCACTCGGACGTTAAGCACGGTCGGCTAATTTCCCCGCCCGGCCAACTCCACAAGCACATCTTCCAACGTCGGCTCGGCGTCTTCCACCGCTGCCTGCGCGACGCCTTTGGCGATCATGGCGGCTTGCAGGCTGGCGGCGGTGTGCGCGTCGCCACGGGTGATGGCGTGCAAATGGTCGCCCAGCAACCCGGCCCGGTGCACGCCGGGGATGGCCGATAACGCGTCCAATGCGGGAATGAGCGGGTCGGCCACAATGTTCCACGCCGGGCCTTTGAGCTGCGAAGCCTTGAGGGCGCTAGGGGTGTCCATGGCCATCAACTGCCCGTTGTACATGATCCCCAACCGGCCGCAGTGCTCGGCCTCGTCCATGTAATGCGTGCTGACGAACACAGTGGCCCCCTCTTCGGCCAGCGTGTAAATCAAATCCCAAAACTCGCGCCGCGCCGAGGGGTCCACGCCGCTGGTGGGTTCGTCGAGGAACAGCAGCTTGGGGTTGTGCACCAGCGCAATGCCCAGCGCCAACCGCTGCCGCCAGCCGCCGGAAATTTCCCCGGCGCGCTCGTCCTCGCGCCCGGTCAGCCCAATCAGCTCCAACACCCGTTTCACGCGCGGGCGATACTCGGCGGGGCGCATGCCGTACACCCCGGCGTAGAACACCAAATTCTCGCGCACGGTCAGGTCTTCGTACAGCGCAAACTTCTGGCTCATGTAGCCCACTTGCGGGCGAATGGCCTCGGCCTGCTTTTCAATATCCAGCCCCAGCACCGTGGCCCGGCCCGCCGTCGGCCGCAGCAGCCCGAGCAACATGCGCATGGTGGTGGTCTTGCCGCTGCCGTTGGGGCCTAAGTAGCCCACCACCTCGCCGCGCTCCACCGCAAACGTCACGCGATCCACGGCGGTGAAGTCGCCAAACTTTTTCACAAGCTCATGAACGTCAATAACCGTGTCGGGCATAATCGGCCTACGCTGTCGCCTCTCCCGCGTGCTCAAGCAACGAAATGAATACATCTTCCAGATTTGGGGGGATGGGCCGCAGGCGGCTCACGGTGACTCCGGCGCTGCCGAGGGCCTGTGGCAGCCTCGCCAACGGCCCGTCGGGGCGCGTGACTCGCAAGTGCAACCGGTCGCCAAAGGCCAGCGCATCCTCCACCTCCGGGTCGGCCAGCGACACCGCGCGGGCCTGCTCTTTGGGTTGGGCCGAAAGCTCCAGCACCCGCCCTACCAAGCCCGCCGTCAGTTCGCGCGGCGACCCCTGTATCAGCAGCTTCCCGCTATACATGAAACCGAGCCGGTTGCATCGCGCCGCCTCATCCATATAGGGCGTGCTCACCACCACTGCCACGCCCTCGTCGGTGAGCAGGCGGATGATCAATTGCCAGAAGTCTTGCCGCGTCAGCGGGTCGACGCCGCCGGTGGGTTCGTCGAGCAGCAGCACTTTGGGCCGGTGCACCAGCGCGCAGGCCAGCCCCAGCTTTTGCCTCATGCCGCCGGAGAGATTCCCGGCCAGGCGATCTTCAAACCCGTGCAGACCCACGAACTTGAGCAACTCGGCCGCGCGGTCGGGCAAGCCTTTGGGCGACACGCCGCGCACCTGCCCAAAGAAGCGCAGGTTCTCGAACACGGTGAGATCGGTGTACAGGCTGAAGCGTTGCGCCAGATAGCCCACCGCCGCACGGGCCTTCTCCGGGTCACGGCGCATGTCCACGCCGGCAATGCACACACTGCCCTTTTCGGGGGTGTAAGCGCCCACCAGCAAACGCAGGGCCGTCGTTTTGCCCGCGCCGTCGGGACCCACCACACCGTAGGCCTCGCCCGCGTTCACGGTGAGGCTCACGCCATCCACGGCCCGTGTATGGCTGAAGGATTTATGCAGGTCGTCGGCTTCGATCAGCGCAGGCATGGCGGCTATTTTCCAAAGACCACATCGGCGGGCATGCCGGGCTTGAGTTTGCCGCCGGGGTTGTCGAGGGTGAGGGTGATGGCGAACACGGTGGTTTTGCGCCCCGATGCCGTTTGCACATTGCGCGGGGTGAACTCGGCGGCGTTGGCGATGCGCTGCACTTTAGCGGTGAACGTTTCGCCGGGGTACGAATCCACGGTGACGGTGGCCGCCTGCCCCAGCCCGATGCTGCCATAGATATTTTCGGGGACGTATACGGTGATGTGAAGCCGGCTGAGGTCGGCAATGACCAGCAGGCTGGACCCCGGCGATACCACTTCGCCCGGCTCCACCGCGCGCGCGAGCACGGTGCCGTCCGCGGGGGCGGCAATGGTCAGCCTGCCAAGCTGCACGTCCAGCACCGCCAGCGCGGCTTTGGCCGCAGCGGCCTGCGACTCGGCGGCTTTGCTCTGGGCCAGGGCGGCCTCGATCTGTTTGGGGTTGGCTCCGGCCTTCACCACGTCGTACTGCGCTTGCGCGTTGGCCACGGTGGCTATCGCCGTGTCCAACTGCTGTTGGATGCTCTTGCCGTTGGCGGTGTCTTTGGCCGTGTCGGAGAGATCGTCGTAGGTTTGCTGCAACGCGTCCACGGCAATTTGCGCCCGGTCGATGCCGGTTTGGGCCACGGCCAGTTGCTCGGCGGTCGGCCCGGCTTTCAGCAAATCGGCGTTGGCGGCGGCGGCCAGCGCGGCATTGGCGGTGGCGTCGAAGGCGGCTTGCGCTTGAGTCTGCTGGGCCCTGAGCAAGCTATCGTCCAGAGTCACCAACGGCGATCGGGCAGTCACCGTGTCGCCCTCGGCGGCGTTCACGGCGGTGACACGTCCGGCCACTTCGGGCGCGACCACGACCTCCACGGCCTCGATGGTGCCCGAGGCTTTGATGTCGGTGGTTTGGGCTGGGACGCGGCCGAAGAACAGCCACCATGCGCCCACCGCGATGGCGAGGATGAGGATTACCGGGGCAATACGTTTGGGATCGGGATGCATAGGTCCTCCAAATTATCAAAGGTCAAACTTCCAATCTCAAACTCCCAATTTGAAGTTTGAGATTGGAAGTTGGGGATTAATCGAGTCGCTTTCTAAAGCGCGTGGCCGCCGTGCCCATAATGACGACGGCAAAAATGGAGATGGCCACAATTTCGGGCCAGAGCGCCTCAGCGCCCACGCCTTTGAGAACGATGCCGCGCACGACGATGAGGAAGTAGCGCAGCGGCACGACGTAGCTAAGCCCCTGCAGAAACCACGGCATGGCGGCCAGCGGGAAGAAGAAGCCGGAGAGGAAGATGGTGGGCAGCATGGTGAACATGGCCGAGAGCATGGCTTCCTGCTGGGTATTGGAGATGGTGGAGATGAACAGGCCGGTGCCCAGCGTGGTGACGAGGAACAGCGCCGAGAGCAGCAGCAAAAGCGGCAGGCTGCCGTTGATGGGCACGCCAAAAAGGAGCACGCCGGCCACCAGAATTTCGACGGTGTCGATAAAGGCGATGACGACGTAGGGGATCAATTTGCCCACCACCAGCTCCCAGGCGCGGATGGGGGTGACGATGAGTTGCTCGATAGTGCCGCGCTCACGCTCGCGCACCACGGCGGTGGCGGTGAGGATGGTGGTGAGGAATTGCAGGATCAGGCCGATCATGGCCGGGATCATGTAATAGGCGCTGACCAGATCGGGGTTGTACCACACCTGCGTGCGCACTGCGATGGCCGGTTGAAACGCGCCGCTTTGCCCGCGCGCCGACAGCCGTTGCACCACGATGTCGATGGCTTTGGCCTGCCCGATGAGGTTGGCGGCGGCCAGCGCGGTGTTGGCAATGGTGGGGTCGGAGCCGTCGATGACGAAGGCCACTTTGGCCTGCCGCCCGGCGGCCAGTTGGTCGCCATAGTCCGGCGGGATGATGATGGCGGCCCGCGCCTTGCCGGCGTCGATCAACTGCCGCATCTCGGACTCGTTGTTCACGTCGTAATCGAGATGGAAGTAGTCGGCGGTGCGATAGGCATCGAGCAGGGTGCGCGAGGCGGGCGACTTGTCCTGATCGAAGACGATGAGCGGCACGTTGCGCACGTCGTTGGTGGCGGCGTAGCCTAGCAGGAACAATTGCATGACCGGCATGAAGAAGGTGAGCGCCAGTGTGCGGGGATCGCGGAGGATTTGGATGAATTCTTTGCGGATAAGAGAAAACAGGCGCGTGTTGAGCATCAGCCCTCCGATGGGTATGCCATGGGATGCAGTGGCGCGAGAGCGTCGGCGGAGACGTGGTCAGGCTTCGGGTTCGACGATTCCATGCAGATAAATATCCACCATGCCCTCGAACGCATCTTCCTGGCCTTGAGCCAGCGCCGGCGTGTTCTTGAGCACCAGTTCAGTAAGCAGGTAGCCGGCAAACAGGCCGATGAACATGCGCAGCATGACGGGCAACGGCACGGGCCGCAGTTTGCCGCGCCGACCGGCAAAGCCCTGCGCAAACTTGAACAGCGCCGGCATAATCATCTCGGCCAGTTGGCTCAGGTGGCAGCCCTGAAACTCCACGATTTCAATGAACATCAACGGCAGCAACCGCGTTTCGGCCCCGGCCAGCGCCGGGCGGGCGCGCCGCGCCGCATCGCGGATAAACGCCTCCACCGTGTCGCCGTCGGCTTGCGCCAGTTGGGGCAACACTTGCCGGTAGGGGTGGTAGGTGTCGAGCACAGCAGCGAAGATGGCCTCTTTGCTGTCGAAGTAATTGTAGATGCCGCCCAGCGCCAGCCCGGCGCCGCCGGCAATTTGGCGCATGGTGGCGCCGTGGAAGCCGTTTTTCAGGAACAGCGAATAGGCGGCCACGACAATGGCGGCTCGGGTTTGCTCGCCTTTTGAAGGCGGTTTGTCGGCAGGCGTGTCATCCATAGGAATAAAAATGAACGCTCGTTCGCAATATTCTATACCGGGATTTGCCAAAGTCAATAAGCAAAAAAATCCCGAACAGGGCTTTTCCTAAGCCAGAGATCGTGGGAGAGTGGCAGTGCTGTCAGCGGATTTTTGGAGCCCCTTCGGGTTGAACGGATTCCGCCGCGCAGCATCCGTTCAACGCGAAGCGGTTCTCGTAATCCGTTGACAGCGATTTTTGAAAAGCCCTGAAATCCCGAAGGATCGGGGGATCCGTCGGGAGACTGCGTTGGCTATTCGAACTCAAGGCTGTTTGGAAGAGAACTGATGGGTGTTGGCAACGATAGGCGTCAGCCGCGTTGCGGGTGTTGTCAGGCCGTTCAGAAATGACGCGACGGAGCACCAGCGGGGCGCTTGCAGGGTTGGGACACGCCTATGGCGCAACGGCTTTTCTATGTGCGCCGCAAATTTTGCATAAGCAACTTGGGTTGGTGAAATGTCTTACGCCAACTGCAATTCCGTCCTTCCTATCTGCTCTTTGAAAAACCAGACTGAAGATTTCATCTTCGTTGTTTTCAAGGTATCTGCGCAATGCGTAAGCGCACAAATCCGCGATTTGCACCATGCTGGTCAGCTGGGTAGCACCCCACTAAAGCGTGGTGGTGCCCTGGTGGTGCGTAAAACTTGCAGAAAATGGGGTTCACTGGCAAACTCTTGCGACTTCCAAATCGCGCGAGAAACCAATGAACCCACAAAAGCTATTTTGCCCGAATATGG
>JACRBQ010000105.1 GCA_016213135.1 Chloroflexota bacterium | reverse complement strand
TCGTCCGACACCATCTGTGGACATCCGTGAAATTCGTGAACTCACCCCTGCAAACGCCATCTCTCGCAATTCCCAGCGCCCTCTTCAATGGGCTGTTGGATACTGTCTGCTATGCACCTTGAAATGGATAAAGTCCAGTTCAGGCGAAACTGGCGACCGCCACGCTGCGCGGCTTGGCAAAGCTGCGACGATGCAGTTTAATGCGTTCGATCTCGTGCAGCGTATCAGCCGTTAGATAACTTTCGCCACAGTGCGGGCAGGTCACGACAGGCACATTCTCGATTACCAGCAGAGTCACACCTTTGCCGTAGCTCCACGTAACATGCCTGATTTGCGCCCCGCTCTTGCCACAGATTTCGCAGATATCGTTCATTTCCTCTTCCGCATGTAACGTCATGACGTACTGACGACGACGGACTTTGTCGCACATGCGGTCTGGAGTGCGAGTGCCCATACTCTCATTCTACGGCAGATTGGCGTCGAGCGCTGGCCATTAGTCCAGTCTGTCTGCGCCGCCTCAGCGCAGGAGTTGCGCGATTAAGCCAGGCTTCGTGCCCACACTCCCGCGTTACTGATCGCCGACGACGCGCTCGACGTACCACGCGTTGCGCGCCAGGTCATTGTATAACACGAAAGTGGATTCGCCGGTGCGGACCCGGAAGCAGTGCCGCTCCACCCGGCCCATCCAGTCGCGGCGGGCCACCGTCCAGCATTGCTCGACGGCGCTGACGGTGTGCCGCCTCCCGCGCCACAAAAAGCTTTTGGGGAAGTAGCCGTGGTCTTTGGCGGTGACGCGGATGGGTTCGTTGTGTTTGAGCAGCGCGACGGGGTTCATTCGGTCTCCAACGGTTGCATGCTGAGGGTCTCTTCCAACGCTCCCGCGCCGCCGATGACAGTGAATTTGCGGGGAACCATGGGGGCCTGCGCCGGGTAGGCCGCGGCGGGGTACCAGCCACCCGGTGCGCCACCGGCGACCAGGGCCGGTTGGGGACCGGGCGTCGCGGCGGGTTGCACGACGATGACCCGCGCCGGTTCGGGCTGCGGGGCGGTGACCGGGTGCGCCACGGCTTCCAGCGATTTTTCCAAAGACCGGCTAGCAATCCACACCACGAGCAGGCTGGTGGGGATGCTGGCCGCGACGCCGGCGACGACGCCCATGAGCACGGCCATGGCTTCGGACGACATGCGCTGGCCGATGACGATGGCGAGGGTGATGCCGAAGGCGAGGAAAGCAAGCAGGGTGAGGACGCGAAGGGTGAGGGCTTTCATGAGGCCTCCTTAGGGGTGGCGGCGCAGTTGGGCGGCGATTTGCATCCAGTCGTGCGCGGGGACGTAGGCCGCTTGAAACCGCGTGACCTGCCCGCCCGCCACGGCGATGAAGTCGCCGCGCCCGGACAGTTTTTCGGCGCCGGAACCGGAGACGCCGGAGGCCACGCGGGCATCGTCGGCGCTGGAGACGCGGCCCACCAGCCGCACGGGCAGGTTGGATTTGATGTTGGTGCTGAGGGCCGCCGACGCCGGCTTTTGCGCGCCGAGGATAAGATGCAGGCCGCTTTCGCGCCCGCGCTGGGCAAGGCGGGTGAGGGCGGCCTCGACGGGTTTGCCGCCGGTCATGATCAGATCGACGACTTCATCCACGATGATGACGATGCGCGGCAGCGAGAGGCCTTCGAGGTCGCGGCGATCCATTTCGTCGTTGAGGCGGGCGAGGAGGGCCACGGCAGAGTCGGGGTCGAGGGCGGGCGGGGCCATGAGGTGCGGCAGCCCGGCCAGCGGGCCGAGGCCGCGCGCTTTGGGGTCGAGCAGGGCAAACTGCAAATGGGCCTGGCGGTTGCCGAGGGCGAGGCCGATGGCAATGGCGCGGATGAGCTCGGTTTTGCCGGAGCCGGTGGCCCCGGCCACCAGCACGTGGGTCACGTCGGGCGAGGGCAGGCGCAGCAGCAGCGGGCGGCCATCTTCGGCCAGGCCGAGGCAGGCGGTGTGCGCAGGCAGCGGCGAAAGGCTGCGCAGCATGGGGAGCAGCGCCACCGGCTCGGGGTCGGGCCGGGGTACTTCCACTGCCAAATTGCCTCCGGTGCGGGAGACGCGAACGTTGTCGGCGCCAAGGGCCAAAGCAAGCTCCTCGCTGAGGTTGCGAACCACGCTGATGCGCGCGCCAGGGGCGGCGGCCACAAAAAAGCGCAGCCATCCGGGCGCAATATCGCCGCCGCGCACGTGCGCCGGGAACCGGTGCGAAGCCAGCACGGCTTCGATGCGGTCGGCTTGAAAGTTCAGGTAGTCTATCGTGATCGGCGCGGTCATAGAACTTCTGTTCTAAACTATAGCGCGAGTCTCGTCGGGTTGTCAATGGGCTATATCCCAAATTTGGGGAGGTTGGGAAAAGCTGGGGAAATGTTCATGCTACAATCACTTCTAACCTCCCACTTCCCACTTCTCTTGCCCATGCTCACCAGCCTCACTAACGACCTCGTCAAACTCGTGCGCGCGCTGCAAACGCAGCGCAAGGCCCGCGAAAAAGAGGGTCGCTTTGTGGTGGAGGGAGTGCGCCTGTTGGAGGAAGCTGCCCGCGCCGGGGCGCAAATAGACTTTGCCTTTTACACCGCCGACGCCGACGAGCGCGCGCAGGCGGCGCTGCTGGCCGCGCGCAAAGGCGGCGCCACATTGATCGAGGTGTCCCCGCCGGTGATGCGCCATTGCTCCGACACCGAACATCCGCAGGCAGTGTTGGCGGTAGTGGCCTTTGCCCCGGCGGCCTTGCCGCCATCCCCTCCCCCGGTGGGAGAGGCAGGAGTGATGGAGGGGATCACCCTCATCTGCGACCGCCTCACCGACCCGGGCAACCTGGGCACACTGCTCCGGGCCGCGGCCGCGGTGGGGGTTGCCGCCGCGCTGCTGGCCCCCGGCACGGTGGACGCATACAATCCCAAAGTCGTCCGCGGCGGAATGGGCGCGCACTTTCGTTTGCAGATTGAATCGCTGGACTGGAATCAAGTCGTCGAGAAGACACACGGCCTCTGCATTCGCCTCGCCGACTCGCATTCCGCACGCTTCGCGCGCATTCCAAATTCCGCATTCCGTTATGACCTCGCCGATTGGACCCTGCCCTCGGCCATCATCATCGGCAGCGAAGCCGACGGCCCCAGCCCCGAGGCCCGCGCTGCCGCGTCCGAAGTGGTGTTCATCCCCATGCCCGGCCTGTCCGAATCGCTCAATGCCGCCATGGCCGGGAGCATCATTTTGTTTGAGGCCTTGCGACAAAGAACAGCCGCCGGCGATCAGCGGTCAACCGTTGAGCCGCCAATCCGATGATTGCTGTAAGCTGATAGCTGAACGCCGAGAGCTTCCATGCCCAAACACTCCATCACCGCCCTCGTTCGCATCCCGTTTGTGTACCCGTGGGCCGGCGGCGTCAGCGTGTCGCCGGATGGCGCACACGCCGCGCTGGCGTGGAACAAAAGCGGCCAGTGGGAAATCTGGCTCGCGCCCTTGGCCGGGGGCCGCCCCAAAAAGATCACCGGCGGCGCAGAGAGCAAGCACGCGCCCCTCTTTTCGCCCGATGGCCGCGCGCTGGCTTACCTGCAAGATCACGACGGCGACGAAAAGTACGACGTGTTCATCTACGACCTCGCCACCGGCGCGACGCGCAACGCCATGCCCGACACGCCCGACGCCTTGCTCGACCGCTACTCGTGGTCGCCCGACTCGCGGCACGTGGCCCTCACCGCCAATCGCGGCGGGCGCTTTGCCGTGCACACGCTGGACACGCACACCGGCCAACTGCGACGCCTCACCGATCACTCGTATTCCGATCTCGAACCCGCGTGGTCGCCCGATGGAGAATGGATCGCCTTCTCGGCCATCACCGCCGGACAAGACACCGGCCTCTTCATCATCCCCGCCGAAGGCGGCGCGGCGCGGCGCGTGGCCGATGTCTTCGGCCCGCTCGATGCGCACACCCCGCGCTGGTCGCCCGGCGGCGCGCAACTGGCGTTTGTGGGCCGCCCCCATGGCAACGCCGACATCGGGGTGATGGAGGCGTCCACCGGGAACATCCGGTGGGTGGCAAATGAAAAGTGGGATGAGGAGAATCCGGCGTGGTTGCCGGACGGCCGTTCACTGGCGTATACGATCAATCGCGATGGAAACGTGTCACTCGTCGTCGTCGATCTCAAAAAGGGACGCCGCCACCGTGCCGCTATTGAGGCCGGATACCACGAAGCGCCGTTGTTCGCCCCCGATGGCAGCCTGCTCACCGTGTTCCAAAGCGCCCGCCGCCCCGCCGACCTGTGGCGGCTGGATCGCGTCGGCGGCCAATGGGCGCAGATCACTCAATCGCTGCCGCGCTCGGTGAAGCCCACCGATTTTGTGATGCCGCGCGTGATGCGCTGGAAGGCGCCCGACGGCCTGGCGATCTCCGGTATGTGCTTCCAACCCAAAGGCAAAGCGGCGCGCCGACCGGCGCTGCTCAACGTGCACGGCGGCCCGTCGTGGCAATTTATGAACGTGTGGTCGCCGCTGGTGCAGACGTGGGTGAGCGAGGGCTGGGCCGTGCTGTGCCCCAACTACCGGGGCAGCACCGGCTACGGCAAAGCGTTCCAAACCGCCAACCGTTTTGCGCTGGGCCAGGCCGACATCGCCGACATCGTGGCCGGGGCCGGGGCCCTCGTCCGCAAAGGGCTGGCCCGCCCCGATCGCATCGGTATCACCGGCGGCAGCTATGGCGGCTACATGACGATGATCGGCCTCGCCAAATATCCCGACCGCTTTGCCGTCGGCTCGGCCATTGTGCCGTTCCTCAACTGGTTCACCGAATTCGAAACCGAGCGCGAGGACCTGCGCTACTGGGATTTGCAAAACATGGGCGACCCCGTTGCCGACGCCGCCCGTTACCGCGAGTCGTCGCCGATCTTCTTTCTCGACCGCATCGCCGCGCCGGTGCAGATGATCGCCGGAGCCAACGACCCGCGCTGCCCCGCCGCCGAAACGCAACAGGCCGTGGACGAACTGACCCGGTTGGGTAAAGCCCACGAGGCCCTCATCTTCCCCGACGAGGGGCACGGCTTCCTCAAACTGACCAACAAACTCACCGCCTATCGGCGGCAATTGAAGTTTCTGAGGAAATACTTGCTGCCATGAAAATCCGTTCCATCACCTACTTTGCCGAACCCGGCTACCCATTCGACGAATCGCGGTTGGCTTCGGGGGGGACGTTTGTGGCCGAGGCGCGCCGCGCCTTCGAGGACGCGGGCTTCGAAGTGCAATCCACCCGCCTGGCCCTGCCGCCGTTGGGCAAAACCTTCGGGCGCGCCTCCAGCGCGGCGGCGGTGAAATACGCCCAGGACCTCGAGGCTGCCTGCTTTGTGCACGGCTTCGACTACGCCGCCCTCGGCGTGGCCCGCCCCACCGACCCGCCCTCGTTTTATGAAGTCATTCCCGACGTGATCAGCGCCACGCAAAACATTTTTGCCTCGGCCGTCATCGCTTCGCCGCTCGACGGCCTGAGCCTGCCCGCCGTGCAACTGGCCGCGCAGATCATTCACCGCTGCGCCGCCCTGCCGGGCATTGCCCCGCCGGGATTTGGCAACTTGCGATTCGCCGCGCTGGCAAATGTGGAATCGGGCGTTCCCTTTTTGCCCGCCGCTTACCACGACGGGGGGGCGCCTTTGTTCGCCGTGGCAACCGAGGCGGCCGACCTGGCCGTGACCGCGTTTGCCGGGGCGGCCACTTTGGCCGAGGCCCGGGCGCGGTTGGTGGAGGTCGTGGAGTCCGCGGCAACCCGAATCACTGCCGCCGCCAAAAAGATCACCGGCAGCCGGGCGGTGCACTTCGGCGGCATCGATTTTTCGCTGGCCCCCTTTCCCACTGCCGATAAATCCATCGGCGCGGCGCTCGAGTCGCTGGGCGTGCCAATGGTGGGCGCTTCGGGCACATTGGCCGCCGCCGCCTTCGTCACCGATGCCCTCAACCGGGCGCAATATCAGCACACCGGGTTTTCGGGATTGTTCATGCCGGTGCTGGAGGATAGCGTGCTGGCCGCGCGCAGCGCCGAGGGCCTGCTCACCGTCACCGACCTGCTGCTTTATTCCACCGTGTGCGGCACCGGGCTGGACACCGTGCCACTGGCCGGCGACACCACCCCCGCCGAACTGGCGGCGTTGCTGCTGGACGTGGGCGCGCTGGCGCTGCGGCTCAACAAACCGCTCACCGTGCGGCTTATGCCCATGCCGGGCAAGCAGGCCGGGGACGAGATCACTTTTGAATTTCCGTTTTTTGCGAACGGCCGGGTGATGGCTATCGAGCGCAAGACGCGCCCATTGGGGGGGCTGCTCAACGGCAGCGAGTCGTTCGATCTGGCCCGCCGCCCGAGGGCATAGAGACCGACGCGGTCTCGCGTAGCGGACCGCGTCGGTCTATGATTTGGCCGTGAGCGGCAGGGCGCAGATGAAGGTGCTGCCCCGGCCCTCGCCGGGGCTTTCGGCCCAGACGCGCCCCCCCAGCAGCTTCATGGTATTGCGCACAATCGAAAGGCCGATGCCCAGCCCGCCGCTCTTGCGCGTCATGTGGTCTTCCACCTGATAGAAACCGTCGAAGATGCTTTCGAGGTTGCGCGGCGAAATGCCGCGCCCGTTGTCCTTCACCTGCAGCCACGCCTCGTCGTCCTTGCGATAAACGCTCAGTTCCACCGCGCCCCCGTCCGGCGTGTAGCGGATGGCGTTGTTAATCAGGTTTGAAACGGCCACGATCAACTTGGCCCGGTCGGCTTGCGCCACCAACGGCGGGTCGCAGGGCAGCAAAAGAATCTTTTGCCCTTTGGCCTCGGCCAGCACCAGCGTGTCCTGCCGCGCCTCGGCCAGCAGTTCGTGCAAGTTCACCGCCTCGCGCTGCACCGGCATCTGTCCCACTTCCATAAACCGCAGATTGGTCATGTCTTCCACCAGCTTGCGCATGTGCACCGCCGAGTCGAACACCGCCTGCGCATACTGGCCCGTTTCGCCTTTGGCGTCTTCGCGCAAAAACGTGGCGTAGCCCAGAATCACGCCCAGCGGCGTGCGCAGTTCGTGCGAGGCAATGGCGATGAAGTCGCTCTTCATCTTGTCCAGCTTGCCCAGATCGGCGTAGGCTTCCTGCAAGGCCGTAACGAGCCGGGCGTTTTCGATGGCCACCGCCGCCTGCGAGGCAATGATGGAAAAGATTCGGGCGTCGAACTCGGTGAAGCCGGAGCCGGTCTTTTTGTTCAGCGCTTCCAGCACCCCGGTCACCCGGTCTTTGATGCGCATGGGCACGCCCAGCAGCATTTTGGAATGGAAGTTGACTTTCTCGCCCACCTTGCGGAAGTGGCGCGAGTCTTTGCTCACGTCGTTGATGATGATGGCACGGTTCTCGCGGAAGATGGTGCCGGCGATGCTGGCGTTGAGCGGCACGGGGATTTTGGCCAACTCGGACGGGTCGCCGCCGGTGGCGGCGAAGAAGCGCAACTCGTTCTGCTTGTCGTCGTATAGCAGCAGCGAGGCCACCTCGGCCTCCAGTAGTTCGGCGGCGGCGGTGATGATGTAGTTGATCAGCCGCTGGAAGTCCAGCGTGGAACTGAGGGTGACGCTGATGTCCACCAACCGGGCCAGCACATTGATTTGGGCCTTGAGGTCGGCGCGCTCGGCGTCGTAGGAATTGGGGCCGGTCACGGGGAGAAGTATAAGCGAAAAGTGGAGGGAGGGGGAGTCGCTGTCAACGGATTTTCAGGCCCCCCTTCGGGTTGAACGGATTGAGAACCGCTGAGACACTGACGCGAAGCGGCTGATTTCACTGAAACGCCATCAGCGCGCTTCGCCTCAGCGTTTCAGCGATTCTCTCTCACGGCTGCCACGCGGGATCCCAATCATCCGCCGAGTTGTTCGTCAACCGCGTCTGGTTTGAGCCGTCGGCGTTCATCACATAGATTTCGTCTTTGTTGTCGCGATAAGACCCGAAAGCGATCCGCGCCCCATCAGGCGACCACGCGGGAGCATAATCATTCGCCGAGTTGTTCGTCAACCGCGTCTGGTTTGAGCCGTCGGCGTTCATCACGTAGATTTCCGCGTTGCCGTCGCGGTAAGAATAGAAAGCAATCCGCGCCCCATCGGGCGACCACGCGGGGGGCACATCAGCCGCCGAGTTGTTCGTCAAATTGGTCTGGTCTGAACCGTCGGCGTTCATTACGTAGATTTCCCAGTTGCCGTCGCGCTCAGATGAGAAAGCAATCCGCGCCCCATCGGGCGACCACGCGGGATCGGAATCGCCCGCCTGGTTGTACGTCAATCGCGTCGGGTCTAAGCCGTCGGCGTTCATCACGTAGATTTCCCGGTTGCCGTCGCGATTAGATGTGAAAGCAATCCGCCCGCCGCCGCCGATGGCTTGCAGGGCTTCCTGCGTCGCCGTGATTTCCGCGGCGGTGGAAGTGGCTTTGGCAAAAATGCCTGCTTGCATCTGCAATCCGAGGAAAAGCGGACATAGCACAACCGCCAAAGAGATGAGAATAATTAGCGCCCCCCATTGGATGAGTGTCAATCTTCCGGCCGCAATCTTCGTCGCCGGTGCACTCTTGTCAACCCTTTCTCCCCCCAACTGTTCTTGCTCTGCTTTTTCGCGCGCAATGCGTTCAGCCTCCGCCTTCTCCTTCGCTACTCGCTCGCGCTCGGCTCCCTCCCGCGCAATACGTTCAGCTTCGGCCTTCTCGCGCGCAATACGTTCCGCTTTCTCTTTCTCTCTTTCCTTCTCCGCCCTCTCCCGGGCCGCGCGTTCGGCTTCCTCTTTTTCCCTTTCTTTCTCTTTCTCTCCCTGCATTGCCTCATACGCGTTCAAAATTTCCATTGCCGCGCCGGCCACTCGCTTGCTGTCGTCACCCGCCAGCCGTTTTAATGCCTCGTGAGCCGCCAGCGCCAGCCCGGGCAGACTGCCGTTCAACAATCGCTCCAACTCGCGCACCGCGCCCTCACGCACCCACGGACGCGAGTCCTCAATCGTCTGTTGCAGTTCGCCGGGCAGGGGAGCCGGCTTGAGTTTGGCCGGATGAGGATTGTTGGCGATGACGATCTCGCCCTGTTGCCGGTACGACCACTTGCCGGGCGTCTGCCTGGGCGTCCGGCTCAACACCTGGCCGTAAACGTAGGCGTACAACTCGTCGAGCGTGATCCGCCCATCGGCGTCAGTGTCGGCCTCGCCGCTTCGCAAACCTTCGATCAGAAAATGGGTGAAGACGGAGTTTTCGGGTTGGCCGATCACCTGATCGCCTTCCCAGGCGTATTGCGTGGCGTCGGTGGCGGTAAGCACCACGCGCCCGAAGCCCGCGCCTTCAAAGGCCGCGCCCGTGCCTACGCTCGCACCGAGCACGCCCTTTGTGCCGCGGCTGAACGCGCCGCTGTGACAGCAGTCAAGAATGAACACCTGCCGCCGCGAGGGGCTGCGATCCATCTCGCCCGTGACGAAGTTGGCCGGAATAGCCGTGCCGCTCAGCAGATCGCGCTCGGTGTCTCGCGCCGCCAGATGCAAATGCCCCTGCTCGTCCAGCACGCCGTGGCCGGAGAAATACAACAGCAGCAGATCGTCAGATTTCTTCTGGGCGAAGAAACGGGCGATAGCGCGGCGGATAGAGGCTGACGACTCGTTGAGCAGTGCCCGCACGTCGTCGAACGCGCCGATGGCCGAATCATTCAGCACGCCAGCCAGCGCGTCCACGTCTCCGCTGGGTGTCACCAGCCGCCGCAGACTGGCGTCCTCGTATTCGCTGTTGCCGATGATGAGCGCGAATTTCTGGCCCATACTCAACTCGTGTTCATTCGATTTGCAGTCAGACCTTCGGGGTCCGCTTTGCGAAACCCCGAAAGTCTTTACTTCTTCTTGTCTCTCTTCTCCAGAGTCCGCGTCATCTTGTCCACCAGCTTCATCAACTCTTCCTGCGACATGGACTTGGGCAAATACTCGATCTCCAACGAACGGTCTCCGGCCTGCGTTTTGATCTTCACCGTGCGGCCCTCGCCGCGCAGCGCCCACGATTGCAGAAACGCAATCACGGTCGGCACTGCCGCCGGCAAAACCGCCACTGCGATCTGGCCGAGCGTGACCGGATCGAGGGATTTTGTGCCTTCCGGCATCGCGCCTTCTCGCTGCAATGTAGCAGATCCGATCTCCTTCAATTCCCGAATCTCGGCCAGCAGTTGGCGCGTGGTCAGATCAAGCCCTTCGGCGTCGTCGTTTGCGCCCGTGCCTACTTGAACCGTAAGAAGAGTGGAATCCGCACTTGCTGTCATCGCATTCTCCCCTCGCCAATAATGGAGATGATTGTAGTTCGGCGCGGACATTTGTCAAAGCCGCTGTTGTTCATCAAAGGCGGAGATGGGCTGGCGTGGGCTACTTCCGCCACACAATCCGCACGCGCGTGCCCGCCCCCTCGACCGAGTCGACGCTGATCTCCGCGCCAATGAACGCCGCCCGTTGCGATTCGATTTGTTCGACCTCTTTCCGGTACAGCGCGCGCAGTATTTCGAAGGGGATGTTGTTCATTAGGAGTAGTGGGGACGCGGCTATTCTAACGGAGTATCATCAATACCACAACAAAAAAGAAACGCCCGCTGTTGGGCGGGCGTGTGCAGTATTAAGTAGATATTTTTGTGGGCGAAACGTGGGGCGGGCTTTCCAATCAGCCGGGCAAAGGTGTTGGCGTAATTGTCGAAGTGAAACTCGGCGTGGTCGTCGGCGCGCTGCGGGTCGAGCGGCTGGTCGTGCTGGAGGTGGGGGGTGATCAGTTTGAGCATGTACGCTCCCGATACTTTTCTTACCACAGAGAACACCGAGAACACAGAGAAGATAAACTCCGTGATCTCTGTGTTCTCTGTGGTGAATGATCTTGAGAGCGTAGTTTACAACAAACCGAGTTGCTGCGCCGGCCGCCTCCCATCCAGCAGCACAAACGGCGCGGCGCGGGCGGCCAGCGCGCCCACGGCCCGCAGGTCGCGCAAGTTGCGCAGCGCGCCCCGGCGGCGGGCGGCGAGGATGGCCTCGGCGGTTTTGGGGCCGATGCCCGGCACGCGCAGCAGGGCGCGGCGGTCGGCGCGGTTCACTTCCACCGGGGCTTCGGACAGGTTGGCGTTAGCCCACGCCAGTTTGGGGTCCACATCCAGCGGCAGGTTGCCCGCCTGGCTGAAGGGCATGTCTTCGAGATCGAAGCCGTAGTCGCGCAGCAAAAACGAGGATTGATAGAGGCGGTGCTCGCGCCGCGGCGATTCGGCGGGGCGGTTTTCCAGCGGCGTGTGCGCCACCGGCTTGAACGCCGAAAAGTAGGCGCGGGCCAGCCGCAGTTGTTTGGTGAGGTATTCCGTCGTCGAGAGAATTTCCAGATCGGACTCGCCCGCCGCGCCCACCACAAATTGCGTCACCAGCGACGGCCAGCGGCCCTTCCAGCCCTGCTCCGGGGGGCGCGTGCGCCGGATTTCGTCCACCCATTGCATCCGTTGCAGCAGCTCGTCGAAAAATATTTTGTGCGGCGCGAGCGCGGGCAGGCGGCCGGCGTTGGGGGCTTCGAGGTTCACCGACACGCGGTCGGCCAGTTGCATGGCGCGGAACACCTGATCCTTCTCCGCGCCGGGCATGAGCTTGAGATGCACGTAACCGGCGAAGCGATGCTTGCGGCGCAGAATCTCAATCGAGTCGATGAGTTTGTCCTGCGTGCGCACGCCGCCGCCGATGATGCCCGAACTGAGGAAGATGCCCTGCGCCACTCCGGCGCGGTTGAGGTCGGCGAACGTCTGCGCCATTTCGTCGGGCCTCAGGGTGGCGCGGCGCATTTGGCTGCGCCCGGCGCGGAAGGGGCAATAGAAGCAATCGCGCTCGCAGGCGGTGGTGAGCAACGTTTTGAGCATGGGCAGCTTTTTGCCGCCGGGCATGGCCGCCATGTGAATGGGCGCAAATGTTTTTTGATCCCGGCTGAGGTCGTTCCACTGGGCCGGGGTGTGGCCGCACGGGCCGGGGGTGTTTGGCGAAGAGGCGTCCGAGGGGGAGTCCGAGGATGCAGCCCACGTGGGGCGGGCGCCCACCGGCGACACTTCCTCCGCCGGTTCGAGAGTCATATCCGATGCAAGTAGTTGCAGTTTGGCCGCTGTATCCATCGGGGAGTATTATAGAACACACGTGCTACAAGTCAAGCGTGTTCTTTTTTGACAACGGATTGAACGGATGGTAGCACCACACTTAAACGTGGTCAACTTGCCCATTGTTGAGCCAGTTGAAGCATGGCCGTCGAAGGTCTACCGCGCTGTCTGGGCAGTTCCCAACGTGGCGGTGGAACTCTGAAATTGAATAGTTCAATCGGTGTCCAG
>JACRBQ010000103.1 GCA_016213135.1 Chloroflexota bacterium | reverse complement strand
GCGCTCGTCCGACACCATCTGTGGACATCCGTGAAATTCGTGAACTCACCCCTGCAAACGCCATCTCTCGCAATTCCCAGCGCCCTCTTCAATGGGCTGTTGGATACTGTCTGCTATGCACCTTGAAATGGATAAAGTCCAGGTATACTGTCCCAACCCAAACAGATAGCGAAACTGCGGCCAATATAAGGTATATTTAGCATGTCAAGCGAAAGCTCCATGCTTCGCGTTAAGCTCTCAATTAAATGACTCGCTGGTCGGCCCCAGGCCAGAGTATCGGAGATCGCCGTCATGTCGCAATTGCGCCGGGCAACCATTGCTCTCATCATCGATCTGACCTTTCTCTACAACCTGGAACGAGTGGATTTCGGTCAACAGAATATCATTGACATTCAATCCTTCGTTTACATTCTCGCCATGGTCGCCGTGATCGCCACCCTCAGCATCCCCCTGCTTAACCGGGCGCAACTGTGGGTATCGTTGGTGCTATGGAGCGCCGCGTACATGGCCGCCAAGCTTTTCCTGTTCGCCAGCCGCCCGGCATTCGGCGGCGTATACACGTACATTACAATCACCGAACTGGCCCTGCTGCTCATTACGGTCTGGCTGGCCTATCATGTGGCGCACTACCTGCGGGATTTCGAGGACGCCGTCGAGAACATCACCTTCAACAAAGTCAGCCAACGCGTGAAGCGTATGGACGAAATGGAAGACGATATTCAAAACGAACTGCTGCGCAGTCGCCGCCACCGCAAAGCGCTCTCCGTTGTGGTGATCGCCCCCGAACCCGCCTCCGTGCGCGCCACGCTGCACCGCACGGTGCAGGAAGTGCAGCGGGCCATGATGAGCCGCTACATCTTCACCAGCCTGGCAAGCGTGATCAGCAAAGACCTGCGCCGCACCGATATAATCCTCGAACAGTCCGAGCGCGGGCGCTACATTGTGCTCAGCCCCGAGACCACGGCTGGCGAAGTCGCACCGTTGGTGGACCGCATCTGCCGCAATGCGGCCCGCCTGGGGGTGGCCCTCAGTTGGGGTGTGGCTTCCTTCCCCGACGACGCCCTCACTTTCGACGAACTGGTTCGGCAGGCCCAATCGCGCTTGCACCATCCGGCCCTCATCGTCGAAGCGCCGGACCAACCAGCCGCCGACGCCCCCGCCGAAACTTAAGCGGAGTTGCAACTGCGCCCCCCCATGCTATCCGACGCCCATCAGACCGCACCGGCCCCGATCGCGCCCTGGCTCGACGACATCCAGCCTGCGCACGCCTTGTTTCAGGGGCATTCCTACGCCATTGCCAAACGCATCATGGATCTAGTCATCGTGATTCTGGCCCTGCCGGTGGTGCTGCCGGTGTTGGGCCTGTGCGCGTTGCTCATCAAGCTGGAGACGCCCGATGGCCCGACCGTGTTCACCCAAAAGCGCACCGGCAAAGACGGCGTTCCATTCCTCATGTACAAGTTCCGGACCATGGTGGTGAATGCCGAGGAGCTAAAGTTGAAGTACGCGCACCTGAATGAGTTGCAGTGGCCCGACTTCAAGATTACCAACGACCCGCGCGTCACGCGCGTGGGCCGCGTGTTGCGCAAAACCAGCCTGGACGAATTGCCGCAGTTGCTCAATGTGCTGCGCGGCGAAATGAGCCTGGTGGGGCCGCGCCCCACGTCGTTCGCCTCGTCCACTTATGCGCTGTGGCAGACGGAGCGCCTCGATGTATTGCCCGGGCTTACCGGACTGTGGCAGTTGTTGGGGCGAGCTTCAACCGAGTTCGACGACCGCCTGCGGCTAGACATCGCCTACATCGAGCACCGCTGCCTGTGGCTCGATATCCAGATCCTTCTCCGCACCATACCCGCCGTGCTGCAAAGCCGGGGGGCGCACTAGCCTCATGCCAGGCCCGATTGCCTATATCATGTCGCGCTTTCCGAATCTGTCGGAGACGTTCATCCTGCGCGAGATGATCGAGCTTGAGAACAACGGCTGGCGCATCGCGCTGTACCCCCTCATCAATCAGCAGCAGCCGGTCATCCATGCGGCCACCCGGCCGTGGCTGGCGCGCGCGCACCGGCTGCCCTACGTGTCGCGCCGGGTGTTGGCGGCCAATGCGCGCCAACTGGCTCGCCGCCCGCGGCTGTACGCCTCACTATGGTGGCAAATCGTTTGGGAGAATCGTACTAGCCTCAACCTGCTCGCACGCGCCGTGGCCCTGCTGCCCAAGGCAGTTTATGCGGCGCAACTGATGAAAGACGAGGGCATAACGCATATCCACGCCCATTACGCAACCCATCCGGCGCTGGTAGCATGGATCATTCATCGCTTAACACATATTAGCTATAGCGTAACTGTGCATGCCCATGATATTTTTGTACGCAGAGCGATGTTGGCGACCAAGCTGCGTGAGGCGTCGTTCGTGGTAGCAATTTCCGAGTACAACCGCGAACTTCTGGGAAGGGCGCTCGGCCCGTGGGTACGCAGCAAGACCCATGTGGTGCACTGCGGCGTTATGCCCGACGAGTACGCTCCCCGCCGGCAAACACAGTTGCAGCCCTCGGAACGGTTTGAGATCGTCAACATCGGCAGTCTGCAACCCTACAAGGGCCATGGCTATTTGCTTCAAGCGTGCGCCCGCCTCCGGCAGCGAGGTATCCCGCTCAGGTGCAGAATCATTGGGAGCGGCGAGGAGCGGCCGGCCCTCGAAAAAATGGTCGCCGACATGGAATTGACCGCCGAAGTGCAACTGCTAGGCCCTCTGCCCCAGGAAGAAGTGTCCCGCCTGTTGCCGACCGCGCACTGCTACGTCCAGCCCAGCGTCGTCACTGCTTCCGGAAAAATGGAGGGAATTCCGGTGGCGCTGATGGAAGCGCTGGCATGTGCCCTGCCGGTGGTGGCCACCTCCATTTCCGGCATCCCGGAACTGGTTCTGCCCGGGCGCACCGGGCAACTGGTACCGCCCGCCGATGCCGGGGCATTGGCCGAGAGCCTGGCTGCCGTGTACAATGATTACGCTGCCGCCGCGCGAATGGGCGACGCCGGGCGGGCATGGGTCTTGCAGCAATTTGATCTGCGCGCCAACGTAAAACAGTTGGCGGCGCTTTTTGCCACCGTCGCCGGGGCCTCAGACTAACACCGGCGGCATTAGTTGTACGCACTCGATACTGATAAAAGTTTGGGAGGAGTTACCAAAGATGGAACTAAGACTCTACATTCAAATGCTCCAGCGAGGCTGGTGGATTGTGTTGCTCACCGCTCTCTCGGCCCTGGCCATTGCCCTGGCCGCGTCGTACGTGGTCACCCCGATTTATCTGGCTAGCGCGCGCTATGTGGTCAGCCCCGACGAGTCGTCGCTCACCGGCGGCAACAGCGTCATTGACAGCTTGAACACCCTCGACAAGCGTTCAATCGTCACCACCTACGCCGAAGTGCTGAACAGCAACACGATCTTTCAGAAGACCATAGCCAACTTTCAGATCGACGCCAACGCCGTGGCAGACTACAAACGCACTACGGTAGCCCTGCCCGAGGCCAACGTCCTCGAACTGTCGGTGGAAGGCCCGGACCCCGAAGTGGCCGCCCTGCTGGTCAACGGCGTGGGCCAGCAAGCTATTAGCTTCATTCAGGGGCTTAACCAGGGCTACAACATCAACGTGCTGGACGCCGCCCAGGTGCCGACCATACCGGTTCGCCCGCAGCCGCTGCGCGATTCGTCGCTGGCGGTGGCGCTGGGCCTCGTCATCGGGGCCGTGCTCGCCATCGTCCGCGCCCAACTGATCACGCCCATCGAAGCCTTCCTGGCGCGCTCGACCACGGACAACGACTCGACCGCCTTTACCCGGCGCTACTTTGAACAGAAACTGGACGAGACGCTCGACCGCAAGCGCGGCAGTGTCTCGCTGGGGTTGGTCCAACTGGAAGGGTTGCAGGGCTTTTTGGACGTGGTTCCCCAGCCCATAGCGCAGGAAGTGCTGCGTCAGGCCAGCGCGATCTTTCGCGAGCAATTGCGCGGCAACGATCTGCTGGGCCGCTGGAATAACGACACCTTTTCCGTGCTGTTGCCCGACACCCCCGGCACCGCGGCCGTGATGACCTTTGGCCGCATCCAGATCGCGCTGTCCAAGCCGGTGAAGTTCGGCGAGGGCGAAACCCTGCACCTGCGGCCGCTCATCGGCGTGGCCGAGCGGCAGGGCGACGAAGAGGCCAACGTGCTCATCAAGTGGTCCGAGCAGGCGTTGGAACAGGCCTCACGCAACGATTCGCGCATGGCCCTGTACAAGACCAACCCGTTCGTTAGCGCCTGAGTTTCCCTCTTCACTCTCAACCGGAGCCACCCATGGCGAGCCGCCCCCTTTCCCGTCCCAACAGCCTGTTGCCGGTCATCTTTGGCGTGCTGGCGCTGCTCGTCGGCGCAGGCTCGGGGCTGCTCGTTATGGGCATATCCAGCCCCATGCGCGTGCTGCTCCTCACCATGGGCATCACGGCCTTTGTCGCCACCGTCACCCAGATCCGCTGGGGGCTGCTGGTCGTCATCTTCATCATCTACACGCGCTTCTCCGATGTGGCCGTCAAATTCCACGGTGTCTCCTCGGTAGCCAAGTCGTTCATTCTGGTGCTGCTGCTGGCCATTGTCATCCGGTGGATCTTGCGCGCCGAGCGGCCCACGGGCTGGGTGCGCCCGGCCCTGCTCATCGCCGGCTACGGCGCGGTGGGGTTCGCCTCCCTGCTCTATGCCGCCGACTTCAACCAGGCGCTGTCTGCCGCATTGGAGTTCGTCAAAGACGGCGTTATTGCAGTGGTCGTGATCTTTCTGCTGCAGAGCGGCGCCATGTTCCGGCGCGTCATATGGACTTTGCTGCTCGCCGGCATTTTCATGGGCACCCTCAGCGTGTATCAATACGCCACAGGCACTTTCAACAACGACTACTGGGGCTTCGCGCAAGCGCCCTTGCAAAACATCGTGGGCCAAACCAGCGACCATCGCTCGTCCGGGCCCATTGGCGACCCCAACTACTATGCCCAGATGATGCTGGTGCTGGTTCCGCTGGCATTGGATCGGGTATGGAACGAGCGGCAGCGGCGGATGAAACTGCTGGCCGTGTGGGCGTTGGCGGTGAGCAGCCTGGCCATCGTCTTCTCGTTTTCACGCGGCGGATTCATCGCGCTGCTCGTCATGCTGGGAGCCATGCTGGCCTATCGCCGCCAGCGCCCCATTAACTGGCTCATTGCGCTGGCCATCGGTCTGGTGCTGCTGCAGTTCGTGCCCGCCACGTACACCCAGCGCCTGCAAACCATCGTCGAAATCATCCCCGGCTTCGGCAACGGCGTCACCACCACCGGGCCTAACGAAGCCTCGCTGCGGGGTCGCACCAGTGAACTGATTGTGGCCGTGCAAATGTTTGCCGATCGCCCCATCTTGGGCGTGGGCCTGGGCAACTACAGCTTCTACTACCAATCCTATTCGCGCCGCCTGGGTATGGACCCCCGGGTGGAGCCGCGCGAGGCGCACAATTTATACCTTGAAGTAGCCGCCGAGACCGGCCTGCTGGGCCTGAGCATGTTTGGCATTTTGCTCTGGGTCATGTTCACCGGCATCTTACGGGCGCGCAACCTGCTGGTGGCGGCCAAACTCACGCGCTACCTGGACATGATTTCCGCCTACACCTTCAGTCTCGTCGGCTATCTCACGGCCTCGCTCTTCATCCATGCAGCTTATCCGCGTTACCTGTGGCTGCTGGTCGGTATTGCCCTGGCCATCCCGCGCGTGGCGCAGCACGAACTGGCCGAACATCTCCGGGCCCAGCATGAGCAGGCTGAACATCTCCGGGCCCGGCATGAGCAGGCAGAGGCATAACGGTGCGCATTGCCCAAATCATCGACACGCTCGGCATTGGAGGCGCAGAGAAACTTCAACTCACCTTTGCCCGCGAAGCTCGCGCCCACGGACTGACGCCCACCGTCATCAGCCTCGGCGTTAGCCCCGGTTCCCCCATCCCGGCGCAACTGCAAGCACTCGGAGTCAATGTGGTCGCCTATCCGGCCCGCCGTCTGCTCAATGCGCGCCGCCTGTGGCGCATTACCCGCTTCTTGCGGCGCGAGCGGGTGTCGGTCTTGCACACCCACCTCACCCATGCCAACATCGTAGGCGCACTCACCGGGCGGCTGGCCGGTGTGCCGGTGGTGGCCACGTTGCATTCCATCGGCACCGACCCTCGGCATTACCATCCCGCAAAAGATCGATTGGAAACGTGGGCGCTGCGCTTCAACGACAAGCGAGTGATCGCCGTGGGACGCGCCGCCGCCGAAGCCTACCGTCCACGGCTGGGCCGCAAACCCATCCACATCATCCCCAACGCCGTGGCGCCCGTGCCGCCCCTGCCCCCGGCAGAGCGCGCCGCCGCGCGCGCCGGAATTGTCGGCGACCCGGCCCGTCCACTGCTCATCTCGGTAGGGAGACTCACCCCCCCAAAAGCGTTCGACGTGCTGCTGAGCGCTTTCGCCCTCGTGCGCTCACAGAAACCCGAGGCGCGATTGATCATTGTGGGCGGCGGCTCGCTCTACGGCGAACTGGCCGCGCAAATAAAAACGCTCGGCCTCGAGGGCAGCGCCATGCTGCTGGGCGAGCGCGACGACATTCCCCGGCTGTTGGCTGCCAGCGACATGTTTATCAGTTCATCGGTGCGCGAGGGGTTGCCGCTGGCTATTTTGGAAGCCATGATGGCCGGGCTGCCGGTGGTGGCCACCCGCGTGGGCGATGTACCCGAGGCGGTGGTGGCCGGCACAGGGGCATTGGTGCCACCCGGGCAACCGGCGGCACTGGCCGACGCCATCGTGTCCCTGCTGGATCATCCCGGGCAACTGCGCGCGACGGGCGAGGCCGCCCAGGCGCACGCCTGCCGCAATTACAGCACTGCCCGGTGGTTCGAGCAACAGTTGGCCGTGTATCAAGAGATGTGCGCCAAGCCGGGGCGGCCCGTCGCATGAACGCGCGCCTAGAAGTTGCCATGCTCATTCAGGGCTACCTGCCACGGGTGGGCGGGGCCGAGCGCCAACTGGCCTACGTGGCGCCGTTGCTGCAGGCCCAAAAGGTGAGGGTGGACGTGATCACCCGCCGCTATCGTGGCCTCACCGCGTTCGAAGTTGTTGACGGCGTGCCGGTGCACCGCATGCCCGTGCCGGGGCCAAAGGCGCTGGCCTCGCTGTCGTACACAGTCGCCGCCGTATCACTGCTGCGCCGCCTGCGCCCCAATGTGGTGCATGCCCACGAAATGTTCTCGCCGGCCACGACGGCGCTGGCCGCCAGAGCCGTGCTGGGCTGCGCGGTGGTGGTCACGGCGCACCGCAGCGGCGTGCTGGGCGACGTGTACCGGTTGCAGCGCCGGGTCTTGGGCGCGCAGCGCATCAACGCGCTGCGACGGAACGTGGACGCCTTTGTGACCATTAGCCGCGAGATCGACTCTGAATTGGAGGCGCTGGGCATTCCGGCAGAGCAGCGGGTGTTCATTCCCAACGGCGTGGATACGGAACGCTTTGCGCCGCTGCCGCCGGATAAAAAACAAGCCATGCGCGCTATGCTGGGCTTGCCGGCCGATGCGCCCATTGTGATTTTTACCGGGCGGCTCGCGCCCGAAAAGCAACTGGACAAGTTGGTGCTGCTCTGGCCCGCGGTGCGCGCCCGCGTGCCAGAGGCGGTGCTGCTCATTGTGGGAACCGGCGACGAGTTGCCCGGCCTGAAAACTCTGGCCGAAGCCGGCGTGCGGTTTGCCGGGCCGGTGGAAAACGTGGCACAATATCTGCAAGCGGCGGATATGTTTGTGCTGCCCTCCTTGGCTGAGGGGCTATCGGTGGCGCTGTTGGAGGCCATGGCTGCCGGGCTGGCCGCCGTGGCTACGTCGGTGGGGGGAACGCCCGAAGTGATTGAGCATGAGGCCACTGGCTGGTTGGCCCCCCCGGGCGACTCGGCTGCACTGCGGGACTCCCTGATTACGCTGCTCAACAATCCCGATTGCCGCATTCACCTCGGTCAACGGGCGCGCGAGCGCGTCATCCGCGACTATACGCTGTCGGCCAGTGTGGTCAAACTGCGCGGGGTGTACGAGGTGGTGAGCGAGCGGGCCGCGCACAAGAGAGGGCTGTCGTGATCGGCGTTTTGTTCTGGCTGTTTGTGGCGAGCGTGGTTTATACCTACGCCGGCTATCCGCTGCTGCTGTGGGTGCTGGCCCGTTTTAAGCGGCAGCCCGGCCCCTTCGAGCCGGCTACGCCGCCGGTGACGCTGCTGATTGCCGCCTTCAACGAGGAGCGCGTCATTGCGCAGAAGATCGAGAACAGCCTGGCGCTCGACTACCCGCGCAACCAGTTGCAGATACTGGTAGCCGACGACGGCTCCGACGATAACACCCGCCAAATTACCCAACGGTATGCGGCGCAGGGCGTGGAGCTAAGCTACAACCCGCCGCGGCGCGGCAAAATCGGCGCCATCAATCGAGCCATGGCTCAGGCGCGGGGCAAGATTGTAGTGTTCTCGGATGCCACGAACATTTATCAGCCCAATGTGCTGCGCGAACTCATTGCCCCTTTTGCCGACCCCACCGTGGGCGCGGTCACCGGCGCGCGCTCCATTGTCGCAGGCGACGGGGCGCTGGGCGAGTCCGAAGGTCTCTACTGGAAATACGAGTCGTTCATTCAACAGCAGGAAACGCGGCTAGGGAGTTGCACCGCCGCCGCGGGCGACATTCTCGCCGTGCGGCGCACGTTATTCGAGCCGCCGCCCGACAACGTCGTCATCGACGACTTTTACATGATCATGCGCCTGATCAAGCGCGGCTACCGCATCTATCATGCGCCGGACGCGCGCACGTCGGAGCGGGTGTCACTCACGGCGCAGCACGAGGTGGAGCGGCGCGCGCGGATGATCGCCGGGCGCTATCAAGCTATTTCCATGGCCGGGAGTCTGCTGCCGTTCAATCGCCCGCTCATTGTGTGGCAGGTGGTGTCGCACAAATTCATGCGGCCGCTGGTGCCGCTGGCGATGATCGCGGCGCTGATCATGAACGGGTGGGCGGTGGCGTTTCCACCGGCGGCAGGCGGCAGCGCCCTGCTCCGGCTGGCCCCCCCTTTCAACTGGGTGATGCTGGGGCTGCAAGCGCTCTTTTACGTGCTGGCCGGGGTGGGCAACCTTGTGGAACGCCGCAGCGGCATTGGCCGGGCGCTTTACCTGCCGGCTTTTTTGGTGAACAGCAATTTTGCGGCTCTCGTTGGGCTATTCCGCTTTCTGACCAAAGGACAATCCACGCTCTGGTCGCGCGCGCCGCGACGCAACGATTTGCAGGGCGCGGCGCAGGGCGGCCCGGCCCAATCCGACGACAAGAGTTGAAGGCTGATGAATGATGAGCTGCGAATCGCGGTGGTGATGATGGGTGATACGCGCGCGCCGGTAACACGAACAAAGTACAGCGCGTTTCACGACGCGCTCGCCCGCAGGTTTGAACTGGTGGGCGTTCATAATGCCGAACTGCAGGGCTTCGCCCGGCTGGTCAATGCGCTGCAAGTGGCGCGCCCCAACCGCAGGTATTGGCGGCAGCGCATGTACATGAATGTTCCGGCATTCCGCGCCTGCTCGCGCCGCGCCGCCGCGTACGCCAAATCGCTGCGCGGGCAGGCCGACGTGATTTTGCAGGACGGCGTGCTGTTCGACGTGCAGGCCTTCTCGCCCGGCTTGCCGAGCGTCATTTACACCGACTACACGGCGCGGCTATCGGCCCGCCAACCGGCCGCCGGCCGCTCGCCCTTCACGGCCCGCGAGGCGCAACAATGGCTGGCCATGGAAGAGGCGGCGTTTGGCCGCGCGGCCCACGTTTGCACCTGGAGCCACATGACCCGGCAATCGGTGATTAACGATTACGGCATCTCGCCCCAGCGTGTGACTGCGGTGGGCGGCGGCCTGAGTCTGGGCGCGTTGCCGGAACTGCCGACCCGCCAACCCGCCGCGCCGCTCACCGTGCTATTCATCGGCGCGGAACTGCGGCGCAAGGGCGGCGATGTGCTGCTGCAAGCCTTTGCCCGAACGCGCGCCGAACTGGCCGGAGTCAGGCTGCTGTGCCTCACGCGCGGGCCTATCCCGCCCGAACTGCCGTTGGACGGGGTGGAAGTGATTGCCCCCACCTGGGACCGCGAG
>JACRBQ010000011.1 GCA_016213135.1 Chloroflexota bacterium | reverse complement strand
TGAGGCCGGGTTTGACTGGATTAGCTCCGCGTCGCCACTTCGCTGCCCATTGTCCCGACCATTGTAGCGTGTGTGTCGCCCCAGATATAAAGGCCATGCTGACTTGACGTCATCCCCACCTTCCTCCCGTTTCTCACGGGCAGTCGCGTGCGACACATGTAACGCACCCCGAGGGTTGCGCTCGTTTTCGGACTTAACCGAACACCTCACGGCACGAGCTGACGACAGCCATGCAGCACCTGTCACCGCTCCCGAAGGTCGGTCGGCTTTCGCTCCCCTACTACGGTGATGTCAAACCCAGGTAAGGTTCTTCGTGTAGCCTCGAATTAAACCACACGCTCCGCTGCTTGTGCGGGCCCCCGTCAATTCCTTTGAGTTTTAGCCTTGCGACCGTACTCCCCAGGCGGCCAGCTTATCGGGTTGCCTGCGCCACCCCGCTCCCTCTCGGGAGCCGAACGGCTAGCTGGCATCGTTTACGGCACGGACTACCGGGGTTTCTAATCCCGTTCGCTCCCCGTGCTGTCGCGTCTCAGCGTCAGGTGCGACCCAGAGTGCCGCCTTCGCCGCTGGTGTTCCTCCGGATCTCTACGCATTTCACCACTACACCCGGAATTCCACACCCCTCTGTCGCCCTCCAGTCCGGCAGTCTCTGTCGGCCTCGCCCGGTTAAGCCAGGCGCTTTCACAACAGACTTACCCGACCGCCTGCACGCCCTTTACGCCCAGTAACTCCGGATAACGCTTGTCTCCTACGTTTTACCGCGGCTGCTGGCACGTAGTTAGCCGAGACTTCTTCCTGTGGTACCGTCCTGTCTCGTCCCACAGAAAAGGGCTTTACGATCCGAAGACCTTCGTCACCCACGCGGCGTCGCTGGTTCAGGCTTTCGCCCATTGACCAATATCCCTCACTGCTGCCTCCCGTAGGAGTCTGGGCCGTCTCTCAGTCCCAGTGTGGGGGTTCACCCTCTCAGGCCCCCTACCCGTCGTCGGCTTGGTAGGCTCTTACCCCACCAACTACCTGATGGGCCGCAGCCCCCTCCTGAAGCGACTTGCGCCTTTCCTCGTCACCCCCTGCCGGTGACGAACCCATGCGGTATTAGCATCCCTTTCGGGACGTTATCCCCCACTTCAGGGCAGGTTAGCTACGTGTTACTCACCCGTGCGCCACTGTGATCTTGCAACCACCGTTCGACTTGCATGTGTTAGGCACGCCGCCAGCGTTCATCCTGAGCCAGGATCAAACTCTCCGTTTGGTCGCTGACTTGAGCTGA
>JACRBQ010000102.1 GCA_016213135.1 Chloroflexota bacterium | reverse complement strand
TCGCGCCCCCTGCTCCCTACTTTCCACCGCCTCCACCGCGAAAACGGCCACTGCGAATCTCCTCGCGACCCGCTCCCGTGTGCATCACCGCTGTCCTCCACCGCCGGAGCCCCCTCCCAGACCCGCCGTGCGAAGTTCCTGGGGACATCGTACCGTGGCTTGCCTCCGCCGGCGAACTGGCATATTCTCCTCATTCGCCGCCGCAGAAGGATTACTATTTCCAGTATTCCTGGGTCATTCCCGGAGTATTTCGCGAAGGTGTGGGCAGCCGGCGGCATTTCTGGTTCGGCGGTCCGCTGAAGCACAGTGCGGAAGTAAGACTTCTTTTCGCGTTCTGGAACAGGGCTAGCGTGAGTTTCTTAATTCGGCCGTCTGCCACCCGCTAAGTACCTGGTCGAGCGCGACTTCTGCTCGCCTTCTCGTATATACTTAATTCAAGACACGTCCGCTCTCTCTGAAGTGAGTATGAATCCAGCTTTAGGATTGCTATTGACACGGAAATGGATGTGTTGTATATACGTAATTGAATGGCCTCCTTGCAAGCCTACCAGTCCCATGGACGGCGCTACTATCGTATCGTCGAATCGTTCCGCCAAGACGGCCGGCCCCGCATCCGCGTCATCGCCCACCTCGGTCGCGTCGAGGACGTCTTACGCCTGCACCAGCAGGAGCACAGCCAGATCCGCCTGCGCTCGGTCAGCGCGGGAGCCGTGACCGCTCTGTATCACCTGGCGGGCGAGCTGGATGTGGTCGGCAGGATCGATCGAACGCTGGAGCAAAGCGTGGGCCGGGTCCAGAAGCGGGACGGCCTGACCGTGGGCCAGACGCTACTGGCCGGGATCATCGGCCGAGCCTGCGCCCCCCGCAGCAAGCGCGCCTTCGCCCGCTGGGCCCAGTCCACTTTGCTCCCCGAGCTCATGGACTTTTCGGCGCCCGCGCTCACCAGTCAGCATTTCTGGGAGCAGATGCACGCCGTGCCAGTCCCGGCCCTGGCCACCATCGAACAGCAACTGGTAGGCGAAGTGATCCGGATCGAGCAACTCCAAGTGCAAGCCTTGGCTTACGACACCACCAACTTCTATACCCATATCGCCAGCACCAACTGGAAACCTCATCTGCCCCAACGCGGCCACAACAAGCAGGGCCGCCACGACCTGCGGCAGTTGGGACTAGCGCTGGTGGTCGACCAAGCCACCCAACTGCCGCTGGTGCACGTTCTCTATGAAGGGGCACGCTCGGACATGCCGACCTTTGCCGCCTTGCTGAAGCCGATCCGCGAGCGGCTGCGGCAGTTGATGCCTCAGCCCGAGCAGTTGACTCTGGTGTTTGATGCCGGTGCTTCCTCGAAGGAAAACCTCGAGCGACTGGAGCCGGGCCAAGACCGTTTTGTGACGGCGGTGCGTCCTTCCTATCATCGAGCACTGCTGGCCGAATCGGTGGACCATCTCAGCGAGGTCGCCTTGCCGAGCGGAGTGGTGGTGCGGGCCTGGCGCACGCGGCGAATGATCGCCGGCAAGGAACGCGACACGGTGGTGGTGTTCAGCCCACAGTTGTACGATGGACAACGGCGCGGATTGCATCAATATTTGGCTCGCTGCCAGAGAGATCTGGAGGAGATGAGCCTGGAACCGCGAACGACGGTGGAAGCGACCAAGCGAAAATTGGCCAAGATCTGCGGCCGTCAGTATCTACGCTCGGTGATGTGCTACGAGGTGACCAAGGATGCGCAAGGGACCACTCACGTGCGCGTCTGGTGTGATCTGGATGAATATCGCCGGCTAACCACCTGCTATTTCGGCCTGCGAATCCTGATCACGGACCGCTGTGAGTGGAGTACGGCCCAAGTCATTGCTGCCTACCGCGGACTCTCCCATGTTGAAGCGGCTTTCCGGGATCTGAAGGATCCTGGGATGCTGGCGACTCGCCCGCAATTCCATTGGACCGATCAGAAGCTGTACGTGCACACCTTCATGTGTGTCACCGGCTATCTGTTAGGGCGACTGCTGTGGTGGCGGGCACGGCGCGAGGCGGGCTTCAGCGGGAGTCAGCGAGCCCTGCTCTCGGAACTCTCCCAGATTCGCGCCTGTCGCATTGTGGACCGCACCGGCCGGGCCGGCAGACCGAGAGTTCGCCGTCAACTGGAGGACATGCCGGAGGCTCTCCAGGATTTGGGCCAATCGCTCCGAGCGCTGCCACCTTTGGATTGAGAAGCTGTCGTATATACGGAGTGCCTGTCAAATTGACTCGATTCATGGCACTTATGGCGCTATGGTTAGAGATCTATGAAACTCCCGCTAGCCTAAACCGCAGCATTAAGCATGCTTCACCTGGCCGTTTCACGATGCGCTGATGGGTCATCTTCGGTTCCGGTCGGATCGGCAATTCAGACATGATCCATTGTCCCAATGCCTGCTCACGTCGACATTCCCCCTTCGAGACTCGGGATGAACTCATTCGTACCTCAGCGCCACCATGGGATCAACTCTGGTCGCGCGGCGCGCGGGGATAGCGGCGGCGAGCAGCGCAGCGG
>JACRBQ010000010.1 GCA_016213135.1 Chloroflexota bacterium | reverse complement strand
GTCGATCTGGTCGTACGCCTTGAAGTGGGCCAGCTTCTTCATCGCCAGCACTTTGGTGATGGCGGCGGTCAGCGTCGTTTTGCCGTGGTCGATGTGGCCCATCGTTCCCACGTTGACGTGCGGCTTGCTGCGATCAAATTTTTCCTTGGCCATGGTTGACGGTTCTCCTACGGTAAGAGTGGGCGAGACCCCGCCCAAATTAATTGCAACAATCCAATACGCCGGGCGAGCGGTTCGCCACGGCCAGAGCCCTCGACGAGACTTGAACTCGTGACCCCGGTCTTACCAAGACCGTGCTCTACCGACTGAGCTACGAGGGCAAGAAGCCGACCTATTGTAACGCCTGTGGACAGGGAGGGAATCGAACCCCCGAACGGCGTTGCCGAGCTGATTTACAGTCAGCGTCCTTTGGCCACTTGGATACCTGTCCGAGTTGTCTGACGCGTCATGCAACCGGGCCAGAGCCGACGACGAGAGTTGAACTCGTAACCTACCGATTACAAATCGGTTGCTCCGCCGATTGAGCTACGTCGGCAAACAGCGAAAAAAATACGCCTCCACTTTCCGGCGCAGACCAAATTATACCAGAGGGTAAATCAGAAGGTCAAGCAAATCCTCAGCCCTGCCGCAGCCTGCTTTCCAGCCCGCTGTAGCGGGCCGCCACGGTGGCGTTTTTGACGGCCATAGCCACCGCCTTGCGCGTGCCCACCAGCACGCACAGCTTTCGGGCCCGCGTCACCGCAGTATAGAGCAAATTCCGTTGCAGCATCATGTAATGCTGGGTGAGCATGGGGATCACCACCGCCGGATATTCCGACCCCTGCGATTTGTGAACCGACATGGCAAAGGCGTGCGCCAGCTCGTCGGCTTCCAGCCAGTCGTAGGCCACCTCGCGCCCTTCGAAATTGATGGTCAGCGATTGCTCTTCCAGCTCAATGGCGCTCAGCCGCCCCACGTCGCCGTTGAAGGTGTCCTTGTCGTAATTGTTCCGGGTGACCATGAGCTTGTCGCCGACGCGGAACACGCGCCCGCCGAGCTTGCGCTCCAGCTTTTTGGCCGAGGGCGGGTTGAGGGTTTCCTGCAAGCGCGCATTCAAATTAGCCACGCCCACCGCGCCGCGATACATCGGCGAGAGCACTTGCACGTCGTCGATGGGGTGCAGGCCAAACCGGGTTGGGATGCGGTTGGCTACCACGTCCACCACCCAGTTGGCCGCCTCTTCCGGGTCTTCAATGGAGAACAAAAAGAAATCCTCTTCGTAGAGACGTGGCGCTGCAGCGCCTCCACTTTCAACGTCTTTGCCGGGAGAAGGAAAGATGGGCATCTCGCCGCGATTGATGCGGTGCGCATTGGTCACAATGAGGCTGTGCTGCGCCTGCCGGAAGATGACCGAGAGGCGGGTGACGGCGGCAATAGCCGAGTCGATCACGTCGCGCAGCACGTCGCCCGCGCCCACCGAAGGGAGTTGATCCACGTCGCCCACGAGCAACAGATGCGTCATCGGGTCCAGCGCCTTCAGCAGGTTGTTCATCAACAGCAAATCGATCATGCTGGCCTCATCCACAATCAGCATGTGCGCGGGCAGCGTTTTTTCTTCGTTGTAGTTGAAGCCGATGCCCGGCTGAAAACCGAGCAGGCGATGAATGGTTTTGGCGGAGCGGCCCGTGGCCTCGGCCAGCCGCTTGGCTGCGCGGCCCGTGGGCGAGGCCAGCGCATAGGTGTGCCCCGAAGCTTCCAGCGCCTGAATGAGGGCTTTGAGGGCCGTGGTTTTGCCCGTGCCCGGCCCGCCGGTGATGACTGACACTTTGTTCTCGAGCGCGCGGCGCACCGCCAGCCGCTGCTCGTCGGAGAGCGCCACTGCCGCCGCGCCCTGCCCAATCAGCGCCTCCAAATCGGCGCCGCGCAAGTCTGATAAATGGGAGGCGGGCGACTGGGCCATGTTGACCAGCCGATTGGTGACGCCCACCTCGCCGTAAAAAAACGGCGCGAGGTACACCGCCTGCTCCTCGCGCAGCGCCGAGCCGCCCCGGGCCGCGATCTCAGAGATTTGCAGTGTTTCCTTTTTGACGCGGCCTTCGGCCAGCAGCCTGTCCACGGCGGCGCGCGCCAGTTCGGGCGGCACTTCCAAAAGCTCGACCGTGGTAGTCACCAAAGCATCCAACGGGCTGTAAACGTGCCCTTCGTCCGAAAGCTCCCCCAGCGCATAGGCCACCCCGGCTTCCACGCGAGAGGGGGCGTCAGGGGGCAATCCGAGTTGCCGGGCAATTTTGTCGGCTGTTTTGAATCCGATGCCATAGATATCGCGCGCCAGCCGGTAGGGATCGTTCCGCACAATCTGCTCGGACAGATTGCCGTACTGTTTGAAAATCTTCACGGCCAGGCCGGTGGACACGCCGTACCCCTGCAAGAATATCATCACGTTTTTGACGGCCTTTTGCTGCTGCCAGGCCAGTTCGATAAGCGCCGCTTTTTTGCCGCCCACGCCCAGCACGTCGCGCAACTGGCGGGGCTGCTCATCGATCACGCGCAGGGTGTCGGCGCCGAACTTTTTGACGATGCGGGCGGCGGTTTTAGGCCCGATGCCTTTGATAAGGCCGGAGCCGAGGTAGCGTTTGATGCCTTCCACAGAGGCCGGCAGGATTTGCTCGCACTGTTCGGCCTTGAATTGGCGGCCATATTGCGAATGCGCCATCCAGCTACCGTGCAAGCGCAGGCTTTCGCCGGGGTTCACTTCGGGCAAGTTGCCCACCACCGTCAACAGGCCGTCGTCGCCGGCCGCACCCGCGCCGCGCCCGCCTTCGGGCCGCAGGCGCAACACCGTGTACCCGGTTTCCTCGCTGTAAAAGGTGATGCGCTCGACGACGCCGTCCAAAGTGTCCATCGGCGGCATTGTAACAAACTTCCTAAGGTTGCGATTCCGATGATTCAGACTTATAATGCCGACCATTCTAATGAATCAACGGAGCAGATGAAGTTAATGAATCCACAAGACCCGAATATCGGAAGCGGGGGGGAAGCCGCAGCACCGCATCCGATGGCAAGCCTCCTTGAAGAGAGCTATGCCATGAGCCAGTTGTCGCAAGGCGACATTCGCGAAGGCAAAATCACCAGCATTACGCACAATGAAATACTTGTGGATGTGGGCGCCAAAAGCGAGGGGCTGATCGCCGGCAGGGAACTCGAACAGATCGACGCGGCCACGCGCGCCGAGCTACAGGTGGGCATGGACCTGCTGGTCTACGTGGTCGATCCCGAAGACGACAACGGCAACATTCTCCTGTCGTTTGCGCGCGCCCAGCAGGAGCGGGATTGGCGCGATGCCGAGACGCTGCTCTCGAACCAAGAGGTGTTCAACGGGCAAGTGGCCGGCTTCAACAAGGGCGGGATCATCGTCAAGCTGGGACGCCTGCGCGGGTTTGTGCCGGCCTCGCAGATGAGCATGGCCCGCCGCCGCCGCGCCGAAGGCGAAACGCCGGAGCAAAAGTGGGGCCGCATGGTCGGCGAGCCGATCATCGTCAAAGTGGTGGAAGTGGATCGCGAGCGCAACCGGCTGATTTTCTCGGAGCGCGCCGCCGCCAAAGAAACCCGCGAAGCGCAAAAAGATCGTCTGCTCTCGGAGCTCAAAGAAGGCGACGTGTGCACCGGGCACGTCATCTCGCTGGCGCCCTTTGGCGCGTTTGTCGATGTGGGCGGCGCCGACGGGCTGGTGCATCTTTCGGAAGTGACCTGGAAACGTATTGAGCACCCCAACGAAGTGCTCAAGGTGGGGCAGGAAGTGAAAGTGCAAGTGTTGAGCGTGGAACGCGATCGCAAGCGCATTGCCCTTTCGATGAAGCGCCTCGAGGACGATCCGTGGTCGCTCATCACCCAGCAGTACAAGATCGGCCAGTTGGTGGAAGGCACCATCACCAAGCTCACCAAATTCGGAGCGTTCGCCCGGATCAAGGGCAATGACGAAATCGAAGGCCTGATCCACATCTCCGAACTTTCAGACAACCGTATCACCCACCCCAAGGAAGCCGTGCAGGAAGGCGAAACGTACACGCTGCGGGTGGTAAAGGTGGAGCCTGACAAGCGGCGCATCGGTCTGAGCCTGAAGGAAGTCGGCTCGGCGCGATACGCCGATAGCGACTGGGCCAGTTCTGTGAAAACAGACGACAGCCCGGGCGACGAGAACTAGAATCCGCCTCGTTTACAAAACCGCGCGCGAATGGCCCAAGCCTTCGCGCGCGGTCTTTTTTTCTCCAACATTAGAATTCCGTAACAATTGTCATTCCATCCTTTTGGCTAGCCATGATGGGGTTAATTAGCGGTAGAATAGCGGCAGCGGAGCATTGGCTCTGGCAGAGTTTAGTCAGTGGAGGGATACATCCGTGAGCGACAAAATGCAGCGGTTCACCCAGCGCGCGCGGCGAGTGCTTAGCCTGGCCCAGGAAGAGGCCGAGCGTCTGCGCCACAATTACATTGGCACGGAGCACTTGCTGTTGGGCCTCATGCGCGAGGAGGGCGGCGTGGCCGGGCGAGTATTGCGTGAACTGGGGCTGGACCCCCGCCGATTGCAGGACACGGTGGAGCGATTGAGCGGCCCCGGGCAGCGGGCCAAAGTATCAAACATCGAATTATCCCCCGGCACCAAACGCGTGCTGGAACTGGCCGTGGATGAAGCCCGGCGAATGAACCAGCACTACATCGGCACCGAGCATTTGCTGTTGGGCCTCATGCGCCACAACGAAGGCATTGCCATCGACGTGCTGGGCAAACTCGGCATCTCGCCCGAGCAAATCCGCCGCCAGACGCGCCGCGTGTTGCAGGAAAACCCGCAGCCCCCCGCCTCCGCCTCAACCACGCCGCACAAGCAGCCGGCCACCGGCTCAGAGCGTGAAAAGAAGAAAGACGCCAAATCGAGCAAGACGCCGCTGGTGGATCAATTAGCCACCGACCTGACGGCGTTGGCCGAAGAGAACAAGCTGGACCCGGTGGTGGGCCGCGAAACAGAAATTGAGCGCGTCATCCAGATTTTGGCCCGGCGCACCAAAAACAACCCGGCCCTCATTGGCGAGCCGGGCGTGGGCAAAACCGCCATTGTGGAAGGCCTGGCCCAGCGCATCGTGGCCGGCGACACCCCCGAGCCGCTGCTGGGGAAGCGCGTGCTGCAGTTGGACGTAGGCTCGCTGGTGGCGGGAACCATGTATCGCGGCCAGTTTGAAGAGCGACTCAAGCGCGTGATCGAAGAAGTCAAGACGTCCAACTCCATCCTGTTCATTGACGAAGTGCACATGCTGGTGGGCGCCGGGTCGGCAGGGTCGTCCGTAGACGCCGCCAACATCCTCAAGCCCGCCCTGTCGCGCGGGCAAATACAGGTCATCGGCGCCACCACCCTCAACGAATACCGCAAGCACATCGAGAGCGACGCCGCCCTCGAGCGGCGCTTCCAGCCGGTGAACGTGGACGAGCCGTCCGTTGAAGAAACGATCAGCATCCTCAGAGGCCTCAAGCCGCGCTACGAGGAGCACCACAAGCTAATCATCACCGACGAAGCCATCACCGCCTCGGCCCACCTGTCCGCCCGTTACGTGCCGGATCGCTTCCTGCCGGATAAGGCCATCGACCTCATCGACGAAGCCTCCTCGCGAGTGCGCATGTACAAAAGCCCCGAGGCCAAAATCTTCCGGCAAACCATGAAAGACCTGCGCACCGTGCGCGACGAGCAGGTGCTCGCGACCGACGAGGCCCGCTTCGACGACGCGCAGGAATTGCGCGAGCGGGAGCAGGCCCTCGACGACAAGCTGACCAAACTGCGCGCCGGCTGGAGCCAGGACACCACCCCGCTCGTCACCGCCGCCGATATTGCCGAGGTGGTGGGCATGTGGACGGGCATCCCCGTGACGCAGATTGCCTCCGCCGAATCGGCGCGCCTGCTGTTGATGGAAGAAGCCCTGCACAAGCGTATCATCGGGCAGGATGAGGCCGTCAACGCCATTGCCCGCGCCGTGCGTCGCGCCCGCGCCGGACTCAAAGACCCCAAGCGGCCCATTGGCTCCTTCATCTTCCTCGGCCCCACCGGCGTGGGCAAAACCGAGTTGACCAAGGCGCTGGCCGAGTTCATGTTCGGCAGTGAAGAGGCGCTGGTGCAGCTCGACATGTCCGAATTCATGGAGCGCCACACCGTGTCGCGGCTGGTGGGGGCGCCTCCCGGCTACGTGGGCTACGACGATGCCGGGCAGCTCACCGAAGCCCTGCGCCGCCGCCCGTACTCCATCGTGGTCTTCGACGAGATCGAGAAGGCCCACCCCGAAGCGCACAACATGCTGCTGCAGATTATGGAAGAGGGGCACCTCTCGGATGCGCGCGGCAAGAAGGTGAACTTCCAGAACGCCATCATCATCATGACCTCCAACGTGGGCGCCGACATGATCAAGCGCCAGGCCTCGCTGGGCTTTTTGCTCAAGCGCGACGAGGGCAAGGCCGATCAGGAAGCGTACACCGACATGCAGAAGCGGCTGACGGACGAGCTTAAGCGCGCCTTCAAGCCCGAGTTCCTCAACCGCGTGGACGGCGTCGTCGTGTTCCGCTCGTTGAATCCGGGCGAGATTATGCAGATTGTCGATCTGGAATTGGACAAGGTGCAGGTCAGACTCACCGAGCGCGAGCTGAAGCTCAGGGTATCGCCCGAGGCCAAGGCGTATCTGGCCGAAACCGGTTACAGCCCCGACTACGGCGCGCGCCCGCTCAAACGCATCATCCAGAGCAAAGTGGAAGACGGCGTGTCGGATACCCTGCTGCGCAGCAACTGGGCCGCGGGCGACACGATAGCCGTGAACTTCGAGGGTGAGGCCATCACCATCGAGGTGGAAGGTGGCGCCGCCGTTGCCGAACAGTTGCCCGAACCGGACAAAGAAACCGCCGAAGTGCCCACGCCGTAAACACTGCCGCCCGTATCACCGTTACCACCCGCCGCGTTAAACAAAAAGGCCGCCTCACTCGGGCGGCCCTTTTCATTTGTTCAGCGTTACGCATCATCCCAATAAACTGAGGTGGGGGCAGACCTGCCATTGGTGGCCTGTGCGCCATGTGTCTGCCCTGGGCAAACACACAGGTTCGCCCCCACCATTTTGAGAAGATCCCATTTCCGAATCAAACCAGCAGGAGGTCTTGCCCCATGGAGCAAAACGGCTTCAAAGTTTACGGTTACCAATGGATCATGCTCGTCGTGTTCATGTTCATCGCCGCCATGAATCAGCTTCTGTGGATCACCTTTGCTTCGATCACGGGCGACGCTGCGAAGTACTATCGGGTATCCGATCTCCGCATCGCCATCCTGTCTCTGAGCTTCATGCTCGTATACATCGTCGTCTCGATCCCGGCCTCGTGGGTCATTGATACCTACGGCATTCGCGTCGCGGTGGGGATCGGGGCGGCCCTGACGGGACTCTTTGGCCTGCTGCGCGGCGTGGCGGTGCGCTTCAGCGTTTGCGGACACGCCGTTGCAAAGCGGGCGTTGCGTTAGACTGCGAGTTGAACAGATATATACTACAGCAAGAAGGAGAGTATAACCATGTCATCTACAGCGATTGCTACAGTAACAAAAATGCTGGAGTCTTTGCCGGAACCCGCACAAGACCGAGTGGTGGAGCATCTGCGCGAGTATCTCGAAGACCTGCAAGACGAACTACAATGGGATACCCTTTTCAAAAGAACGCAACCACAACTTGCTGCCGCCGCACGACGCGCCAAACAGGAAATTGCGCAGGGTCTCGCAAAACCAATGGACTTTGACCAATTATGAACTCCGCAACCTTGCCATCTTTTTGGTCTGCCTACGCCCGTCTGGATGAAAGTATCAAACGCAGTGCAAGAAAAGCCTGCCGCTTGTGGGCAGAGAATCCTTTTCACCCCTCCTTGCTGACTTACCCGACCCCCGAGGGCACACCCAACGGCCTGCTGCTGCTCATGGGGCAAATTTCGGGAATCGCTTTCATTCTCGGCATGGACAGCTTCAAATCGCCGGATACGGGTTCGATGACCCAACCCCTCGTTGTGCTCATCGGGCTGATGGTGATCGGGCTGCTGCTCTGCACCCGGCTCAGGGAAGCAAAGACGTTGACGACAGCGGGCGCAACGGAAACGCTGAGACACTGACGCGAAGCGGCTGAAAACGCTGATCAGCCGCTTCGCGCCAGCATTTTCAGTGCTTCAGCGATTCAACCTCACGGTGAGCGGGTACAACGGAAGCCGATGAAGCCGTTCCTGCCAGTCGGCACGACCACGTCGCGGTTCGCGGCGCGGACGTCATTCACAATGTCGCCCCACGAGCCGCCCCGCAGCACGCGAAAATCTCCTGAAGATGGCCCCGCCGGATTCTCTGATGCTGAGTTCGCATAATAATTCAAATCGTACTGATCGGCAACCAATTCCCACGCATTGCCGGCCATGTCCAGCGCGCCGTAGGGACTCGCGCCATCGGGGTAACTGCCGACTTCAGTTGTGTCGCCGACGTTGCTATTGTAATTCAACAGAGTTGAATCCGGTGAAGCATCGCCCCACGGATAAATTCTTCCATCTCCTGAGCTTGTCGATCCTGAGCCTGCCGATCCTGAGCCTGCCGAAGGACCCCGCGCCGCCTTCTCCCATTCGGCTTCGGTGGGCAAGTGCCGCCCAACCCAATCGCAATACGCCTTCGCATCGTTCCATGAGACGTAAATCACCGGATAGTTATCGAACTGCGAGTTGCCGTAGTAATTGGGGTGAGTAGAGGAGCCACTACTGCCCGGTGGCTGGCATGCTCCGGCGGTCACGCACAGAGCGTACATGGCATTGGTCACTTCGGTACGATCAATCCAAAAAGCGTCGAGATAAACAGCGTGCTGTGGCTTCTCGTCTGAGGATGCCTGCGAATCGGAGTCGCCGCTGCCCATGAGGAAATCGCCCGCCGGGACGAAGACCATGACCATGCCGTCTTTTTCGGAAACGGGTTGAGGTGTGGGGGTATGGGTGGGTGGGGGTGTGGTGACAACAATCGCGACAGCGTTAGTGGCGGTAGCACGATTGATGGGATTGAAAAACTGAGAGACGGCGAATGCGCCGCCGAGGGCAATGATCCCAATGAGAATCGCGCCGACCACAAGTGCGGCGATGGTCCTCACCCCCCGGCCCCCTCGCCCAGCGGGAGGGGGAGTGGTGAGCGCTGAAGGTGTGGGCGTGTGAGTGTGCGGGAGTGGCTGTGGCGTAACGAACGGCCGATCAATTTGAGGCGGCGGGGCATCGATCATCGTCGGCGCGGTGGCCGTGGCGGCGGCGACCAGTTGAGTCAAATCATCGGCCAAATCGCCCGCGTTGGCGTAACGATCATCGCGGCTTTTTGCCAGGGCGCGAAGGATGATCGCATCGCACCCGGCGGGCAAGGTGGGATCGGCAGCAGAGATGCGCGGCACGGAATCCAGCACGTGCTTCAACATCAGTTTGCCGGGCGTGTCGGCGTTGTACGGCGTCTGGCCGGTGAGCATTTCGAAGATAACCACGCCCAGCGAATACACGTCACTGCGACCGTCGAGTTCCTTCTCGCCGCGCACTTGCTCGGGGCTCATGTAGGCCGGGGTGCCAATGGCCGCGCCGGTGCCGGTGAGGCGCCCGGCGGCTTCGCCAAGTTTGGCAATGCCAAAATCGGAGACATACGGCTCGCCGCGCCCGTCGAAGAGGATGTTCGCCGGCTTGAGGTCGCGGTGGACGCCGCCGCGCCGGTGAGCGTCGTCGAGCGCGGAAGCGAGTTTGCGAATGATGCCGGCGGTCTCGGCCAGCGAGAGCCGCCCGCGCTGTTTGAGGCGGTCGGCGAGTGAGCCGCCGGTCATGTAGCGCATGACGATGAACGGCTGGCCGTCGTGCTCGCCGAAATCGTGAATGGGGACGATGTGAGGATGTTCCAGCGCGGCAACGATCTCGGCTTCGCGCTCGAACCGCGCGCGCAGTTGCCTGCCGATCTCGAACTGCTGGGAGGGCAGGAGTAGCATTTTGACGGCCACCTGCCGTTTGGTCAACGGGTCGCGGGCGAGATACACGACGGCCATGCCGCCTTCGCCCAGCTTGCGCTCAATTTCGTAGCGGCCAATTTTTTGGGTGGACATGGTTACGGCTTCTTCAGCACAGCCAACTTCTCATCCAACACCTTCTGCACCACCGTCGGGTTGCTCTTGCCGCCCATGCCGCGCATCACTTGCCCGAAGAACCAGCGGGCCACCGCCTCTTTGCCGCCGAGGTACAGCGCCAACTGATCGGGGTTGTCGGCGATCACTTTGGCAATCGCGGCGGCAATGGCCCCCTCGTCGCTCACTTGCGCCAGCCCTTTGGCTTGCACAATCTCTTCCGCGCTCTGGCCGGCGCCGAACATTTCGGCCAGCACCGCTTTGCCGGTGTTGTTGTTGATGATCCCGCTCCCCACCAGGCCGATGAGGCCCACCAGTTTTTCCGGGGTGACACGGCTGGCCTCAATCTCCTGCCCGGACTCGTTCAACAGCCCGAACAGTTGGCTTGTGATCCAGTTGGCAATGGCCTTTGGCTCCACCCCCTTGCCCTTGCCCGCCCCCACCGCAGCATCGAAGTAATCGGCCACGGCGCGCTCGGCCACCAGCACCCCGGCATCGTATGGGCTGAGGCCCAGGGCCAGGAACCGTTCGCGTTTGGCATCGGGCAGTTCGGTGAGGCTGGCGCGAATCTCCTCCACCCAGGCCGGGTCAATCTCCAGCGGCGGAATATCCGGCTCGGGGAAGTAGCGGTAATCGTGCGCCTGCTCTTTGCTGCGCTGTGACACGGTTTTGCCGGTGGCCTCGTTCCAGCCCAGCGTTTCCTGCTCCACCCTGCCGCCCGCCTCGTAGATTTTGCTCTGCCGCTCGATCTCGTAGGCGCTGCCGTTCACCATGGCGCGGAACGAGTTGAGATTTTTGATCTCGGTGCGGGTGTTCAGTTCGCCGGTTCCCGCCCGCCGCACCGACACGTTGGCCTCGAAGCGGATGACGCCTTTTTCCATGTCACCATTGTTCACGCCGAGGTAGCGCAGGATGGTTCGCAACTTGGTGGCGTAGGCCTTCACGTCTTCGACCGAATGCAAGTCCGGCTCGCTCACAATTTCCAGCAGCGGCACGCCGGAGCGGTTGAAGTCCACCAGCGAATACGAGTCGACGTGAAAGAGCTTGCCGGTGTCTTCTTCGAGATGCACGCGGCGCACGCGAATCTTTTTGGCGCCGGCGGGCGTGTCGATCAGAATCCAGCCGTGCGTCGCCAGCGGCAGTTCGTATTGCGAAATCTGGTAGCCCTTGGGCAGGTCGGGGTAAAAGTAGTTTTTTCGGGCGAAGACGTTGACGGGTTGGATCTGGCAGTTGAGGGCCAGCCCCACGCGGATGGCAAATTCCACCGCGCGGCGGTTCACTACCGGCAGCGCCCCCGGCTGCCCGGTGCACACCGGGCACACGTGGCGATTCGGCTCGGCGGTGGTCGAATCCACCACGGCACAGCCGCAGAACATTTTGGACTGCGTGAGCAGTTCAGCGTGAACTTCGAGGCCAATGACAGGTTCAAAATTCATTTACATCCGATCCTTTTTTCGAATCACAAATCGCATGGCGCTTTCGCTGTCGGAGAGGGAGCAGATTTTGTTGTCCACTAGTCCGGCTGCGGCCCCCAGCGGGATGAGCGCGTCTTGATTGAAGTAAGCCATGCCGCCGGCGCTGGTGCAGTTGCGCTTGGCGGTGACGACCCAGATGCCGCCGTTGGGCGTGATGGCCCGGCGCAATTCTATCAGCGTCGGCGTAATCTCGGAGGACGACTTGGGCCAGTAGAGAATCACGTCGGCGGGGGTTTTGGCAGAGCGCGCCGGCCCCCGCCCGGTTTTCTGGCGCACGCGCGCCAGCAAGTCCGGCGCGCCTTTGCCCACCACCCGGACAACAAAGCCTTGCTCGAGGCCCAGCTTGTCGGTAACGTCGCGGTGCGAGTAATCTTTGTCGGGCATGGGGGCCGGCGGTTAGCGGTTGACGAAATATGCGAGCGCCCGCTGGTTATCCATCAGAATATCCAAGCGCTGCCCGTGGCGCTCTGCCGGGACGTGGATCACTTTGATGCAATCGGCGTAGGTCTCGGCCTCGGGCGCCAGCCCGGCGAGGCAGTTCCGGGCGCGTTCGATAAACTCGCGATTCAAGTAGTCGCCCGCCTCTTCGGGGTAAACGGTCAGCGGGTAGATCTGCGCCTCGACCAAATCCTGAAAGAAGTGCGTGCCATACGACGGCTCGGGGGTGATGCCTTGCTGCGGCACGGCCAACTCGATCAACGCCCGCGCATTATAAATGTCGGCATACGACACCTGCACCCCCAGTTGAATGTTGGCCGATCCCCAGCGGCCCGGGCCGATGAGAATAAAATCGTGGTCCTCCAACGCTTTATTCAACCGCCCGACGATGCGCCCCACTTCGTGGCGGCGCGCCGGGTCGGCCATTTGGCCGTACGCCGCCGGGCTGATGTGCACAATGTAATTCACGCCGCTCACCTGCCCCTGCGGCACCATGCGAGTAGCCACGAAGAGTTGATCCTCAAGGGGCAGGTTTTCAGGCATGCGGCCAACGGCGTTGCCCTGGGCGCTGTCGTGGCTTTGCGGCCGGCATTGCAGCAAATGAAACATCAGTTGGCGTTCGGGCGACCGGCCGCTAAAGGTGACGGCGAACTCGACATCCACCGGCACTTGATAGTGATGGTTCAACGTAGCCAGCACGTTCTTAAGCAATGGGACAAACTCGCCGCGTTGTAGCAAATTGTCGAACGTGAGCACCAGTTGATCCGGTGAAAGCTGCGGCCCCAGCGAGAAGAGCGGCAGAACGGTGTCGCCCCGATCCACGGCGGCCACCCACGGCAGGTGCGGGTAATCGAGTCCGAGCAGGTCGCGGACGGGCACCGTGGTGAGGGCATTGCCTGCCAGATCGATCACGTCGGCAAACCGTTGCGAGTAGCGCCGGATGGCGGCGGGGGTCGTCTCGGGGCGCAGGGTGGGGTGGCTGAGGGCGGCCAGCCGGGGGTGATCGTCGGCCACGCGTTCGACGGCGCGGGTGCCCAACCCCAGCACCATCCGCACAAACCCCTCCTCCCGGCGCAAGCGCGGGTTCCAGGCAATGGGGCTGTAGCCAAAGGCCACGCCGGCCACCGCCGGAAAGAAATAACGGCGGTGGGTCTGCCCCTGCACCTCCTGCAACAAGATCGCCATGCGCTCGTCGTAATCGAGCAAGCCCATGTGGCGGCGGTAGAGCAGGGCATCGGGGCTGTACACGCTGGCATAGATGCGGCGAATGGCCACGGTGAGATCGCGCAAATTCTCCTTGGGCGCGCCCTGATTGGCGCAGAAGAAACTGGCGTATTTCCCGGCGAACGACGTGCCGAAGTTGTCTTCGAGCAAACTCGACGAGCGCACGATCAGCGGCGATTGGTCGACCTCCCGCAAAATGTCGCGCAGCCGCTCGGCGACGACCTCCGGGAAGCGAGCGCGCAAATGGGCCTCTTGCACCGTCGGGTATTCGGCGCTGATCTGCTCCGGCGTTTTGTATTTCTGGTTGATGTATTCCAGATCGTTGAGGGCGGTGAATTCGTAAAAGACATCCGCGCCCACAAAATAAGAACGCGGCAGGGTGGCGCGTTCGGCCAGGGGCGGGTTGGCGGTTTGCAGTATCTTCCAGCCGAGAAGCAGCCCCCCGGCCTTGCCGCCGATTTTGCCGCTGCCGATGCGCCGCGATTGGATAAAATTAAAGTCCGCCGCTTTGAACCACGACTTGGCAATGCGGACGAATCCCAGTTGATCGCTGATCATCGTTTTGATCAGCACCACGACGATTTCTTCCAAATGATGTTTGACTTTGGCCTGCTCGGCTTCGGGCAGGGCCTCGTATTGCTCGGCCTGGCGGAGCAGCAATTCGGGCGGGGCCAGTTCGGGGTTAAAGGTGAGCGCGCCCTGACCCTGCCGCGCGCGGCGTCCGGCCAGCAGGTCGTCCACAATGCGCTGAAAGAGTTCCAGCGGCAGGTTATAGGCAAAGTAAAAGTCGGTGAGGTGATCGCGAATCTGCTCGAGGCGCTGCTCCCACTGGCGGGCATCTTCCTCGTACAGCGGGTTGGTCAGCCCTTCGCGGTGTTGGGAGAGCATGGCCTTCTCGCGCGCTTCCTGCTCGAACCGTTTCGGCGAGATCATGCCCCGGTGATAAAGCTCCTCGCGCATGCGATGCCGGATTTGCTGCGCCATGATGGGGTATTGCGCGATCTGCAAATAGATCGCCAGGATCGGCGAGGCTTCGAGCGGATGTTCCGGCATAGCTCAATTGTAACGCCGATGGCAGCAAAGCAGATACGATTGGTGGCCGTTAATTGGTTGACATTCTTCCGCCGTAAACGTAGACTCGCGCGCAGGAGCTCCTGCGGTGCCCACTTCCAACCAACGCGAACTCGAACGCCTCACGCGCGAACTGCACGCCCTGACCGAGGTTGCCAAAACGCTCACCACGCCGCTCGGGCTCCCGGCCCTGTTGGGCGCGGTGATGAGTAAACTCACCGACGTGCTTGAACCTGCCGAGGCAGGCGTGATTATGCTTTGGGATCAATCGGCGGGGCTGTTTCGCGCGGAGGCCGCCTTTGGCTATCACCTCGATACCCTGCGCGAGCTGGGGTTGCGGGCCGGCGAGTCGATGACCGGGAAAGTGTTTGACGAAGGCGCCGCCCGTCTCTTCGCTACCCCGGCTGAAGTGGCCGCGGCCATGGCCGACATGCGCCCCGCGAATCGCTCGGCGATGGCGCGCACGCTGGGGTTGGATGCGCTGCCGCAGAGCGCGTTGGCCGTGCCGCTGCACGTCAGTGATCGCAAATTCGGCGTACTGGTGCTCGAGACGTTGCGCGGCTCCAAAGAGTTCACCGGGAGCGATCTGCCGCTCGTGCAGACCCTGGCCGATTTGATCGCGCTTGCCATTGACCGTTTCCGGTTTGAAGACGAGGCCGAGGTCATCCGCCATGCGGAACAGGCCGAGAGTTTGCGCTCGGAAGTGATGGCCACCCTGTCGCACGAGCTGCGCACGCCGCTGGCCGCCATCAAGGGCTATGCCACGGCGCTGCTGCTGGAGGAGGTGGCCTGGCCGGAGGAGAAGCGCGGCGAATTCCTGCACCTCATTGACGATGAGTGTGAGAACCTGCAAGCGATGATCGCCGACATCCTCGATTCATCCCTCATCGACGCGGGCCAACTCGCCCTCGAGCGCCAGCCCGTGCGCCTGTCGCGCCTGGCGCGCGAGATTGCCGACGACATGCAGCGCCGCAGCGAGACACACCGGCTGGTGGTCGATATTCCGCCGGACTCGCCTATTGTGGATGTGGACCCCCGCCGTATCACTCAGGTGTTCCGCAATATCCTCGACAACGCCGTCAAGTATTCGCCCAAAGGCGGTTTGGTGATGATCCGGGGCGAGGTCCGCCCGGCCGACGTGGTGATCAGCATCGCCGATCAGGGGGTCGGCATCTCGCCGGAGGATTTGATCCCGCTCTTCGAAAAATACTTCCGGGTAAAAGCGCCGACCGGCTACCACGTGGCCGGCACCGGGTTGGGCCTGCCGGTGGCGCGGGCGATTGTCGAGGCGCACGGCGGCCGCATTTGGGCCGAGAGCAAAGTGGGGCAGGGCACCACGCTTTATTTTTCTTTGCCGCGCGCGGGGCTGAGCGCCGGAATGGAAGGGGAGTGATGACCCAAACACGTATCCTGGTCGTGGACGACGAACCCAAACTCGTCCGCCTCGTCCGCGAAGTGCTCACCGCAACCGGCTTTGCCGTTCTTTCCACCGGCCGCGGTGCGAGCGCGATTGAAATGGTCGCGCGCGAACAACCGGACCTGGTCCTGCTGGACGTTGTCCTGTCCGACGCATCGGACGGCTACACCGTTGCCCGCCGGGTGCGCGAATTCTCCGACGTGCCGATCATCATGCTGACGGCTAAAGCGCGAGAGGCCGACCTTTTGCGCGGCTTTGACGTCGGGGCGGACGATTACATCGTCAAGCCCTTCAGTTCCAGGGAACTGTTGGCGCGGGTGCAGGCCGTGCTCAAACGCGCCCGCCGGGATATGGTGACGCCTGCCGAGTCCGAGATCGTCTGCGGCAATTTGCGGATCGATCTGGCGCGTCGCCGAGTCACGGTGGGCGACCGGGAAGTCCATTTAACGCCCACCGAGTACCGCCTTTTGCACGAACTGGCGACACAGCGCAACCGGGTTCTCCTCCACGAACAACTTTTGGCCGCTGTGTGGGGGGCCGAATACCGCGACGACATTGACTATCTCCGCGCCTACATTCGCTACCTCCGACACAAACTCGAAGCCGACCCGGCCAACCCCAGGCTGATTGTCACAGAGGCCGCGGTGGGTTACATGCTCGTCTGTCCTGAAACCACCGATTGAATCCGAAAAGACTTCCGAACAGGCCCGGCCTGCGGAACGTTTTCATGCGTTTTTCATTTCTTTGCCCTCCTCTTGCATGAGTCTTTCACTGCCATCGTGGTAGAGTGCCCTTGTAGTGCTATTCACTCAGGGAGCACCGGATGACAGTTCTGACGAAAGCGCCGCCGCAAGTCCCAGTTTCTTCGACGCCCGCCCGGGGCAGTATGCTGGCGACTGCGCTCGCTCAGCTCGATTCCGCCTGCGACTGCCTCAAACTGGACGATGGATTGCGGGCCATCATCCGCCAGCCCGAACGCGAACTGACCGTGGCCGTGCCGATCCGACGCGATGATGGCACGGTCTCGGTATTTACCGGCTACCGGGTTCAACACTCGTCGGCGCGCGGGCCGTGCAAGGGCGGCATTCGCTACCACCCGCGGGTGGATATGGACGAAGTGCGGGCGCTGGCGATGCTGATGACTCTCAAATGCGCGGTGGTGAATCTGCCGTTCGGCGGTGCGAAGGGCGGCGTCACCGTTGATCCGGCTTTGCTCTCCGACGGGGAACTTGAGCGCCTCACCCGCCGCTATGCGGCCATGATCCTGCCTTTGCTGGGCGGCAAGCGCGACATCCCCGCGCCCGATGTGAACACCGGCGAACGGACGATGGCCTGGCTGATGGACACGATCTCCATGCTGGAAGGCCATTTGGTTCGAGAAATCGCCACGGGCAAACCCATTGCCCTCGGAGGCTCCGAAGGGCGAAGCGAGGCCACCGGGCGGGGCGTGGCCATAGCCGCCGTGGAAATGCTCCGGCGGCTGGGGCGCGATCCGCAAGGCTTGTCGGTGGCCGTGCAGGGGTTTGGCAACGTCGGTCAGTACGCGGCCAACATCCTTGCCGCCGAGTACGGCTGCAAGGTCGTTGCGCTCAGTGATGTGAGCGATGCGCTGCATAACCCTAACGGCCTTGATCTGCAGGCGGTCACTGCCCACGTGCGCCACAGCCCCGGCCATCTGCTCGCCGGCTATGGCCTGAATGGCTGTGTGGATCACATTGCCAACGCCGATTTGCTGACGCTTGAAGTGGATGTGCTGATACCCGCCGCCATTGAAAATCAGATCACGGCGCAGAATGCAGATGACATTCGGGCCGGCGTGATCGTGGAAGGCGCCAACGGGCCGACGACCTTTGAGGCCGACGCCATCTTGAAAGACCGCGGCATCACCGTGGTGCCGGACATCGTAGCCAACGCCGGCGGCGTGATCGTGTCTTACTTCGAATGGGTGCAGGATTTGCAGTCGTTCTTTTGGGGTGCAGAGGAAGTCCGCGCCCAACTGGGCAGCACACTGCGGCGCGCTTTCCAGGAAGTCTGGGCGTTTGCCGGCCGGGGCGGATACGACATGCGCACGGCGGCCTATGTGCTCGCCGTGGACCGGGTGGCGAGCGCCATTCAACAACGCGGCCTGTTTCCGTAGGCGTTTATTTTCAGGAGGCTAACATGACAACCACCGATATTCGCACCAAGACTGCCGAGGCGCGGTCACTGCAAGCCGTTTCTGTCCAGCAAGTGGCAGATTCGATTCGTGACGAAGCCCTGACCGACGCGCAAGACCGGTACGCCGTCTTCCAGCGCGGCTCCGACCTGGGAAGCTTGTTGCGCCACCCCGATTTTTTTGAGAGGCTCAAATATGGCCTGACAGTGGGCGTGGCCAAGGCGCTGGCCGCGAACGATCCGACCGTGCTGGCGGTATACACTTACGATCCGTCGAGCAATCCCGACAGCGAGTCGGGCGACACGGCGCCGTTGGAGGCGACGGTGCACATGCTGGCGCTGGTCTCGACCCCTTCGGCGGCATTGAGCGCCTTTATCGCCTCGTTGGATCGGGCGCTGACGGCCAGCCTCAAGAGCCTGCCCGCGCCCCTGTTTGCGCAGCGCGAGTCCGTCCTTGATGTGAATTTGATTACCGAAAAGGATGCCCGGTTGGGCATCGGCTATGCCGCGCTGCTTTCCTCGCTGTTTGCGCCGCCGATCCGGGTGTGGGCGCGGGAGCCATAACTCTGTTCCCCAAAAAGCAAAAGGCAGAGGAACGCCTCCTCTGCCTCTGATGCTTGCGCCTCTCTCCCGGCGAACAACGTGCTCGTGAGAGAGCGTTCTCGATGGAGCGACTTGCGTCGAGACGCGAGTCGCTCCTATGCCCAACCGCGCAGCCGCACTGCCTCGGCCACCCGGCTGACGGCCACCAGATAAGCGGCCAACCGGTTGTGAACCTTGTGCTCCTGCGCCGTCTTATGCACGGCGTGGAAGGCGGCGGTCATCTTCTTGTCCAGTCGCTCGTGCACCATCGATTCTTCCCAATAGTAATCGTAGGCGTTCGGCACCATCTCGAAATACGACACCGTCACGCCGCCGGCGTTGCACAGGAAGTCGGGGATGACGTAGACGCCGTTCTTATAGAGAATGGCATCGGCCTCGGGGGTGGTGGGGCCGTTCGCCAGTTCCACGCTGAACCGGGCTTTGATCCGCCCGGCGTTGGCCGCGGTGATCACGCTCTCCAGCGCGGAGGGCACGAGGACGGCCACATCCAGTTCGAGCAGTTCCTCATTGCTGATCGCTTTCGCGCCGGGGAAGCCGACCACCGAGCCGGTCTTGTCTTTATGCTTCATCACCTGTTCGTAATCCAGCCCGGCGGGGTTGTGGATGCCGCCTTTGGAATCGGAGACGGCCACCACGTTGAGGCCCAGCAGTTCCACGCCGAGCTTGTGCGCGAACGAACCGGCGTTGCCGTAGCCCTGAATGGCCGTCGTCGCGTTTTTGAGATTGATGCCCAGGGCTTTGCCGGCCTCGCGCAGGCAATAGATGCCGCCGCGCGCAGTGGCGTCGCCGCGCCCGGCCGAGCCGCCGAGGGCCAGCGGCTTGCCCGTAATCACCCCGAACTCGTTGTAGCCCCGCAGGAACGAGAACTCGTCCATCATCCAGGCCATGATCTGCGGCGTGGTGTACACGTCGGGCGCGGGAACGTCCATTTCCAGCCCGATGATGCGCCCGATCTGCCGGATGTAAGCGCGGCTGAGGCGCTCCAGCTCGCCGGGCGATAGTTCTTTGGGATTGCAGATGATGCCGCCCTTGCCGCCGCCCAGTGGAATGTCCACCACGGCGCACTTCCAGGTCATCCACGCCGCCAGCGCGCGCACGGTGTCGATGGTCTCTTGCGGGTGATAGCGAATGCCGCCCTTCGTCGGGCCGCGCGCGTCGTTGTATTGGACGCGGAAGCCGTGAAAGATTTTGGTGCTGCCATCGTCCATCTTCACGGGCAGGGTGACGTGCAGTTCGCGGATCGGCCAGCGCAACAGTTCGTGCACGGCAGGGTCGAGCTTGAGGAGGGCGGCCGCCTCGTCGAGCTGCCGCTGGGCAATCTCGAAGGGATTGAGCCGCGCATCGGATGAAGTGGTTGGGGCCATAGTTGTCTCCTTTGGCGTTGCTTGAATGAGAAAGCCTCGGGCACGCTGTCCGAAGCCACTGTACGCCTATGGTAGTCTATTCGCCAAGCCCCGCTTTATTGAGAGCCTAACATCCTCACTCTAGCGGGAAAGATGTCACGGAAAATTACCGGCAGCCTCCCAAGGTTATCCGGCCTTTGTTCATCCGTGACGGCGCATAAACCGTTCCAGCCGGTTCAACGCTTCTTCGATTTTCTCGTAAGCCGTGGCATACGACATGCGGACAAACCCGCTGCCGCTTGACCCAAATGCCGAGCCGGGCACGGCGGCCACTTCCTCCTCTTGCAGCAGTCGTTCGGCAAATTCGTTATCGTCCAAGCCGCTGCGGGCAATGGACGGGAAGGCATAAAACGCGCCGCGCGGCTCGAAGCAATCCAGCCCCAGCGTGTTCAAGCCGCCCACGATTAACCGGCGGCGGCGGTCGTATTCGCCCACCATCTGCTGCACGTACTCATCGCCGGTAGCCAGCGCCTCGATGGCGGCCACCTGCGCCGTGGTGGGGGCCGACATGATGGTGTATTGATGCACTTTGCGCATGGCGGCAATCATCTCCGCCGGGCCGCCGGCGTATCCGATGCGCCAGCCGGTCATGGCGTAATCTTTGGAAAAGCCGCCGAGGGTAATGGTGCGCTCGCGCATGCCCGGCAGTGAGGCAAAGCACACGTGCCGCACGCCATACACCAGCCGGTCGTAAATCTCGTCCGAGATCACCAGCAGGTCGTGATGCTCGGCCAGCGCGGCAATTTCCACCAGCCCTTCGCGGCTCACCACTGCGCCGGTGGGGTTGTTGGGATAGCCGATGAGCAGGGCTTTGGTGCGAGGCGTGATAGCCGCTTCGATCTCGGCGGCGGTGACTTGAAAGTTATTTTCAACCAGCGTGCCAATGGCCACCGGCACGCCGCCGGCAAAAGTCACCTCCGGGGTATAGGCCACAAAGCACGGCTGGGGCACAATCACCTCGTCGCCGGGGTCGAGCGCGGCGGTGAGGGCCAGATACAACGCCTCCGACACGCCCACGGTGATGAGCAGCTCGCTCTCCGCGTCGTAGCTCACGCCGTACAGTTTGGCGAGGTGCGCCGACAGCGAGGCGCGCAGTTGGGCAATGCCGGAGTTGGAGGTGTATTGCGTTTCCCCGCGCCGCAGCGAGTCGATGCCCGCCTGCAGGATGCGCTCCGGGGTCACAAAGTCCGGCTCGCCGATGCCCAGCGAGATGACGTTTTTCATGGTGGCGGCAATGTCAAAAAAGCGGCGGATGCCGGAGGGGGGAACAGAGTCGACACGCTGGGAGACAAATTTACGCATAGGGTTATCCTGTTTCGTCAACGGCTGGAACCGCTTCGCGTGCGGCGGATGAAGGAAAATCTCCGTTCCACCCGTTTCACCCGTTGACGAGATTGATACGCCACTCGTCGTACAGCTCGCCGTACATCAATTCGAACACGCGCCCATCGGCCACGCGCACGCGGAAGCACTTGCCGCCGGGGATGCGCCACTGCGCTTCAACGTCTGCAATCTCCAGACGCTCGTCCTTCCAGCGCAGGGCAATGGGGCGCTCGGCGTATTCGTAGCCGGAGTGGCATTCAACGATTTCCATGGTTTAATCGCTACTCGAAACCCACCTCGCTCGAATCGCCGACGTTGAACACGCGGAACCGGCCGCTCAGCCGGGCATCTTTGCCGATGAGCGATTGGGTGAGCAGCCCGTTTTGGATCGTCGCCCCCTGATCCACAATGGTGTCGCGGATGATGGAGTTGTGGACCTGGCATCCCGCCGCGATGGTGACGTAGGGGCCGATAATCGAGTGGTGGATTTGCGCCGAGGGATCGATGTGCACCGGGGGCCGGATGATGTTGTCGCCCACTTCCACCCCCCGGCTGTTGTCGTGGCCGTGATCGAGCAAATAGCGGTTGGTGTGCAGCACGGTTTCCGGCTTGCCGCAGTCTTCCCACACCTCCACCGGCTGCACCCGCATCTTCATGCCTTTGGCAATCATCAATTGCAGGGCGTCGGCCAGGAAGAATTCGTTTTTGGTTTTGATGTCGCCGGCGATTTGTTCCTCAATGGCCCGCATGAACGCCTGCGAGTCCTTCAGATAATAGAACCCGACCACCGCCAGATTGTTTGTCACGTCTTCCGGCTTCTCGATGAGTTGTGTGACGTAGCCGTCGGCCCCCACCAGCGCCACGCCAAAGCGGCGCGGGTCTTCGACGGCCTTCACCCAGGCCACCGCGTCGGCGGTTTCGTTTGCCAGCTTCGAGAGGTCGGTTTCCACAAGGGTGTCCACGAACACGATGAGCATCGGGCCGCTCAAATAGTCTTTGGCGAGGTACACCGCCGTGGACTGGCCGTTCATTTCCTGCTGCTCCAGGTAACGGGCCTTGAGCTGCGGGTAATCCCTGCCGACGTATTGCTCGATTTGCTCGCCCAGATGGCCGGTGATGAAAATAAATTCGTCCGCCGGCAGGTTGGCAAACATATCCAGCACGTGACCCAGCACCGGCTTGCCGGCCACGTTGATGAGCGGCTTGGGCTTGGTGAAGGTGTGGGGCCGAAGCCGGGTGCCGAACCCGGCGAGAGGAATGACGACTTTCATGCCCTGGGTTTTCCTTTCGGTTGAGTATACCGTCGGTGTTTCTCGGATGGCGGCAGCCGGCTCGGCCTCGTAGACGACGATGCCGGTGTCGCGCACTTCGCCGATGAGGCCAAACTCGTCGGCAGAGTCGTATTCTTCGGGCGTAAAGCCGAGGGGCTCAAGGTAGCTTGTCTCCGCTTGCCAGGCGATCCACCCCAATTTTTGGTGGCGTTCTAACTTAGGAATGCCATAGAAATCGGGAGACAAAATAATCAGGTCAATATCGCTGTCTTCGCGTTGACGCCCGGCGGCGTACGAGCCATACAGAATCGCTTTTTCTACGCGATATTGCTTGCGCACTGCCGCGACGAATTTGCTTATTCGCTCGCGAAGCTGATCTTTGTCGAAAACCATTTGAAAACCTGCTCTGTTCCACTCATAGCTGACTCGGCTAGCGGCTTCTTGAATATATCGGGGTCAACGGCGTCAATTGGATAACGCGCTCCAATATATACGAGTTGATGCTTGAAACGGCCTCTTCAACATCCTTGTCTATTTCAATGCCTGACACCATTTCCAACAAGCCTCGCAAGTTATGCAAGTACGGTGGTCGCTTGCCGCCCTGCTTGATGATGATTGCCTTGAGCAATTTCTCGACGGCTTGCTGGCAGTGAAAAGCGCAGGCCTCGTAATCGCCCGAGTCCAGTAAATGTTTGGCGGCCAGGCGATCTCGCTCGGCTGAATCGAACCATTCTCGCGCGCTGGTTTCGCGGCTCATAACGCCGGCACCTTTGTATGCCACTCTGTCGTCTGCTGAAAAACGTGCGCCACGCGCAGCAGGCGATCTTCGATGAAAGCCGGGCCGAGCAGTTGCAGACCCACGGGCAGCCCCGCGCGGTCGAAACCGCAGTTCACCGAAACGCCCGCAATTCCGGCGAGGTTGGCGGGCAGGGTGAACACGTCGGCCAGATACATCGCCAGCGGGTCGTCGGCTTTTTCGCCGATTTTGAAAGCAGTGGTCGGCGAAGTGGGGCAGGCAATCACGTCCACATCGTCGAAGGCGCTGTCGAAATCGCCCTTGATGAGCGTGCGCACTTTTTGCGCTTGCAGATAATACGCGTCGTAATAGCCGGTGGACAGGGCATAAGTGCCCAGCATGATGCGCCGTTTGACCTCCGCGCCAAAGCCCGCGCCGCGCGTTTGCCGGTACTCGTCCCACAGGGTCGGGGCGTCGGCGCGGGCGCCGTAGCGCACGCCGTCGAAGCGGGCCAGGTTGGCCGAGGCCTCCGCCGGGGCAATGATGTAGTACACCGAAAGCGCCTGTTCGGTGTGGGGCAGGCTCACCTCGCGCGCCTGCGCGCCCAACCCCTCCAGCACTTTCACCGCCGCGCTCACGGCCGTGCTCACGTCGGCTTCCACCCCCGAAACAAAATACTCTTTGGGCAGCCCCACGCGCAAGCCGCGCAAGGACTGTCCCCCCACCGGCGAGCCGCCGCTCTGCAATTGCGCGGCATAATCGGGCACGGGCGTGGGCATGCTGGTTCCGTCGCGCGGGTCGTGCCCGGCAATAGCCCCCAGCAGCAGCGCGGCATCTTCGGCAGTGCGGGCAAACACGCCGATCTGATCGAGCGATGAGGCAAAGGCGATCAAGCCGTAACGCGACACGCGGCCATACGAGGGCTTGAGGCCGACGACTCCGCAAAACGCCGCCGGTTGGCGCACACTGCCGCCGGTGTCCGAACCCAGCGCCCCAAAGGCCAACCCGGCGGCCACTGCCGCCGCGCTGCCGCCGGACGATCCGCCCGGCACACGCGTGGGGTCCCACGGGTTATGAGTCACACCGTAAGCCGAGTTTTCGGTGGACGAGCCCATGGCAAATTCGTCGGTGTTGGTTTTGCCGAGGATGACCACGCCGGCGGCCAGCAATTTTTCGATGACGGTGGCGTGGTAGGGCGGGCGGTAGCCTTTGAGGATGAGCGACCCGGCGGTGGCGGGGACGCCTTGAACGCAGATGACATCCTTGATCGCCAATGGGATGCCGGTGAGCGGCGAGGCGGCGCCGCTTTGAATCCGGCCATCGGCCCGACGAGCCAACTCAAGCGCCCACTCGCCGGTGACGGTGAGGAAGGCATTGAGCGCGGGGTTGTGGGCCTCGATGCGCCCCAGCAGCGCCCGGGTGAGTTCCACGCTGGTGGTTTCACCCCGGCGCAGGGCGGCGGCGGCTTCGGTGAGAGAGAGGGTATGAAGTTCCATTATTCCAGCACGGCCGGCACTCTAAAACAGCCTGCTTCGGCTTCGGGGGCGTTGGCCAGCAAAACCTCGCGCGAGAGCGAGGGCTGCACCGTGTCGTCGCGCAGCACGGTGCGCAGCGGCAGCACCGTGGCCGTGGGCGAGATGGCCGAGGTATCGAGGGCGCGCAGCGAGGCGGCGTAATCGAGCACCGCCGAGAGCTGATCGCGGAAGCGGGCTTGCTCGGCCTCGGTGAGTTCGAGTTTTGCCAGTTCGGCAATGTGTTGGACTTCTTCAATGGTGAGGGGCATGGCAATGATTATAAATGAACAATGACGAATGGGGTAATCACGGGCGGTGCTCTTCCGGCGGTTTGAGGGCGCGGAAGCTTTGCCAGAGCGAAACGTCATACACCAGCTTTAGCCCGCCGGCGAGGAAGAAGGGGAGGCTGAACAGCGAGGCCCCCATGAGCGCGCCGGTGACCACCGGCGCCATGGCGCTGGCTGCCGTGCGGGCAATGCTGCTCACGCCGGCCGCCGCCGAGCGCTCGTCGGGGTCCACCACGGCCATGATGTAGCTCTGGCGCGTGGGCACGTCCATTTGCGAAATGCTGAAGCGGGCCAGCAACACGGCAATCGCCAGCGGCAGGTTGGGCATGAGCGGCACAAGGATGAGCAGAATGTTCGAGGGGATGTGCGTCCACACCATCGTATTCACCAGGCCGATCCTTCGGGCTACCCGCGCCGCCGCCAGCGCCGACAACCCGGCGAAGATGTTGGCGCCAAAGAAGATGCCGCCCAACAGCGCCGGTTGCACGCCATAACGCACGTAAAACCAATAGGCAATGAGGCTTTGCACCACCAGCCCGCCGGCAAAGGCGTCCACCATAAACAGCCCGGCCAGCTTTAGCACCGTGTTCCGCGAGCGGTGCAGGCCCATCACGGTATCGGCGCGGCGGGGGGCGGCGGTCACTTCGGCGGCGGGCGAAAGGCGGCTGAAGAGCAATGCCAACGCCACGCCCAGCAAGGCATAGCCCGCCACCACCACACGATAGCTATCGAGCGGGGTTTGGCCCGCGCTTTGCAATGCCTGCGAGAGCGCGCCGCCGCACAGCGCGCCGAGCGCAGTGGAAAACGACCCCACAAGGTTGTACCAGGCAAAGACTTGCGTGCGGTGCTCGTCGGGCGCGGTCTGCGGCAGGGCCGCCTGCTCGATGGAAAGGAACGGCCCCACCTCGCCGCCGCTGGGGCTGATGGTGCCGACGATGGCGGCCAGGGTGAGCACCACGATGTTGTGTGTGAGGGCAAACGCCGCCCCGGCGAAGATCATGAGTCCCGTGCCGACGATGAGCATGCGCTTGCGGCCCGTGCGGTCGGCCAGCGTGGTAATCCACAGCGACACGGCGGCATCGCCCGCCAGAGTCCAGGTGAGCAGCGCGCCAATTTGCCGTTCGTTGAGACCCAATTGGGCCAGGTAGAGAGCCAGCACCACGGAGAGGAAGCCGTAGGCGAACAGGCGCACCATGCGTGTGCCAAACAACAACCGGCCATCGGGCGCGAGAGCGCGCAAAGCGTTCATGGAGATAACCTTTTCAAATGCTGTCCACCGGCAAGAGTTCGTCGAACTCGCGGCGCACTAGACCGCTCGGCGTTAGTAAGTCTTTCGGTTTCTTCTTGAGTGTGGCGTAGCGGATCATGCATCTTAGGACATCATACTCTGGATAGAGTTAAATTGCAGCGTGCGCGGAAAGAAGCGCCAGAGTATAATCATGGCAACACAGAAGAAGTGCCCCGCGATGGCGTAAACACGCAAGGCGAGGCAGTGGCCAGCGCGATGTAGGTGCGTGACTATGGAAGTGTATCACGTTCACAACCGCATGCGTCAATAGCGTGGGCGGCGTTTGTGTTTTTGTCATCTTCAGAACACAGGAAGCCAGAATTTGGAACTCCAGCCCGGCGACATTGTTTCTGGTTTAGAACCGGACGAACTCGTAGAAATTCGCCGGGTCACCCCTTTTGGGAACAAGACTCTGATCGAAGGGGTCTGCGTCACATCGCGCCGCGAGATTAAGCGCCCGCTCGGCCCCGAGGAACTAGCACGCCTGACCAGAGTGCGCGGGGCGGAATACACCTACGACGGCGACGCCGGGGCCTTTCTTCTCGGTGTGGAAGCCCACCGTATCCGCATCGCCTATCAGTTCGATCCCCTCTTTGTCGTGAATTCCAGCGTGGTGGACATCCTGCCCCATCAAGTCGAAGCAGTCTATCGGTACCTGCTGCCGTTGCCGCGCATCCGCTTCTTGCTGGCCGACGACACTGGCGCGGGCAAGACCATTATGACCGGCCTGCTCATCAAAGAAATGCTCTTTCGCGGCGTAATTAGCAAAGTGTTGATCATCACTCCCGGCGGCCTCACGCGCCAGTGGCAAGAAGATGAGCTGCAAGACAAGTTCGGTCTCCCGTTCCGCCTCATCAACCGCGCTTCGTTTGAGGCCGAACCAGGTCAATTCTCTCGAAGCGAAGAAGGCTTATTCGTCACGTCCATTGACTTCATTGCCCGGCACGAGGGCTGCCTGAACGCAGCCAAAGAGACGCAGTGGGATTTGATCGTTGTAGATGAGGCGCACAAACTCTCGGCCTATGAGTATGGCTCCAAAGTCGAGCGGAGCGACCGTTATCAAGCCGTGGAGGCCCTCGCCCCGCGCGCCGACCACCTGTTGTTCCTCACCGCGACGCCTCATCGCGGACGCAAGGACACCTTCCGCCGCCTGCTCATGTTGCTGGACGAAGACCTGTTCCAGAAGGATGAACTTGTCACCGAGCGCATTCACGAAGCAGTGGCGACTTACGCGGCGGGCGAAGCCTTCGAGGGTGAGACCGCCATCACCAAAGCCCGCAACCGTTTCTTCCTCCGCCGCTTGAAAGAAGAGATGGTGGATTGGGAGAGCGGGCCGCTCTTCAAGCCACGCCATACCAAGACTCTCGGCTACGAACTGACGCCCGAAGAACTCGACCTCTACAACGCCGTCACCCGCTACGTTCGCTCACGGCGCAAAGAGGCGAAGGCCAAGAAGAACCGCAACGTCGAACTGACGCTGATGGTGATGCAGCGCCGCCTCGCCAGCAGTATCTACGCCATCACGCGCACCCTCCACAATCGCCTCGCCGCGCTCGACGAAGTTCTGCGGATTCTACGGGACACGGCGCGCACCAGTGCGGAGAAGAAGCGTCTCCTGCGCGGGGAGGAGGACGTGCCCGACGACATCGCCGAATATGAAGACCTGGACGAGACTGAGCGCGAGGCAGTGGATAAGCGCATCTTCCGGCAGGTGTTGAGCGAAGACCCGGCGGAGGTGGAAAAAGAACGGCAGGAAGTGGAACGTCTCTTGCGGATGGCCGAGGCGCTCAAGCACCATCCTGAAGCCAAGTTCGCCGAACTCGAAAGAGTGCTGGACGAGTCGGACGTGATTCGGCGCGACGACGAGAAACTCGTCATCTTCACGGAACACAAAGACACCCTCGACAACCTGGCCGAGCGCCTCCGCCACAAGGGTTACACCGTGCAGACCATTCACGGCGGCCTGGACGTGGAGGCGCGCAAGCAGGCCCAACTCAACTTCCGCGACAAGGCCAAGATCATGGTCGCCACCGACGCGGCGGGCGAGGGCATCAACCTCCAATTCTGCCGCTATCTCATCAACTGGGACATCCCGTGGAACCCCAACCGCCTCGAACAACGCATGGGGCGCGTCCACCGCTACGGCCAGCAGGGCGATGTGTGGGTGTATAACCTCGTCGCCACCAATACCCGCGAAGGCTCGGTGCTGGAAAAACTGCTCAAGAAAATGGATTTGATGCGTGACCAGCTGGGCACGGATCGGGTGTATGACGTGATTGACGAACTGCTGGAAGACGTGCCGCTGGTGCAGCTCATCGAGCGCTCCATTGACGCCGAGACGGGCGCGGAGGCCGCCGCCGAAACTGAGCGCCGACTCAATGGCGGACTGGAGCAGAAAGCACAAGCGCTGATTGCCCTGCAACAAAAACATTCGCTGGCCTCGCGGCTTGACCTGCGCGCCGCCCGCCGCCTGCGCGACACCTCCGACGAGCGCCGCCTGCAACCGCGCTTCATCCAGAATTTCTTCATCGCCGCCTATCAGGCCGCTGGCGGCACGGTCACGGAGGACAAGCATTACCCAGTCTTCCACGTGGGCCGCTCACCCGCCGCGCTCCTCGCTGTCGCGCGCGAGGCCCGCCTGTCGGTGGCGGAGAATTACGACACGCCTTTTGTATTCGACAAGGATTTGGTCAGCGTTGCCAGCAAAGCGCGCGTGCCCGACCACACCCGGCTACTCGGCCCCGGACACCCGCTGTTCGAGGCGCTCATTCGCTGGGCCATTGGCCGCGCCCGCGAAGCCTTCGCCAAAGGCGCTATTCTCGTTGACCCGAACATCGCCCGCCCGCAGCGAATCTGGCTGGTCGAGTCCAGTGTCAACGACGAGCGGCGCGAGGAGAAGAAGCGGCTGGCGCACCAGCAACTCAGCGTGGTCGCCGCCGATCACCTGGGCTTACGCGCCACCTCTCCGGCGAATCTGTTGAATTACGCTGTCCCCGAAGAGCAAGTCGAGCGTCCCGATGTCCCGGCCCATTCTGCTGATGAAGTGCAAATGTGGGCCTACGAGCAACTGACCGAAAAGCAGGTCGAGCGTGCCCGCGAGCATCCCCGCGCCGAGTGTGACTTGCGGCGGCAATATCTCGAAACGACCTTCACGACGCTGATCCTGGACTTGCAGGAACAACTCAACGACGCGCAACACGCCCAACAACTGGGCGACGACGACCCCGAAGAACGAGCGAAACTGGAGCGGCGCATCCAACAACTCAAGGAACGCAAGACCGCACGGCTGGCCGAACTGGACTTAATGCTCCGCTTGAGCGCGAACCTGCCGAACCTGCTCACCTCGGCGCTGGTCGTCCCGTCGCCCGTCGCTGACGTGGAAGTGGAAACCGAGACACCCAGGCGCGGATTCCCCATGCGCCGCGACGACGAGGTGGAGCGGATAGCGATGGATGTGGTGATGCGGTATGAACGCTCGCGCGGCTGGACGCCTTACGACGTGTCTCAAGATGGTGAGCACTACGACATCCGCTCCGAGTCGCCGACAGGCGAAATGCGCTTGATCGAAGTCAAAGGCCGTGCGGCCTCCGGCCCGATTGTGCTTACCGGCCCTGAACTGGATAAACTGCGCCAACTGCATGAGCGCGCCTTTCTTTACATCGTGACGAAATGCAAACCTGCCCTGAGCATAGCCGAAGGGGGCCAGCGCCCGCGTCTGCACATCATCCAAGACCCCGGCGCGAAACTCACCGCCGAAATGCTGTATAAGCAGGTGCAATGGTTGGTGAACGAGACCAACTGGCGCGCGCACAGCGAGGAAGTGACCGCATGACTTGCCCTCGCCTAATCGAAGTCGCGCTCCCCATCCGCGAAATCTCCGCCGAGAGCGTGCGCGATAAGTCAATGCGGCATGGGCACATCTCGACTCTGCATTTGTGGTGGGCGCGGCGACCCCTGCCTGCCTCACGCGCCATAGTTTTCGCTTCCCTTGTGCCCGACCCTGACCATCCCGATTGCCCCAAGCCCTTCCGCAAAGCCGTCATGCGCCTGTTGCACGACGAAGTGCCGCCGACGCTCAAGGGCTATTGGCGTGGGAAGAAGAGCAAACGCGACGCCGACCCGTACAAACCCTACAAAGGTATCCCTGACTCACCGCGCAACCGCCTGCTCACCTTCATCGCCAAGTGGTCGCCCGAATGGCTGGCCTTCGAGCGCGGTGAGGCCGAGGATCAACCGCCGCCCGCCGAGATGCTGGACGACCGCAGCCTCGTCAAATGGGAAACGAGCGACCCGGAAAACGACCAGGGCCGCGCAGTATTGGGGATTGCGCGCGAGCTCGTCCGGCTCGCCAATGGCGGCCAAGCTCCCACCGTGCTCGACCCGTTTGCGGGCGGCGGCGCGATCCCTCTGGAGGCCACGCGCCTCGGCTGTCAGGCTATCGCCAACGACTATAACCCGGTGGCCTATCTCATTTTGCGCGCCACCTGCGAGTTTCCGCAGAAGTTTGGCAAGCCCGGTCTGAGGACTAAAGAAGAAGGAATGGCAACGAAAGATGCCTCGCCCTCTACTTTCGCCTTTGGTCATTCTTCAGAGAAAGAGCGAGTGCCGAATGTGTTGGCTTATGATGTGGAGCACTGGGCCAACTGGCTTCTCGACCGCGCCCGCGAGCGCATAGGGCATTTATACCCGCCCGGCAAAGACGGCCAGCCAGTGGTGGGCTATTTGTGGGCACGGACCGTGCAATGCTCCAACCCCTCCTGCCGTGCGGAAATCCCGCTCCTGCGCAGTTTGCTGGTGTGCAACAAGCCGGGCAAGCGCGTGGCACTGACGATGACACGCAAGGGTAAGACCAAAGTGGTTGAATTCGGCATTGCCAAAAACCGCGCCATCAAAGAGACCGAAGGCACGATGATTGAGAAGGGCCGTGGGAGCGTGCGCTGCCCGATTTGTGAGCAGACTACGCCCGTGGAAGACCTGCGTCGCGCTGGAATGGACGGCAAGCTGGGAGAGCGCATGGTTGCCGTCATCACCGACACGCCGAATAGCAAGGACTATCGCCCCGTTGAGCCAAGCGACGTGAAAGCCTTCGAGCAGGCGAAGAAGTTGGCCGAAACGGTCGAGCGGCCCCAGTAAAGTGGACCCCTTTGTCAAGACACAAAAATGGGCTGTGCTAAGGTGCGATTTCCTTTCGTGGAATCGGGGATAAAAACCGTCGTAGTAGCGGCTGTGGATGGGTGAACAACAGGAGCACCGCCCGTTGCCCACCTTTCCACAGCCGACGTAGCAGTAGGACGCGCCTGAGCGGCCAAGTACACCTGAGCCGGCGTGCGGTAAGCCAGCGCCTGATGGGGCCGCTCCTGATTGTAGAACTGGAAGTAGCTGGCG
>JACRBQ010000101.1 GCA_016213135.1 Chloroflexota bacterium | reverse complement strand
TTTTAATCAGAACGTTCAGCAACGCGCGCTCATCGTCGCGCAAGTTCACTACATATTTTTCATTTGACATGGGTTGGTCTCCTGTGGCTGGTTTAGCCACAGTCTACCAGCCTATCAATTTAGGCTTGGCGACCTACTAGTCGTGATCGCGCTCCCCGCCGCCGCGAGTTGAGAGCAGGTTGCGGCGTCTTACAACCCGGCTAGCGCGAACCACTCGCCGGCCTCACCGTCGAGCGACAGGCCCAGCCTCAACACACCACTTTGCGCCAGCGCCTCCACGGCGGCAGTGGCCTCGGCGGCCTTCCAGCCAAACAGCGTAGTCAGGTCGCGCAATTGCGCCGCGCCAACGGATCGGAAGTAAAGCTCGGCTAGTTTCTGCCGCGCGCCGCGCAAGCCAATGGCGCGGGCCTGCGCGGGCAGTGGCGGGTAGTGGCGCGTGACGAGATCGTAGATGAACGCATAGCGCCACGCGCCCGCCTGGGCCACGCCCACCGGCAAGATTTTGCAGTCGGCCTGCAATTCGTCGAGCGCGCGGTTGAAGCGCGCGTCGGCCAGCCGCGCCGCTTTGCGCAGGGCCACCGAGTCCAGCCTGCCCTCGCGCAGCAGCGCCTCGTAAACAGTTTTGGCTTCGTGCGTCAGCGCCCCCTGCTCGTATTGCAACAGGTAATCCTCTTCCGGCGACCCGAAGTTCTGCGACAGCGCATAAAAATACGGCGCAACGGACGGCGAGACCATCGTCGCCTTTTTGCGGAGCAGCTTGGCGTAATACCACTGCCGCTCGCCGAGCATGGAATCCTTCCAGCCCCACGTCACGTGGCCGGGGTCGTCGTGCGCATCGGCCACCGGGCGGTTGCCCACCACGGCGGCCCACAGGCTGGGCAGCGTCACGCCCTTGATGGGCCAAAAATAAACAAAGCCGCGCTCGTCCACAAAGCGCACTGCCTCCTCTTTGGATTTAAGTCGCAACCGGGGCGTAGTGCGATAGGTGCGGGCGCGATAGGCGGCCAGACGGGCGGCGGAGATTTTTAGACTCATGGCTACGAGTGACCCAACACCGGGTGCGGCTGATAGGCCGACTCCAGCCGGGCGCGTTCTTCATCCGTGAGGCGGATAGCCAGGGCCGCCACCGCCTCTTCGAGGTGCGGCATTTTACTGGCCCCCACAATGGGCGCGGTCACGCCCGGCTGGGCCAGCAGCCACGCCAGCGCCACTTGCGCCGGAGAGACGCCCCGCTGTTTGGCAATGTCGGCGGCGCGGTCGGCCACGGCAAAATCGTCATCGCGGTAATACAGATGGTGGGCAAACTCATCCGACTTGGCGCGCGCCGTGTCGCCGCTTTTGTCGCGCGTGCGGTTGCCGGCCAGGAAGCCGCGCGCCAGCGGGCTCCACGGAATCACGCCCACGCCCTCGGCGCGGCACAGCGGCATCATCTCGCGTTCCTCTTCGCGGTACACGAGGTTGTAGTGATTTTGCATGGAGGCGAAACGAGTCCAGCCGTGGCGGTCGGCGGTGTGCAGCGCGCGGGAGAACTGCCACGCATACATGCTCGACGCGCCGAGGTACAGCGCCTTGCCCGCCCGCACCACGTCGTTTAGGGCCTCCATCGTTTCCTCGATGGGCGTCTCCGCGTCCCAGCGGTGAATTTGATACAGATCGACGTAGTCCATGCCCAGCCGAGTGAGCGAGTCGTCAATGGCGTGCAAGATGTGTTTGCGCGAGAGTCCGCCCCGGTTCGGTTTATCGCCCATCGCGAAGAACACTTTGGTGGCGATCACTACTTCGTCGCGCCGCGCAAAATCCTTGATCGCCCGCCCCGTCACTTCCTCGCTCACGCCCAACGAATAGGCGTCCGCAGTGTCGAAGAAGTTGATTCCCAGCTCGAGCGCGCGTTTGACAAAGGGCCGCGCGGCCTCTTCGGGCAATATCCAGTCGCGCCACGCAGGCGAGCCATAGGTCATCATGCCGAGGCAGAGGCGCGATACTTTCAATCCGGTGCGTCCGAGGGCGGTGTATTGCATGGCAGGCTCCTGTGAGGGGTGTGGGTGCAGGTGTCTTTTACCACAAAACCGCCAACAGGCATAGAATCAGCGCACGGAGAATCCATGAACAACGATCAACCCGACATCCACCCCGCCGCCGAGCGGGCCACCGTGCAAGTGCGGTGGGCCGATGGCCGCACGTTCGAAGGCCCGGTGGGCGCCGCGCTCGAAACATTTGCGCAGGCCGCCTTTCCCATGCGCGACGACGAGCCGCCTGTGGTGGCCGCGCTGGTCGATGGCAAACTGCGCGAACTGCATGTGCCGGTGACGCGCGATGTGCAGGCCATACCGATCACCACCGCCGCCGAAGACGGCGCGCGCATTTACCGGCGCGGGCTGAGCTTTTTGCTCGTCGCCGCCGCCGCAGAACTCTTCCCGGCCGCCGAAGTCAAAGTCGATCACGCCACCTATTCCGGCGGCTACTTCTGCCAGGTGTCCGGGCGCGAGGCGTTGAGCGCGGACGAACTGGCGCAACTGGCGGCCCGAATGCGCACGATGGCCGAGGCCAACCTGCCCATCGCCAAAGAGGCGATGCCGCTTCCCAAAGCGGTGGAAATGTTCCGCGCCCGGGGCGACATGGACAAAGTGAAGCTGTTGGCGCAACGACGAAAAGATTATCTGGTGGTGTACCGCCTGGGCCAACTGGCCGATTACTTTCATGGATACATGCTCCCCGCCACCGGCTACCTCCGCTGGTTTGCCTTGCACCCCGAGCCGCCGGGATTCATTTTGCAGTTCCCGCAGCGCAGCGCCCCCACCCGCCTGTCGCCGCCGGAGGAACACTCGCGGCTGGTGGCCGCATTCCGCGAATATGGCAACTGGCTCGACCGGTTGGGCGTGGGCGACGTAGGCTCGCTCAACGAGGCCATCGAGACCGGGCGCACCCGCGAACTGATTCTGGTGTCGGAGGCGCTGCACGAGCAGCGCATTGCCCAAATGGCCACGTGGATCGCCGAAGGCCGGGGCGACATCCGGCTGGTGCTCATCGCCGGGCCGTCATCGTCGGGCAAGACCACGTTTTCGAAACGGCTGGCGGTGCAACTGCTGGCCAACGGCCTGCACCCGTTTGCGCTGGCGATGGACGAGTATTTTCTGGACCGTGAGCAGTCGCCCCGCGACGAGCGCGGCGAGTTCGATTTCGAATCGATCCGCGCGCTGAACCTGGAACGATTCAATGCCGATGTGCTGGATTTGATAGCAGGCAAAGAAGTGGCCCTGCCGCATTACGAATTCAAAAGCGGGCGCGGCGGCCCCGGCGAAACGGCCCAGCTTGCCGCCGACACGGTCATTGTGGTGGAAGGCATCCACGGGCTTAACCCGGAGCTGGCGCCGCACATTCCAGCCGAGCGGGTGTTCCGCATTTATGCTTCGGCGCTCACGCAGTTGAATTTGGATCGGCACAACCGGGTGAGCACCACCGACACGCGGCTCATCCGCCGCATTGTGCGCGACGCGGCCAGCCGGGGCTACTCGGCGCGGGACACGCTGAAGCGCTGGGAGAGCGTGCGGCGCGGCGAGACGCTGCACATCTTTCCGTTTCAGGAAAATGCCGATGTGATGTTTAACTCGGCGCTGGTGTACGAGCTTTCGGCGCTGAGGCCGCTGGTGGAGCCGCTGCTGCGGCAGGTGGAACCGGACGCGCTCGAATATGTGGAGGCCAATCGCCTGCTGGCGATGTTGCAGTGGTTCGCGCCCATCTCGCCGGAAGCCATCCCCAGCAACAGCATTTTGCGCGAATTCGTGGGCGGCTCGATTCTGGAGCAGTTCAGGGTGTGGGGGATGTTGAACGGGGGGAGGTGAGCGCAAACACGGCACACCGCAGCCCCGGCCGCTGCGGCCACGTCGCCCGTGCCGTCGGTAGAGCCGTGGTCAATCACGAATAGGGCGTCACCGGGGAGCAGCCACCGAAGCGCCCCGGCCACGGTGCGGCCAATGGCCGTTGATTCGTTTCGGGCGGGGATGACGAGGGCCAGGACGGTCATGGCGTGGCGCGGTCATCCGCTGCAAACGGAATATCGTCGAGCCACACCGCGCCCACCGCCCCCGGCGACTACGCGGGCCTCTGGCAACTGCGCGACGCCGATGGCAAGGCGTTCGGGCCGGTGCTATTCATCAAAATCACCGTGATCGCAACGCCCACGGCCGCCGCTGCGTCGTAACGGCGTATGCGCTGAAGTGGGGGCGGTCAGCCGATGGAAACGGCCTAACGGCAGGCGTCAGGCGCGGGACGGGTCATTCGGATCGCCCGAATTAGCAGGGCGTAGCCCAGTCGCCTGCATGAAGGGTTGGGCACACAGGTGGCTCACTGCTATGGATCTGAGAACTTCACTCGTATCATTACTTGTAGTTCTTCAATTGAATATGGCGGTTCTTTTTTGTGAAGCATAGCGTGACAATTGGGACAGACTGGACGTAAATCTTCGATGGGGTCAACTTCGTATTTCTCACTTACGCTCGCCAAAGGCTTCAAATGATGAACATGAATGTAACCTGACCCTATCTCACCGTAGTGCTTCTCAAAATCAAACTCGCACACGGCGCATTTAGAGCCATATTTGGCAATGCAGGCCGTGCGTGCTTTTGGATTTCTTTCGTAAGCGTTGACCGTTACTTGCTTTTTTGCGCCCTCGATATGCTTTTCTGGCTGACCTATTTCATCGGGGAAAGAAACTTCGCTTATTTCTACAACTTGACCGCCTCTAATCTGTTCAAGACCGCGAATTACGTCTTGGCTTTTTATCTCATTTAGACCGTATCGAAAATTGCTTTGTTCTTTGAGTAATTCGGCAAGCCAAGAGAACCCATATAGTTCTATATGCGGAATAAAGCCATAGCCTTTGCCAGTCACCCAGAATCCGCCCGTGTCAATATCTTCTAAGTGGGTTGGGGTGTAGACGCTACACAATTTGTAAACTGTCTTTCCTTTGGCTCTCTTGCCTGAAATCACCCATACGGTTTCCCCAATCATTTTTTGTAACTTGCTTTCGGGATGCCCGCTGTAGTGGCGAAATTCCGTGCCGCCTAAGCCATACTCACCCCAATCTTCAACTTTGTTATAGGCAATGTAGTGCTTCGTCATTTCATACCATGCGATGAATATAGAGAGTGCGCCCAACGAATCAAGGATTGATGTGGCGGAATAAGAGAAAATCAAGAACACGTTTCCCTGCGCCGCCGCGTCAATCCGCGTCGAACTAAGCCGCGCGCAGGAGAACCCTTACCTGGCCGTACGCCAAAGCCATGTGCAGTGGACGACACCATATCGCAAAACCCGCCGCAGAAAACGCCACTTGCCCAGCCTAAACGCCTGCGTTGGTCAGCACGGCGCAAATGTAATTCACTGTCTCCACCAGGCGCGGGTGGGTGATCTCAAAGCCTTCCACCGAGGCCGCCAAACCGTCAATGGACAGCCGGAAAAGTTGGGGGTTCTTCACCGGGCGCGTGGCCTCGTGCGCCGAAACGCCCACAAACCCGGCAATGCTTTCCGCATGATCGCCCTGCGTCTCGGCCAGGGCCTCTATCTCCGTTTTCAAGGTCGACAACAGGGTGAGCAATTCCGCTTTGCTCTCGTCTTTTATTGCGGCGGCGTTTTCAATTTTGCTCTCGATTTGGGCAAGCGTGTCTTGAATCATCGCAACTCCTTTGGATACGCACGACTATTGCCGGTTCACTGACACCGCGCCAATGATGCGCTCCTGCTTCATAGAGTATAAGGCATTTTGGCGCGTTGTTTTCTTTGTGTTTCTTCGTGTCTCAGTGCTTGAGGTACAAATCAAAAAACTCGATGGTGCGGTTCATGGCCGTCGTGAAATGGCCCGAGAGATTATGGTTGTCGCCCTCGTAAGTGTAAAATTCGACCGGCATCCCGGCGGCTACCATTTGCGCGTACAGTTTCTCCGAGGCGGCCAGCGGCACCGATTCGTCGGCTGTGCCGTGGTGTAGTTGCAACGGACCTGAGAGGTCGGCCAGATAGGTGTTGGCCGAAATTCCATTCCAGAACGCCGGGTTCTCTTCGGGCGCGCCAAACTGCTCGATCCACGCCCTGCGCCAGCCCCGCCCAAACGGTGACGGCGTCCCGGTGAAGACGGGGGTGGGCCGGGTATTGCCCCGCTCGAACGGGTCGGGGTAGGGAGCGACCACGCCGGCCCAGATCACCCCGGCTTTGATGTCGTCGCTGACGACCATGGCGCGGAGCGTGATGTATCCGCCCATCGAGTGGCCCCACATGCCGATGCGGTCGGGATCGGCCTGCGGGAATTTCTTGACTGAGGCTACGGCATTGAGCACATCCACGACGTAATCCGGGCTGCCATACGCCCCCCGGGCTTCGCCCTCCGATTGATCGTGCCCGCGGTAATCGGAACGAAACACGATGTATCCGCTCCGGGCCAACCAATCCACGTAGGCCGCGTACCGGCTGCTCGTGCGATATTCGGCCGGTGGAATATAGCCGTGGTTGAACACGATGACCGGCCAGCCGGTGGGCGGGGGATCGCCTTCGGGCACGGTGAGAAGCGCGTAGATTTTGAAGCCGCCGGAAAGATACGAGGCATAGTAGCGGCGATAGTTTGCGCCCGGCTCCAGTTCTTGTTCGATCACAATCTCACTGCCCGGATACTCCAGTTGGCGCATGGCCGCGATCATCATGGGATGCGGAGTGGAGGTCGGGGTCGCCGTGGCCGGGACCGTAGCGGTGGGCGTTGCGGTGGCAGTGGCTGTGAGCGTCCAGGCGGGCGCAACCGTCGAGGAAGGCGTAGCGTCGGCGAGAGCAGCCGTGCGGGGTGATACATCGCCGCCGCATGCCGATAGGAGTATCGCCACTGCCAATGTTATCCACGCGCGCCCAATCTGCCGCATTGTCTTCGCCTTACCACAGCGGCAGGGTATCCAGCACAGCGGGCAACTCAGCCAGATCGTCGAGCACGCGGCCCAGGGGATGGGCGGCCACGGCCTCGGCGCACCATTGGGGGGTGTACACCGTCCGCAGCAGCAAAAAGGGGATGCCCATCATCAACGGCAGCGCCCCCGGCAGCGAAAACGTGTCAGCCACCACGGCCACGCGCGGCTCCTCGGCCCGGGCCGCCACCAGCGCCCGATGGTAGGCCGGGCGGCGCAAGTCTACGGCGTAGTTCCCGGCAATCGGCCAAACCTGAATGCCGCCCAAATGCGGGTGCGCAAACGCCTGCTCCCACGCCGGGTCCATATCGTATTGGCGCGTGTCGCCCAGCACCGGCACGGCCCGCTCAAAGCCCAGCACTGCAAGCTGGCCCAGAACTTTGTCGGCGCGCGAGTTGGTGAGAATCACGGGCGTCCGTTCGGGGTCGTCGAGCAATTGCGAAAGCACCCCCGGCGCGGCGGGCCGGAAGGCGGGCGGGATTTCGGCCGTGTGCCGGTGGAAAAGATGATTGGTGCAATCGGCCACCGGGTCGTATTCGGCATCGGCAAAGCGGAGGTTCACCGCCGCGCGATACGAATCGTTTTCGCCGAGCATGGCTTGCAGGGTGCTGGTATTGAGGATGAACGCGCCCTCGTCGCAGTAGGAGGCCAGCAGCCCATTGACCCTCCAACCGTGCAGGTGGGGCGCCTGCAACAACCGGGCCCGGGTGGCGGCGTAATCGGCGCGCAACTGCTCCAACGGCGCGCCGATGATCTCGTGGGCCAGCGTGTTCAGCGCCTTCTCGGAAAGCGCCTGCACCTGCGTTTCCTCCGCCGTCAGCGTGCCGTCAAAATCAATGATGACTTTCAACCCTCGCTCCTCACGCGCTGAACAGCGACGGCAACTCCTGCAACGCCCGCGCCAGCCGCGTGCCGTGCCACGTCAACAGCGACCCGTCCACAAAATGGATGCGGCCGTTTTGCGCGGCGGGCAAATCGGAACGCGAAGCGTGCCGCCAGAACTCGGCCTCGGCTTCGGAGAAGGCAAAAGGTTCGCTGGGCAGCAGGATCACTTCAGGCCGCGCCGCCAGCACCTCGGCCAGCGGCACGCGGGGATACCGCGTATCGCGTTCGGGGGCCAGATCGGGCGGTTGGGCGGGGTCGAGGTCGGCGGCAAGGGGGTAGCGCCGCTCGCGCCCGGCGAACACGTTGCGCCCGCCGCACACGGCAATCAAATCGCTCACGTACGTTTGCGCGTTCACCGTCATCCACCATTGCGGCGCGCCCTCCGCCGGTTCGCGCCAGATGGGGCAAAATACCGCCGGCGCTTCCACATTGGCCGACGCCGCCGACGACCACTCGAACATGGTCTCCAGCGCCGAAAGCCTCGGCCCCTGTTGCGGCACATCGAAGCGGCGCACCATCTGCCACAGCGCGTCAATGGCGTCGCGCACGCTGCGCGGGAACATCACCCACACTTCAACCCCTTCGGCCTGCAACGCCTCAACCGCCTCCGGCGAGTTCTCTTCCTGATTGGCAAGCACGATGTCGGGGGCCAGTGCCAGCACCTCGGCCAACCGGGGGCGCTTGGTGCCGCCCACCCGGGGCAGCCCGGCCAGCGCCGACGCCGGATGGACGCAGTAATCGGTGACGCCCACGACGCGGCCGCCCAGGCCGAGATCGAACAGCGACTCGGTGAGGCTGGGGACGAGGGAGACGATGCGTTGGGGAGAGCCGGGCATGGGCTGAATGAAATCGGCGGCTTGCGCCGCCGATGATAACGCCGGGAAGCTGTCCCCGGTCAGTTGCTTTTGGTGTGCGCGCCGCAGTCGCACCCGCCGCCCGTGCGCCTGTCGCAGGGCTTGCCGGCTTTAGAGGCCAGCGTTTCCAGTTCCTCGAGCGGTTGAAGCTCGTCCTTGCCGAACTCGAACCGGGATTCGCCGACGACCACGAACACGGTTTCCTTGAGCGGGTTCACGTCGATCACCTTTCCCTCGCCCTTGGGCGTGCCCACGCGCTTGCCGCGCCGGGGCAGAGTCTTGCGTGCTTCGACGTACTGCTCGTATTCATACACCAGGCAGCAGCGCAACCGCCCGCACATGCCGGTGATCTCTTCCGGGCTGAGCGAGATGCCCTGCTCCTTTGCCATCTTGATCGACACCGGGCTGAACTCGGTGAGGAAGCGCGAACAGCACCGCTCCTCGATGCCGCAGGCCCCCGCCCCGCCGATGATCTTGGCCACGTCGCGCGGGCCGATCTGCCGCAGCTCCACGTGCGTTTCGGGGAACTTGCGCTGCATATCGGGCAGCAGCGATTTCGTTTCGGCCTTGTCGTCACTCTCGCAGCCGTAGAAAAAAGTCAGGCGGCTGCCGTCGTAGTTGTATTCGGCCTTCGCGATTTTCACGCCGTGCAATCGCAGTTGCGAGGCTCGTTCGCGGCAATCGATCATGGCGGCCAGTTCTTTGGCCTGCCACTGCTGCTGCATCAACAGATCGCGCGGGTTAGCGAGGCGCTCGATGCCGCGGTAACCGCCGTCGGCAGGCGCAGCGCCCTCCACAAACCTGACGACCTCGCCCAGTTGCGAGCCGCGCTGGGTCTCGACAATCACGCGGTCGCCCACGCGCACTTCGGGGTACGCCGAAGCGTCGAAGTGATATAGCTTGCCGACGCGATAAAAGCGGACGCCGACGATCGGGCGCGTGGTTTCCAAAGCAATAGTCAAGGTTAGGCCACCATCTGAATTTGGATCAAGTCGTTGCGGCGGGTGAGCGTCTGCACGCTGATACGGGCGGCAATGTCGTTGGCAATGGCGATGAAAGCCTGGGCGGTGGGCGACTGGGGGTGGGACACCACCAACGGCACCCCGGAATCACCGCCCACGCGCACCAACGGGTCGATGGGCACTTCGCCGATAAAGGGCACCCCGGCCTCAGCCGCCAGCTTCCTTCCGCCGCCCCGCCCAAACAGGTCCATCTGCGATCCATCGGGCATGGGCAGGTAGCTCATATTTTCAACCACCCCGAACACGGGCACTTCCATTTGCCTGAACATCATCAAGCCGCGCAGCGCATCGGCCTGCGACACCGCTTGCGGCAGGGTCACGATCACGCCGCCGGTGAGCGGTACCGATTGCGCCACCGTGAGTTGCGCATCGCCGGTGCCCGGCGGCAGATCGATGATGAGGTAATCGAGCGCGCCCCAGGCCACGTCGGTGAGGAACTGGCGAATGGCCGAGTGCAGCATCGGGCCGCGCCACACCAGCGCCTGGTCGGGCCGCACGAGGAAACCCATCGACATGAGCTTCACCCCGTGGGCCACTGCGGGCATCAACTTCTGCACGCCGTCCACTTCGGCGGGCGGCGGCATGCGCTGCGCGCCCAGCATGATGTTGGCGTTGGGGCCGTAGATGTCGGCATCGAGCAAACCCACGCCGGCGCCGCTCTGAGCCAGCGACACCGCCACGTTGACGGCGATGGTGGATTTGCCCACGCCGCCTTTGCCCGAGGCGATGGCGACGGTGTTCTTGATGGGCAGCTTGAGTTGCCCGATGATGCGGCTATCGGTGGGGATGCTGGAACTCCATTGGATGGACACCGACTCCACGCCCGGAACTTTCGCCAGGGCAGCGCGCGCGTCGCGCTCCATCACGTGTTTGAGCGGGCAGGCCGGGGTGGTGAGCATAATCGTGAAGTTCACCGCGCCGCCGTCGATCTTGAGATCGCGGACCATGTTGAGGGTGACGAGGTCCTGGTGCAACTCCGGCTCGACGACGGTGCCCAGGGCCTTCATGACTGCCTCGGCGCTGGGAGCGCCGTTGTTTGATGCCATAGTTAAACCTGACTTTCAAAACGGTTCGGCCCGGCCCGTTTCGTCAGCCGTGCTGACGAAACGGGCAACAGGCCCACGCGTTATCTTGCTTTCCTGGCGGCCTTCTTCGCTTCCGCTTCGGCCCGCGCCTGTTCTTCGGCGGCGTAGTCGGTGGGGCGAATGCCGGCATAGTAACTCACCGGCTTCGACAGTTTCTCTTTGTCGTAAACGTGCGCGCCGGTGCGGTCATACGAGGCGATCTCGTAATCGTGATCCATCTTGATGGCGTCGAAGGGGCAATACTCGGCGCAGTAGCCGCAGTTCATGCAGATGTCGGTGTCGATGAAAAATGCTTTGGGGGCGGGCACCGGGCGTTTGGTCACCGGGTCTTCGGTGCGCTCAATCCAAATGCACTGCGGCGGGCATACTTTGGCGCAAATGCCGCACGAGGTGCAGCGATCTTCCTTCGTCCCATCCGGCTTCTCTTCGTACAGCAAAAACGGAAGGTAGCGGAAGCGCTCCGGGACTTCGAGTTTCTCTTCGGGGTATTGAACGGTGAACAACCCCTTGCCTTTGGACGATTGCCGGTACGAGAGTTTGTCGGGGTCAATATAGCGCTTGCTCAGCCAGCGGATGTCGTCGGTGTACGTGTCCACGAAATGCTGAACCGTGACCCATAGACCTTTCACAATGCCAAGACCGTACATAGTCATCTCCTCAATCGCGGCCCGTTAGCGATCCGTCTCGCCGAGCACGATGTCGATACTGCCCAGAATGGCCACCACGTCGGCCACTTTGTGGCCCTTGCACAACTCGCCCAGCAGCGTGATGTTGATGAACGACGGGGCGCGCACGTGGTAACGGTAGGGGTTCGTCTTGCCGGTGGACACGATGTAGAAGCCGAGTTCGCCCTTCGGCCCTTCCACCCGCCCGTACGATTCGCCCGCCGGGACGCGGACGTTATACGCCGGCTTGCCGGCGAGGATGTCGCCGCCGGTGGGCATATCGCGCAGCACCTGCTGGCAAATCTTCGCGCTCTCGCGCATCTCATCCATGCGGATGAGGTAGCGGTCGTAGATATCGCCGTTGGGCCGGGTGCAGACCTTGAAATCGAAGCGGTCGTAGATGCTGTACGGGTCGGCGCGGCGCAGGTCGTAAGCCACGCCCGAGGCGCGCAACAGCGGCCCGGCGGCGCTGAAGGCAACGGCCTGCTGCGGGGGCAACACCCCCACGCCGATGCAGCGCGAGCGGATGATCTCGTTGTCGGTCAGGTATGTTTCCAGATCGTCAATGGCCCTGGGCAGGCGATTGAATACCATGTCGTTGAGGAAGTCCAGCGTGTTGTCGTCGCGAATCCGTTCGGGCAGGTCGCGGGCCACGCCGCCGAAGCGCATGTAGTTGCACATCATGCGGCTGCCGGCGGTGGCTTCGAAGAAGTCCAAAATCAATTCGCGCTCGCGGATGGCGTACAGCGCCGGGGTGAAGAACGCGCCGAGGTCGTTGAGCAAAAAGCCCACGGCCCACAGGTGGTTGCAAATCCGGGTCAGTTCCACCATCAGCACGCGGATGTATTCCGCGCGCTCCGGCACTTTTACCTTCATCAGTTTTTCCACCGCCAGCGCATAGCCCAGGTTGTTGGACATGGAAGAAATGTAATCCAGCCGGTCGGTGAACGGCATGTTGTGCAGGAACGTGTTGCGCTCGCCGATCTTTTCGTGGTTGCGGTGCAGATAACCCATCACCGGCTGAAGGTTCACAATCGTCTCGCCGTCGAGCGTAACCAACATGCGGAACACGCCGTGGGTGGAGGGATGCTGCGGGCCGATGTTAACCACCAGCTTGTCGGTCTTCAGGCCGTGCCCCTCGCCCTGGGTAGACGGGTCGAAGACGGGGTATTGCGAGACTTCGGACTCGGGCACCCAGTCGTCCGGGGTGAAGCCCGCCGGGTAAGCCACGTTGTGGCTAAAGATATTCTTTTCCTCGGCCCGAACAAAATCGCCGCCGGGCCAGCGCGATTCAAACGGTTTGGTTTCGCCCTCGTAATAAGCTTCCTTCCAATCCTTGCGCAAGGGGTAACCGGCAAAGCCTTCCCACATCAAAATCCGCTTCAGGTTGGGGTGTCCGGCAAAGCGGATGCCATACATATCGTAGGCTTCGCGCTCTTGAAAATCTGCGCCGGGGTAGACGTTTACCAGCGAAGGCACCACCGGAGCTTCGCGCGGGGCTTGCACTTTGAGCACCAGCGCCGGGCCGCCCGTCGTTTTGCAGGCGTGATACACCGCTTCCAGCTTGCCATCGGCAATATAATCCACGCCGGTCACCGACGAAAGATAGTCGTAGCCCATTTCGTCGCGCAGCGCCGTAGCGACTTCGATCAGCTGGTCGGCGGCCACCACGTACCCCGAATAGCCGGCGCGGGCATCGGGCGTCACCGCGCCGGGGAAACGACTTTCGAGTGCGGCTGCCGGGGCCTCCACCGTAGGAGCGACAACTTCGGTCATGAAGAATATCCTTTCAGAGATTCACAGCTGAGCGCCAGAGGCCAACTGCCTCGGAACTCGCCGGGCGAATGTTATTCCGTCACCGCCTGCGCCGCAGGCTGTTTAGCAAGTTGGTTGAACAACGGCCGCTGGCGCAAGTCAATCAGGTCGGGGCCAAGCAGCGGCACGGGCACCGGCTCGCTGTTGCCGGACTGATACCACGGCACACTGGCAATGGATTGGCTGTCGATCTTTTCCTGCAATTTGATGAGGCCATTGAGCAACGCCTGCGGCGTGGGCGGGCACCCCGGCACGTACACATCCACCGGAATGAACTTGTCCACCCCGGAAACCACGTTGTAGCCCTCTTTGAAAGGGCCGCCGCCGGAGGCGCACGCGCCCATCGCCATCACGTACTTGGGTTCGGGCATCTGGTTGTACAGGCGCACAATCACCGGGATCATTTTCTTCGTCACCGTCCCCGACACGATCATCAAATCGCTCTGTCGCGGGCTGGGGCGCATCACTTCCATGCCGAAGCGGCTCAAGTCGTAGCGGCTGGCGGCGGTGCAAATCATCTCAATGGCGCAGCAGGCCAGGCCGAACATCATGGGCCACACGGACGAGCGGCGGCCCCAGTTGTACAGCCGGTCTATCGTGGTCACGATGACGTTGGACTTGAGTTCATCGGGCACGGGGTAGTTCGGGTTTTCAAGCGCGTCGGTCATAAGGGATTCGCCTCCTCAAACCAATCCAGATAAATAGCGGACAGCAATTCGTCGTTCACCAGAGCGGGGTCGTCGGCAAAATCGGGCAAGGCTACCGTCCACTCGTAGATTTGTTGCAGCGTCACTTCTTTCAGTTCAAGGCCGGGGTGCGCCGCCAACAAATGGCGGGCAATTTCATATGACCCGTCCCAGTATAGTTGAACACTCATGCGGCAAAAACCGTCTCGGCGAGAAACTCCAGTCCGGCCAGCACTTCCGAGCGCACCGTCTCGCCTTCGCCGTAACGGCCAAGCAATTGAAATTTCCCCTCTTTCAATTCAAGCACCTCGATAATCCACGCATCGGGATACACCAACCAATACTCTCTTACGCCATGGTTGGCATAGTTCGCCGCTTTTTCTTTGCGATCAATGTTCCGCGAAGCCGGAGAGACAATCTCCACCACCAGATCGGGAGGGCCGATCACCTCGTCGTTCGTCAATTTCGCCCGGCTCTCATTGGCGACAAACAGTATGTCGGGCTGATACGATAGATCATCGGCCAGGTAAACGTCAACCGGGGCATACAGCATTTGGCCCAGCTTTCTTTCAGCAACATAACCGTCCAGTTTTCGAAATAGGCCCCTTGAAACCAGTTGATGCGCAAGCGTCGGTGCAGGCATATCTGCCATCTCCCTCAACACTCCGTCCACCAACTCGTACCGCTTCCCGTCATCCGGCATGGCGCGATACTCGGCGTAGGTCATCCGCCGAGTGGTCAGTTGAGGAGGTGCGCTTACCGTTGCCATCTTTATAAATCCGTTTGCATCCGCTTCACGCGGGGCCGTTGACAAGTTTATCGGTATCAATCTGCGCCCGCTGCAGCCGCCCGGAGTAGTCCACGTAAATGGCTTTCCACTCGGTGAACACTTCCAGCCCGGCCTGCCCGGCTTCGCGATGGCCGTTGCCGGTGCCGCGCACGCCGCCAAACGGAAACTGAATCTCGGCCCCGGTGGTGCCGTGGTTCACGTACACAATGCCGGTCGCCAGATCGCGCATGGCGGTGAAGGCCGCGTTGACGTTCTCGGTGAAGATGGACGACGACAGCCCGTAGGCCGAATCGTTGTTCACCGACACCGCCTCTTCCAGCGAGCCGACTTCGATAATGGAAAGCACCGGCCCAAAAATTTCTTCCTGCGACACGCGCATGGGCGGGGCGACGCCGTCGAACAGGGTCGGCTCATAGTAGAACCCCTTGCCGCCCTCGCCGTAAATTTTACCGCCCACCAGCACCCGCGCCCCTTCGGCTTTTCCGATGCCCACGTATTCATGAACGCGGTCGCGGGCGGCGCGGTTGATCAGCGGCCCCACGTCGGTGGTGGGCAGCAGCCCGTCGCCCAGGCGCAGTCTGCGGGTGCGCTCCACCAATGCTTCCTTGAGTGCGGGGGCAATCCCCTTTTGCACAATGAGCCGTGAGCACGCCGTGCAGCGCTGCCCGGTGGTGCCAAAGGCCGACCACAGGATGGCCTCCACCGCCAGATCAAAATTTGCATCGTCCAGCACGGTGATGGCATTCTTGCCGCCCATCTCCAGAGAGACCCGTTTATTATACTTGCCCGCGTCGGCGGCAATGGCCGTGCCGGTTTTGGTGGAGCCGGTGAACGAAATGGCGCGCACTTTGAGGTGGCGCACCAACGCCTGGCTCACTGCCACGCCGGGCGCGGTGATTACGTTCAGCACACCGGCGGGCAGGCCCGCCTCCTGGAACACGCGCACGAACTCGATGCCCAGCAACGGCGTTTCGGGCGAGGGCTTGTAGACCACCGTATTGCCGGCAATGAGCGCCGGGAAGATTTTCCACGATGGCACGGCCACGGGGAAGTTCCACGGCGTGATGATGGCGCACACGCCGATAGGCTCGCGCACGGCCATGCCGAACTTGTTGGGCAGTTCCACCGGGGCGGTGTAGCCCAACAGGCGGCGGCCTTCGCCGGCCATGAAGAAGGCCATGTCAATGGCCTCTTGCACGTCGCCCCGCGCCTCGTCAATCACTTTGCCCATCTCTCGCGTCAGCAACTGCGACAGGGCCTCTTTTCGGTCTTTGAGGAGCTGCCCGACGCGGTAAAGAATTTCGCCCCGGCGCGGCGCAGGCGTGAGCCGCCACGAAACATAGGCGCGGGCGGCAGCCTCCACCGCCGCATCCACATCGGCCACCTCAGCCTGAGCTACATCGCCGACCACCTCTTCATTCGCCGGGTTGATGCTGGCAAAGGTGTGGCCCCCTGCTCCGTCAACCCATTTGCCGCCGATATAGTTCTGATAAACCATGAGTGTGCGCCTTGTAAGGAAACAAAACCAGAGGGACGATACAGCTCATTATACCTTGCGCCTCACCGCCCCCGTTTGCCGTCCACGGCAATTTCGAGCAAAAAATGACGGATTTCACAAGCCTGTGAGATTATATGATTCCGAAGTTTGCTTGTCAAGGTTTTTAAGATGACCATTTGACAAATTCATCCCATCTCCACTACAATTTTCACGTCGGTCCGCGCCGACGTGCCACCGAGCAGAGAGTCAGGTCGTGCAGAACAAGCGTCAACTCATCATCAGTATTCTAAAAGAGCGAGGCAGCGCCACCGTGGATGAGCTGAGCAAAGAGCTTGGCATCACCTCGGTCACCGTGCGCCATCACCTCGACGTGCTGCGCTCCGAAGGGCTGGTGAGCGAGCCGGTGGTGCGCCATCGCGCCACCTCCGGCAGGCCGCAGCACACCTATGCCCTCACGGTCAAAGCCAACGAGCTTTTCCCAAAAAACTACGACGGCCTTGCCATGCAACTGCTGGATGAAGTGAAAGCGCACAGCGACACGCGCGCGGTCAACGTTTTTTTTGAGGGCATCACGCGCCGGCTGTTGACCGAAGCTCCCCGCCCCCCCGCCAGTGAGCCTATGCCCCGGCGGCTGGATCACGCCGTGGAATTTCTCAACGAGAAGGGATATGTGGCCCGGTGGGAAAACACCGACGACGGCTACGTGGTGCACACGTGCAACTGCCCCTACGCGGGCATCGCCGATCGCCATCCCGAACTGTGCGCAGTGGACATGAATCTGATCGCCACACTGGTGGGCCGCATCCCCGAGCGTGTGTGCCATCTCACTGAGGGCGGCGAATCCTGCTCGTACCTCATCCGGCCCAACGCGCTTAACGCCTGATTTACCAGACGTGCATCGTATTTATTGACGACCCTTGCGAAACCTGCTACAATCGCACTCAACTAACCCTACCAAATTTGAGAGGAAATACCACCATGACCCTCACGTTCGATCAGTCCGAAACCGAATTGGAGTACACCGAGGCCCCGGCCATCACCATGACCGGCGGCGCCGCGGCGAAAGTCCGCGCCCTTCTTGCCGAGCGCAACTTGCCGGACCACGGCTTGCGCGTATTTGTTTCCGGCGGCGGCTGCTCGGGCATGCAATACGGCATGGCCATTGAAGCCAAAGCGCGCGAATTCGACACCGTCGTCGAAACTGAAGGCGTCAAGCTATTCGTCGATCCCACTTCAGCGATGTACCTTTCGGGCGCAAGCGTGGATTACGTGGACAATTTGATGGGCGGCGGGTTCCGCATCGACAACCCCCAGGCCGTTTCCACCTGCGGCTGCGGCCACTCGTTCCGCACCAGCGGCTCGCCGGCGGCGGCCAGTGGCGGCGGCGACGGCTGCGGCTGCGGCCACTAACCTGGTTCGGGCATGGCGCACCGGCTGTTCAGCGTTGAAGAAGCCAACGCCCTCCTGCCCATCCTCCGGCCGTTGCTGGCTCAAGCGCTCGAAGCTCGCCGGCGTGTGATAGCCGCCGAACCCGACCTGTGGCCCGTGCTCGAAAAAGCCATGGGCAACGGCGGCAGCAAAAAGGCCGGCGCGGTTCTGGCAGACTTTGAGACCATTCAGCACAACGTCAAAGCCATCCAGAGCATGGGCATCGAAGTAAAAGACATCAACACAGGATTGATAGACTTCCCGGCAGTGCGCGATGGCCGGGAAGTTTGTCTTTGCTGGCGATACGACGAACCCAACGTGGCCCATTGGCACGACACGGACGCCGGTTTTGCGGGCCGCCAACGCCTGTAGCTCCCTCCCCCGCACCAGAACGGAACCTCCTCAATGTTCAAGAAACTTTGGCCCCAAACCGCGAAGCCCTCGCCGCCCAGGCGTCTGTGGCTGGACCTGGGCGACCTCGGCGATCTGGTGAACCCTTCGGGGCCGCACGAACAGTGGCAAGACCACGGCCTGGGCCTGCTGCGCACCATCCTTCATCAGAACGGTGTGATGACCGATATGTTCTCCACCCGCGCCTGCCGCACTTGGGGCGAAGTGCGCCAGCGCCTGCGCGGCTACGACATGCTGATCATGAACGTGCGCAGCTACACCTTTCCCGTGGCCTATCGCGCCGCCAAAATCTTCAAAGAGGTCAACCCCAACGGCCTGATCGTCGTTGGCGGCATGCATGCCACCGTGGCCCTGGACGAAATGACCGCCGTGGAAGAGATCGACAAAATTTGCCAGGGCCCCGGCGAGAACATCATCGTCGATCTCATCCGCGATCCCGCCGCCTTCCCGCGCATCATCCTCGGCGTGGGCGCCAAATCGATGGCCGACTGGCCGATGATCGACCGCGCCTTGTGGCCCAAGCCGGCCGCGTGGAAACTGGCTCGCAAGTTCAACTGGCCGCTGGAGCCGGAATGCGGCTGGGGGCCGCCCGGCGTGGTCACCCTGCTCACCAGCCGCGTGTGCCCGTGGCAGTGCGTGTTCTGCAACGAGAACTCGTACATCCCCAACATGGGCCGCCGCCCGGTGGAGATGGTGATCGACGAGTTGAACTACCTCGACCGCAAATACGGCCCGGTCGGCTCGCTCGTCATTCACGACTCGATGTTCTTCCAAAACCCGAGCTGGCTCGAAGAGTGGCTGGAGAAATATCCGCGCCAGGCCAACAAAGTATGGCCCTATTGGGCGGCCGGCCGCGCCGACACCGTGCGCCAGTGGCCCCAACTGTTCGAGGCCCTCATCCGCGAGACTAACTGGAACACGGTGTCCATCGGTTTCGAGTCGGGCAGCGACCGCGTGCTGCGGATCATCAACAAAGAATGTTCCGAGGAAGACAACTACTTCACCATTGACCTGCTCGGCCGCATCGGCGACGACATGGAGCGCCAGGGCAAGAAGCCGCCGGTGTTTTGGTCCAACATCATGCTCGGCATCCCCGGCGAAACGCGCGACGACGCCTTCAAAACCATGCGCATGGTCAAATACACGCGGCGCATCATGCCATCCATTTCCTTCTACGCCCCCTACCCCGGCTCGGCGCTGGGCAACCAACTCATCGCCGAAGGCAAGAGCCTGATGAGCAAGGAAAACTATCACCGCTTCCCCGACGACGAAAAGGTGAAGGGCATCGACTACAAGTTCTATCGCGAACTGCTGGCCGGGAAGTACGATGCCGAGATCAACCGCGGCCTGCCCGAACTGGCCGCCCAGCGCCGCGCCGTGTACTCCGACGCGCTGGCCAAAGCTTAGGATGAGCAGCTTCAGCAACCCCCACTACATGTACTTGTTTGAGTTGAAAAATGGAAAGAAGAAGCTGGCCTACGGCCAGTCGCCGGAAGACGCACTCGACATTTTGAGCCTGCGGCTGACGCCGGAGGAAATGGATCAAATCCTGCGCGATAAGTACACCAAAATATCGCAGCGGCACTTGCAGGAATACATCCACGTGCTCGGCTGAACGTTCCGCCGGCTAAAGGAACTGCGCCCCGGCCAGTTCCTTTTTTGTTGCCCCATGAAACTCACCGCCGAACAAAAACGACTCCTGCTCGCCATCTCCGGCGGCAGCTTCCTCAAATCGCACCGTTATCCCGACGGCGAAAAGCTCTATCAGCTTCACCCGCTCGACGGCCCGGCGCAGGCCGTGGATTGGGGTGTGGTGGAGGCGCTCACCGGGCAGGGGCTGATCGATAGCAACAAGAAATTCCCCGCCGCCACCTATTGGCTGACTGACAAGGGCCGCGCCGCAGTTGCGGCCCTGGCCGAGCAAGCATAGAATGGGCGGATATGGCCTCCGATCAACTCTCACTCTTTGAACCGGCTCCGCCCGTGCCGCCGCGCCTGGGGCCGGCGCTCAAGCCCTCGGCCCCGCTGGATGCCGCCGTGGCCCTGTGGCTCGACCGGCTTCGCCAGCGGGACACCTCTCGCCACACCCTGCAAGCATTTACGCTGGACCTCAACCTGCTGGTGTCTTACCTGCCGCCAGGCACGCCGCTCAACCGCGTGACCACTGCCGTGCTGAACAATTTTCTGCACTGGCTCAAGCACGAGCGCGGCGTGCCCTGCTCCGACAAAACCTATGGCCGCCGCGTCACCTCGCTCAAAGCCTTCTTTCGCTGGGCCACCCCTGCCGCCGAACTGCGCGCCGACCCTGCCGACGCCATCCTGCAACTCTCCGTCCGCAGCCCCCTGCCCGACATGCTGACCGACGAGGAAGTGGAAAAATGCCTGGCCGGCGGTGAGATACTGCGACACGCCGAAAAGCCCGACCTGCGCCCGCTGGTTTTGTTCACGTTGCTGCTGCACACGGGCATGAAAAAAGTGGAGGTCGCCAACCTCAAGCGCGAGCACGTGGACGTGACCAACCCGGCGCAGCCCTTTTTGTACGTGCGATACCCCGACAAAAAAGACTGGCCCAAGGAACGCAAACTCACCCTGCCGCCGGAGTGGGTGGCGCTCTACCGCGACTATCTGGCCGAATACGCGCCAAAGGACGTTGTGTTTCCCTGGTCGGTGCGCAAGCTGGAATACGCGCTGGGCGACGTGGGCCGCGCCGCCGGGGTGGGCAAGAGCGTATCGTTCGACGTGATGCGCTGGACGTGCGCCGTGCGCGATTACAAAGCGCAAGTGGAGCCGGAAGCCATCCGCCGTAAGCTCGGCCTGTCGCCGATTCAGTGGCGGGAGACGGAAAGCAGAATCAAGAAGCTGGCAGAGGGGGTAGAATAGAATCTGCCAAAAGACGGAGGGGCATATGAAATTCACGATAGAGACTGAACTCGAAGACGACAAGCACTGGATCGCAGAGGTGCTCGAAATACCGGGCGTACTCGCCTACGGAGATACGGAGCAAGAGGCAATATCGAAAGCGCAAGCGCTCGGCCTGCGTGTAATCGCCGACCGTCTCGAACACGGCGAAGAAATGAACACCTCCTCCTGATTTCTGAATCGTCAATACGCCATCTCCTGGTGATTGCACACAAATAGCCATTCTCACTTGTGCTACAATCGGCAACGGTGAAAGGATGTGTTGTCCAATGCCTACAATAATCGCCATTCCAGACGAACTGGTTGAGCAAGTCAAGTCGGTCTCTCATGCCGAGTTGGATAAGTTTTTCATCAACGCCGCACGCAAGGCAGTGCGACAAATTCGCGCTCGTCAATTGCGGGAAGAATATGAGCGTACTCACCGCCGCCACACACCGCGAGAAGTCTACGAGAGAACACTGGCGGAAGTCGTTGCATTTGAGACCAAGTATAAGCTACCGTCCGACCAATTTCTGCGGGACTTTGAAGCGGGTGTGATTGATGAAGACCCCAATGACTGGGTAGTCTTCTATCGCTGGCGGACCATGGCATACGGGCTGCAACACATGGAAAAAGAATACGGCTTCAAGCGCGGGGTGAAGGCCGACCGAAGGTCCCCGTAGCGCAGCGGAGTGGGATGGCGTCAGGCAAACTTGAAGCCTACTATTGGGAGGTCTACGCCCTCATCTTCGAGAGCGATGACATTCTGTCGCTCGATGATCCGGGCTTCTCATTGTCGGACGAAGACGTAGCCAGCATCGAGCAGGCCATCCATGCCGTCTTGCCCTTCCGGGACCGCTCACGGCTGTATGCCGAAATCCGGCTGGCTGCAAACGGTGAGACGATTGAGGAGCGATACGCCTATCTCTACTACGACTCTGGAGGCCAGCGTATTCTGCAATACGACAACCGCGACCATCACCCGGAAATCTCAACCCATCCACATCACATGCATAAAGGGCCGATTCCCGTTGCCGGCGAAAATGATCGTGCATGGCCGATTGATATTGAGTTGGTAAGCTTCGAGACAGTGTTGCAGCGAATACGAGAACGGTTCTCGTAGAAGTTGCGGCCCAATCCCCGCCCGAATTTGTGATTAATCACCAGGCCATCTCCCCTCTGACGAAAGCTCCTGTGCGCGGGTCGCGCGGGCGCTCAAAAAAATCCGCCGTGGCCGCCAGTTCCACCAGCCTGCCCGCCAGCAACAGCCCCACGCGGTGCGCCAGCCGCCGCGCCTGAAACACGTTGTGCGTCACCAGCACCATCGTCGTGCCGTGCTGCGCGTTCTGCCCGGTCACAATCGACTCGATCAGCCCCACGTTATACGGATCGAGGTTGGCTGTCGGCTCGTCGAGCAGCAGCACGTCGGGCCGCAGCACCAGCGCCCGCGCCAGCGCCGCCCGCTGCATTTCGCCGCCGGATAGTTTGCGCGCCGGCGTGGCCGCCAACTCGGCGAGGCCCACCTGAGCCAGCGCCTCGTCCACCCGCCCGTCGGCGGGGACGTTGCGCAACTCCAGCCCAAAGGCCACGTTCTCTCGCACCGAGCGGTTGAGCAGCAGCGGGCGTTGAAACACCGTGGTCACCCGGCGAACCAGCGCCAGCGGGGCCACGAGTGGAAGGAGTTGCCCCTCGAAAAAAATGTCCCCGGCGGTGGGCCGTTCGATGAAATTCAACAGCCGCAACAGGGTGGATTTGCCCGCGCCGCTCGGCCCCACGATGGAGAGAATCTCACCGGCGACCACGGTGAGCGACTCAAGTTCGAGCACGGCGCGCAGCCCTTGCGGGCCGACATACGTGTGGCGGATGTTGGCGAGGCGATACAGATCGCTCATGCGGCCATTATAGGGCAACTACAGCTCGCGGCCCGAGAGGCGCAGCAGCATAAAGTTGGAGAGGAAGGTGAGGGTCAGCAGCACGCCGCCGAGGGCCAGGGCCAGTTCAAAGTTTCCCTGACGGGTTTCCAGCACAATGGCCGTGGTGAGCACCCGGGTGCTGCCTGCGATGTTGCCCCCCACCAGCATCACCGCGCCCACCTCGGAGATGATGCTGCCGAACGCGGCGATGATAGCCGCCGCCACGCCCGCCCGCGCTTCGATCAGCACCGTCCACATGATCTGCGCCGGGGTGGCCCCCAGCGCTTGCACTTGCAGTCTCAGCGCCGGGTCCACGCTTTGCACGGCGGAGCGCGTGAGGCCGATGACCATGGGCAGGGCGATGACGACCTGGGCGACGATCATGGCCGCCGGGGTGAACAGCCAACCCAGCCACCCCAGCGGCCCGCTGCGCGAAAGGAACAAATAGACCGCCAGCCCCACCACCACCGGCGGCAGGCCCATGCCGGTGTAGATCAACAGCACGATCCACCGTTGGCCCGGCACGGGCCGCAACGCCAGCCCCGCCCCCACTGGCACGCCCACCAGCGCGGCAATGATCAGCGCCGTGCCAGAGACGTAGAGGGAGAGGGAGATGATGGGGAGCATGGGGAGGTGGGAGGTGGGAGGTGAGAGGTGAGAGGTGAGAGGTGGGAGGTGGGAGGTGGGAGGTGGGAAGTGAGAGGTGGGAAGTGAGAAGTGAGAAGTGAGAAGTGAGAAGTGAGAAGTGAGAAGTGAGAAGTGAGAAGTGAGAAGTGAGAAGTGAGAAGTGAGAAGTGAGAAGTGAGAAGTGAGAAGTGAGAAGTGAGAAGTGAGAAGT
>JACRBQ010000100.1 GCA_016213135.1 Chloroflexota bacterium | reverse complement strand
TCCGATGTCGGCCGCCGATTATGACGAGCAACAGCGGCAGCGGGAGCTGAAGTCATTGCAGCGACGCGCCGCCATGCTCGGACTTCAACTCACGCCCGTAGCGCCGCCGAGTTAAGTTTCTGAATAGCGAAGCGAAGCATCTCGGCGGGAGACCCTTCGCTTCGCTCAGGGTGACAATAATCCCGCCAAAGCCGGGAGAGCCATAATTTTGTAGTAAACTGGCAGGTACGGAGAGGCGAACAATGGTAGCTGTTAAACTCAAAGGGCAGGTCACGGCGGATCGGCGGCTAGTCGTGGAATTGCCGGCAGGAATTGCCCCGGGCGCAGTGGAAGTGATCGTTCTTCACGAGGCTCCGGCGAAGGCGCCCAGGCGGCGAAAACGACGCAAAACACATCCGGCTTTCGGCGTTTGGGCACACCGGAAAGACATTACCGACTCGGCCCGATACGCCGCGCAGTTGAGACGACAAATTGAGAGCCGCTCAGATGGCCGTGTCTGACGAATGGCTGCTCGACACCTCCATACTCGTGGACGTACTGCGCGGCTACAAACCGTCAAGGGAGCTGAACATCAAGCATTTTTCTCCATTTTCAAGCGTCAGGGCGGCGCGACCTTACTAATAACACGTCGAGCGAGACTCGGCGTGTTTTTGTGATGCCGGAGCGAGGCATTTGCGGCATAGGCTAGTGCTGCTCTTACATCCTCCAGCGTTACGCCGTACTCATCCGCCACCTGTTCCGGTGTCATTCCACCCGCAACCTTGGCGACAAGCACGTGAACCGGCACCCGCGTGCCCTTGATGGCCGGCTTTCCGAAGCGTATCTGCGTATCAACGATGATATTTGGAGCGATTTCGATTGCCATCATTCACCTCGCTGATTGCATTATAGCCGCATCGGCTGTTGACAAGCCGCCTGCCACCTCTGAAGTGAATTTGCTCTAGCCGGCCAGCAACCGCTCCACTCGCTCGCACACCGCCTCGGCCACTTCGGCCTTGCTCATCAGCGGCAGCGTGGCCGCGCCGCCGCCGGCGTCCACAATCGTCACCCGGTTCGTGTCCACAAAAAAACCTGAGTCCTTTGCCGATACGTCGTTGGCGACGATGAGCGACAGCTTCTTCTTGATCACTTTCTCGCGGGCGTTGTCAATCACGTTTTGAGTTTCGGCGGCAAACCCCGCCACCACGGCGGGCTTGCCGGTGCGCTCTTTTTGCTCGGCCACGGCCATCAGAATATCCACCGTCTTTGCCAGCGGCAGACTGTAGCCCTCCAGCCCGCCGCGTTTTATTTTTTGCCCGGCCTGGGTCTCGGGGCGGAAGTCGGCCACGGCGGCGGCCATTATCAGCACGTCGGCGTCGGCGCAGGCGGCCAGCACGGCCTCGGCCATTTCGGCGGCGCTGCGCACGTTGACCACGCTTGCCCCGGCGGGCACGGGCAGGGTGTTGGGTCCGGCAATGAGCGTCACTTGCGCGCCGCGATCGAGCGCGGCCTGCGCCAACGCAAAGCCCTGCTTGCCGGAGGAATGGTTGGAGATGAAGCGCACCGGGTCGATGGCCTCTTGCGTTCCCCCGGCGGTCACGACGATCTTGCGCCCGGTGAACGGGCCGCCACGGGCCAACAACAGGCGGATGTGCCCCAGCAGTTCAGCCGGTTCCACCATGCGCCCTTTGCCGCTGAGGCCGCTGGCCATGCGCCCCTCGGCCGGGCCGACGATGATCGCGCCCCGGGCCTGTAATGTTTTTAAATTCGCTTGCGTGGCCGGGTGATCGAACATGCCGCCATCCATCGCCGGGGCAATGAGCAGCGGGCAGGGGGCGGCGAGGGCCGATACGGTGAGCAGGTTGTCGGCCAGGCCGTGGGCCATTTTGGCGAGGGTGTTGGCGGTGGCCGGGGCAATGGCGAAAAGCTGCGCGCCGTGGCTCAGTCCCACGTGCACCACGTGGGCATCGCTTCCCCACAGGTCGCGGTGCACGGGGCGCCCGGTGACGGATTGGAACGTGAGCGGGGTGACGAATCGTTCCGCCGAGTCGGTCAGAATGACATCCACCTCTGCGCCGGCTTGAGTGAGTTTGCTGGCGAGGTCGGCGGCTTTGTAGGCGGCGATACTGCCGGTGACGCCGAGGAGGATGCGTTTGTTTTTGAAGAGAGGAATGGTCATGGGAGGAGGGGGGAGAGAAAAGGGAAGAGAGAGAGGAGAGAAGAGGGGAGAGAGAAGAGGGAAGAGGGAAGAGGGAAGAGCGCTAGTTGTTGTGTGATTGCCATTTATCCGGGCTGGACATCATTTTAGTCAACATGCGGCAGATTTGGTCATAGTTGTTGCTGAGGGTTTTGTGCGTCTCGGCATCAATATAAATGCAGCGCAGAGCAAAGCTCAGCCAAACTTCAGTCTCAGCGGCCTCGGTATCAGCGTCGCTCAATTTGCTCACGAAATGCGCGGGATAACGCCGCTTGCGTCAGGCCTCGGCAATGTTGCCGCAAACAGAGCGCGAGGCGCGACGAACTTGATCGGTCAACGAGTATTTTTCCTCAGGCGGCCACTTTCTGGACAGTTCGTAAATCTGCATCGCCGACTCAAAAGCCAACTGATACACCTTCAATTCTTTGTAGTCGCGCGCGAACTCCAACTTCTCGCTCATAGTCTCTCCTCTCCCATCTCTCCTCTCTTATCTCTCCTCTCCCATCTCTCTTCTCTCTTCTCTCATCTCTCCTCGCCCCTCACTCCCCGAACGAATAACGCCAGTCCCGGCCCGATCTTTTCGGCGGATTCGAATTGGGCGAGGCCGGCGGCGGAAAAGAGGGTGCGGGCTTCGTCGGCGCTGAAGCGGCGGTTGGCTTCGGCGGCGCGGCCCCAGTTGACCAGCGACACGCGAGCCACGCCGTCCAGCCCGCGCTCGGCGGCGTGGGCTTCGGCGGCGGCCACGGACATTTTGGACGAGGGGTTGAGCATGGCGACCATGCCGCCGGGGCGCGCCACACGGACCATTTCGCGCAGGCCGACGAGGGGATCGGGCACAAGGAAGAGGACGTTGGTGGCGAGGGCGGCGTCGAATGAGGAGTCGGCAAAGCGCAAGTGGCGCACGTCGCCCAACTCGAACTCGGGGCGCCGTTCTTCCTGCGCCAGGTATTGGGCGCGGTCGATCATCAGCGGGTCGGAGTCGATGCCGACGACGGTGTGACCGGCGCGGACGAGGGTGCGCGCCAGACTGCCGGGGCCGCAGCCCACGTCGAGCACGCGCGAGGCGGGCGGGATACTCGCGAAGCGGGCGAAGGATTGCAGGATGGCATCCCAGCCGGGGGTAGCCTGCACCTGAGAGAAATAGTCGGCGAAGGTGGAGCGCTGATCGTTGAGGGCGTTGGGGGTCATGTGTTCATCTCGTAAATGAGGCGCAAGCCGTCGAGGGTGAGCCACGGGGCGATGATCTGGATGACGTCGGTTTCGCGGGCGATGAGTTCGGCCAGGCCGCCCGTGCCGATGACTTTCATTTGTGCGCCCAACTCGGCGCGGAAACGGGCCACCATGCCTTCGACGAGGCCGACGTAGCCGAAGAGCAAGCCGGATTGCATGGCGTGAACCGTGTTCTTGCCAATGGCCGAAGGCGGGCGGACCAGATCGACGCGGGGCAGTTTGGCGGCGCGGCGAAAGAGCGCGTCGGCGGCGATGCCGATGCCGGGCGCAATCGCGCCGCCGAGGTAGTCGCCGTCGCCCGAGACGGCATCAAAGGTGGTGGCCGTGCCAAAGTCCACGATGCAAGCCGGGCCGCCGTAGAGTTTGTGGGCGGCGGCCACGTCCACGATCCGGTCGGCCCCTACTTGCCTCGGTTCGTCAATCAAAATCCTCACCCCGGTTTTCACGCCCGTATCCACCACCAGCGGCTCACGGTTGAGATAGGTTTTGCACAACTCGACCCACGTGCCGGTAAGGGGCGGAACAACGGAGGCCAGCGCAATGGCGGCCACATCGTCGGCTCTGATTCCGGCGCGATCAAACAGGCCGATGAGTTGCAGTCCATACTCGTCCGGCATTCGTTCATGCACGGTGGATAGCCGCCAGCGCGGGCCGGGCGTTGCGCCATCATACAGGCCCAGGGTGATGTTGGTGTTGCCGATGTCGATTGCGAGTAACATGGGTTAACTCCGAACTTCAAATTCCAAACTCCAAACTCACGCTCCGTCGGCGACTGACGGGCGGGCTTGCGCGCTCACGACGTGCCATACTTCCATCTCGCCTTTTCCTTTTACCGGGACGGCGCCGCGCGGCTCGCAGACAAAGTCGTCTTTGATGAGATCGTAGGTAGCGCGGGTGATTTGCACCTGCCCGCCCGCGCCGTGTGACTCCATCCGGCTGGCGATGTTGACGGCATCGCCCCACAGATCGTACACAAACTTTTTGCGGCCAATCACACCGGCAATCACCGGGCCGGAGTTGATGCCGATACGAAAGCTCACTCGCCTGCCGCCTTGGTACTCGTGGCCCTGCACAAAGTCGCGAATCTCCAGCGCCATGCGGGTGAGGGCCTGGGCATGGTCGGCCCGGCGGCGGGGCACACCCGAAGCCACCATGTAGTTGTCGCCGATGGTGCGGATTTTTTCCAGATTGTACTTCTCGACCAGTGAGTCGAAATGCGAGAACGCTTCGTTGAGCAGTTCGACCATTTCGACGGGGGCCAGTTCGGCAGAGAGCGGCGTAAAGCCCACCATGTCGGCGAACAGAATGCTGGCTCCATCGTAATGATCGGCAATGGTGCGCCGCTCGTTCTTGAGAATGGCGGCAATCTCTTTGGGCAGAATGTTGAGCAGCAGGTTTTCAGACTTCTCCTGCTCGGCGCGCAGCAAGTGCAGGATGCTGTTCTTTTCGCCGACGAAATAGTAGAGCATGGTAACGGTAATGGCCGACACCATGCCGATGTTCAGCACAAAGAACAGTGTGATGAGCGCCGGCGACAGGTGGCTGCGGAGGCCGACAAAGGGTTGCAAGAGTCCGCTCAGGGCCACCAGCGCCAGATAGGCCGTCAGCCAGCGCCGCGCGGCGCGCGGCTGGTCGAACAACAGCGCGCCGAGCGGGCAAATGAGCGACCACAAGATGACGCCGCTGGAGTAGACAAAGCCGCCCAGCGTGATCATGAGCAAGAACGGCAGCAAGAGGATGAATAGCAGTTGGCTGAACCGAAAGGTTTCGTAGCGCCGCGTGAGGTGGAAGGTGACGACGCTGACCAGCGACACAATGGAATAGGAAAGCGGAATGGCCCCGGCCACAGGCTCGCCAAAGAGAAAATACATCGCGCCCCACGCGGCCCCGGCGGCGATGAACATGAACGCGGCCAGCACCAGCGACGACTTTTGCAGGCGCAGGTCGTCGCTATCGAGCGGGTCGGCGCCGATGCGTGTGGCCAGGGCCAGGGTCTTTTTCAGAAGGGTCTGGGTAGCGTTCATTGCCGGATCATTGCGCCGCGAAGTCGAAGGAGCCATACATTGAATTTGAAAGTTCTCCCGTTAGATTCTACCCCCATTTCAGCGGCTTGCCTCGGCGGCGCGATGGCCAGGGACGCCGTTCCGGATCGGCCGCAACAACGATTGCCAGAGTCTTCCGACGATGTTAGACTCGCCCCATGCCCAAACGTCGCTCCTCTTCCCGCCGCACCACCTCCACCTCGCTCATTGCCACCTTCGTCGTCATGGCTTGCCTCGGCCTGGCTTACCTCGGGCAGCAAGTCTTCAGCGCGGCCACGGGCGGCGGCCTGGCCGCGCCGGGCGACGCCACGGCAACCGCCGCCCCCGGTGCGGGCAATGCCACAAGCGCCCCGGCGGTGGAGAACTGGTATCAGCTTTACTTCACTTCGCCGGTCTATCCCGACGACGACGCCAACCGCCCCGCGCGAAGCGTGGCCGACCCGGTCATCGTCGGCATCGCCTCTGCCAGATTCACCGTGGACGCTGCCACTTACGAATTTAACCTGCCCGCCATGGCCGAGGCGCTCATCGCCGCGCACAACCGGGGCGTCACCGTGCGGCTGGTCACCGACACCGACACCATGGATCAGGACGCGGTGCAATCCGTGGCCGCCGCCGGAATCCCGGTGGTGGAGGATGACAAGTCGGCGATTATGCACGACAAGTTTGTGATCGTGGACAGCGCCAGCGTATGGACCGGCTCGTGGAATTTCACCGAAAACGACACCTACCGCAACAACAACAACCTCATCAACATCGCCGCGCCGGAGATGGTGGCGAATTATCAGGCCGAGTTCAACGAGATGTTCGAGCAGCGCGATTTTGGCGCGGGGTCGCCGGCCAACACGCCGTACCCGCAATTCACGGTGGGCGGCGTGCTCATCGAAAACTACTTCTCGCCGGACGACGACGTGGCCCAGCACATTCTGGCTGCCATCCAAAGCGCCACGCGCAGCATCTACTTTGCCGCGTTCACCTTCACCCGCGACGATTTTTCGCAAGCCCTCATCGAGCGCGCCGGGGACGGGGTGTCGGTGCAAGGAGTGTACGAGAGCCGGCAGGTGGCGGCGGGGTCCGACCAGTCGTATAACGCGCTGACCGGCGCGGGCCTGCCCGTGCTGGAGGACGGCAACACCTACACCATGCACCACAAATTCATGATCATTGATGGTAGCGTGGTGGTCACGGGGTCGTATAATTTCTCCAAAGCCGCCGAGCAAAGCAACGACGAAAACGTGCTGATCATCCACGACCCTGCCATTGCCGCACAATACCTGAAGGAATTCGCCAAAGTGTGGCGGCAGGCCGGAGGGAAGTGAATCGTGTCGTCATAAAACATGGCCTCTATCTCCGCGCCTCTGCCCTCGCAGGAATCTCCCCTGGCCTCCGTCGCTCGCTGGCTGTCGGCGGCAGCGTGCCTGCTGGTCATCGCGGCTTCATGCGCCGGGATCGCGCTGGGCATTTTTCAACTGGCGTATGCCCACTCTGTCTATCCCGGCGTCACGGCTAGCGGAGTGGACTTGAGCGGCCTGAGCCGAACCGAGGCCATTGATCTGCTCTCGCGCAGCTTTGCCTACACCCGCACCCCGGCGTTTACGTTTCGCGACCGCGACAAGACGTGGCAGGCCACCCCCGGCGAACTGGGCGCGACCTTTGCCGTGGAGGCCACGGCGGATCGGGCCTTTGCCTATGGCCGTTCCGGCGACCTGTGGGCCGACGCGCAGGACCAATTCTGGGCGTGGTACGAAGGCGCAGACATGGCCCCCATTGTGCAATTCGATCCCGCGCGGGCCGCAAGCTATTTTGACCGCATCGCCGCCGAAGTGGACACGCCCGTCCGCGAGGCCTCGCTTACCGTCAACGGCACACAGGTGTCGGTCACCCCGGGCGCCTATGGCCGCACGGTGAATGTGCTTGCCACGGTAGCCAAAATTCTCGATCCGCTTCGCGTGCTGGGCACGGCCGACCTGCCGCTGGTGGTGGACGAATATCGCCCCGGCGTGCTGGATGCTTCTGAACAAGCCGCCATTGCCACGTCCATCCTTAGCCAGCCGCTCACGCTCGTCATCGACAAGCCCCTCCCCGGCGACCCCGGCCCGTGGGTGTTCCAGCCGGCTCAACTGGCCTCGATGCTTATCATCCACCGCGTGGAAGATGCCAACGGCGCGCGGTACGAAGTGGCGCTCGATGCGGCGCAGCTCACGCCTTTTCTCGAAACGGTGGCCCCGTTGTTGGCTACCTCGCCGCAGGATGCGCGCTTCACTTTTAACGACGACACGCGCGAGTTAGACATCATCCCCGGCCAAGAGGCCCACGACGGCCGCGCCCTCGACGTGGCCGCCACCATTCAGAATATCAACGCGTACGTCGTCACCGGCGCGCACACTATCCCGCTGGTGTTCGCTATCACCGCGCCGCAAATCGGCAACGGCGCCAAAGCCGCCGACCTCGGCATTACCGGGCTGGTGTCGAGCCAGAGCACCTATTTCACCGGGTCCAGCGCCGAGCGCATCGGCAACATTCGCACCGGCGCGGCGGCGTTCCTCGGCGTGCTCATCCCTCCCGGCGGCACGTTTTCATTCGACACGCTCCTCGGCGACATCAGCCTCGACACCGGCTTTTCGGAAGCGCTCATCATTTACGCCGGGCGCACCATCAAAGGCGTCGGGGGCGGCATCTGTCAGGTGAGCACCACCGCCTTCCGGGCCGCGTTCTTCGGGGGCTATCCCATCATGGAACGCCACTCGCACGCCTATCAAGTGCACTACTATGATCGCGGCGCCGGGCAAACGCCCGCCGGCCCCACCAGTTGGAACGGCCCCGGTCTCGATGCCACCATCTTCTCGCCGGTGGTCGACTTCCAGTTTCTGAATGATCGACAGTCGTGGTTACTCATCGAAACATATGTCTATAACAACAACCAACTGCAATTTAAATTCTATTCCGCCGACGACGGGCGCCAGGTCACCCTCGAAGGCCCGGACATCACCAACGTCATCCCCGCCCCGCCGGATAAGTATGAAGAGAACCCCGACCTTGCCACCGGGGAGATCAAGCAGGTGGATTACAAAGCAGACGGCGCCGACACGCTGGTGCGCCGCAAAGTGGAGCGCGACGGCAAAGTGTTATGGGAGGACGCCATTCGCACCCATTACCTGCCGTGGCAGGCGGTGTTCCAATACGGCCCCGGCACCACTCTGCCCGAAGGCGCCAACGCCACCCCCACGCCCACACCCTAAAATTGGAATCTATCGCGGAATGGAACCACACGGCGCGTGTAATTGGTGACGTAGTGCTGCAACCGCGTCTCGTAATCATCCCACTCGGGGCTGGCCAACACCTGCTCCACGGCCTCCTCGGATTCGCCCACAAAAACAACCAGCCGCAGCGGGTAGTTGCCCACCGCCGTATGCCACGCCTCCGCCATGCCCAGGCCCAACCGTTGCACGGCGGGCACCATTTCGCCGAGCATGAACTGAAAGTAGCTCTCCTGCGTTTCGGGGATGATGTCGTAACTGAGCAATATTTTAGTGTAGCCGGTGTAGTCTTGAGCCATGGATGAAGGGTGGGAGAGCGCTATCGCACGCGACGGGGCGCGCGGCGGTATGGGTAGCCCAACGAGCCAAGCCGCACCTCCGACCGCTTCGGCCAAACTCCGGGGACACTTTGCCCACATTTGGGGCATCTACCTTCGTCGGTGAGTTGATAGTCGAGTATGACGTAGCCGTGCCGCGCAACGAGCAGTTGCTGACAGTGCGGGCAAAACGTATTTTCGTATTCGCCCACCTGCCCCGGCAAGTTGCCGGCGTACACAAACTTCAACCCCGCCTCCTGCCCGATCTCCGCGGCGCGGATGAGTCCGGCGGCGGTGGTGTCATCGGGATCGAGCATCTTGTAATCTTTGTGAAACGCCGTGACGTGCCACGGAATATCGGGCGACACCGAAGCGATAAAGCGCGCCGCGTCCATCAGTTCGGCAGTGTCGTCGTTGAAACCGGGGATCGTGAGCGTGACCACCTCTACCCACAAACCCATCTCTTTCGCCAGCTTGATTCCGTCCAACACGTTCTGCAAAACCGCGCCGAGCTTGCGGTAATTCTTGTCGCTCATCGTTTTGAGATCGATTTTGTAACCGATCACGTGCGGGCGGATGAACTCCAGCGCTTCGCGCGTGACGTTGCCGTTGGAAATGTACACGCCCTTCATCCCGAACTTGGCCGCCTCTTTGAACACGGCCACCGCCCACTCGGAGGTGATCAATGGCTCGTTGTACGACGACCCGACCAACTTCGCCCCCTGCCGCCGGCCCAGCTCCGCGATTTGCGCCGCCGTAATTTTTTCGGGATATGCACCCGACATTGCGGACGCGGGATCGCGCAGGGCTTGCGAGGTGACCCAATTTTGACAGTTCGACACCAGAGCGAAGTTCGCCAGATAGTTATGTTCCTCTTCGACTTCCAAATTGTAAACGTCGCCGTCAAAATCAACAGAAGAAAGTGACCGGATCGGAACGAGATAAAACTCGTCGGCGACAATGCGCTTGCGCTCGATGACGGCGCCGTCATACCAAACAACGGTGTACTGCACCGGCGACTGTCGGCCCCGGCGGCCTTCGATGAGCTTCTCACCTTTCAGACGATTCTCGTACAGCGACGGCAGTCGGCCCGTCTTCAGACCCAGCCAAGCGACACCGTAGGCCAGTTCGCGGGAAATCGTCGTGACGCTCACTTTGCCATTGGCGTATAGATGCCCGTCGCCGATCAAATATGCGTCCACGAACGCTTCGACTACCGGGCGCGGCGCGTTGAAGAGCATCTGCGGCACGCGCTTGCCCGCCGCGCCTGTTCCGCATAAACTCTTGAACAACAGCGCGGCAGACGATTTATTGATCGTGACAGCCATCGTCGTGCGGCGTCGTGTAATCGTTGTTGGCAAACCGAACACGGCTTGAATCAAACGCCGCGTCTCTTCCACAATAGCGCTCTCGTGCAGGCCAAACGTAAACGAGAGAGAATAACTGTTCGGCCGTGCCTTCTCCTTTACGGCTGTTCCTTTCGCACAGTAGTAACCAAGCAATCGGGCGAAGTTCTCGTCAAGTGGGATTGTCAGCGGAATGCCAGGCCGCCGCTCTTTGGCGAAGTGAATGGTGTTTCCTTCAATTGTGAGTTCTGCCGGTTTGCTCTCTGTCCAAATGCCTCGCCGGACTTTGCTCCGCACGTGGCGAATGTAAGACGGGTCTTTGCCGAACTGGCGGCCCAATTCGCGCGAGGTCGCGCCGCCCGCACTGGCCGATAATATGTGTTCCACTTCTGCGGCAGATAGTTTGTGAGGCGTCCTGAAGGTGGAGGAGTGGGACGAAAGCGTTTGATAAACGTCCACGACTTGCGGAGTCGAGAACGAGAAGCATCTTGGAATAGCGAGATAATGCTTTTGGGTCAACTGCCGGGCATGAATCGGTACGGGCTTTTTGTTCGGGTCGTCAGTGGCATAGATCCGGTGATCCGGAGTACAGCGAAGTTTCGGCAAGTAGTAGGGTTGAATGACGGTCAGCTTGCCCCTGAAATGGTGCTTGAAAACTTGCGCGACTTGGCGCAGTGTGCCGCTCGACGTGATAACGCGCAGATTCTCCGGATAGGCGATTTCCGCATCGGCGGTTTGCAGGAATCGCTTACCGAGCGCAAACAGTTCGCCGATGGCGAGGACGCCGCGTTCGGTGACAATTGGCGTTTCGGCAGGGAAGCAGTACGAGCAATGCAGATCGCATCCCAGCATTCCAAATGTGAGCGTGTCCGAGCCGGGATAGATGTGGAAGAAGGGTTTCTTCTCGGTGGGGTCGCACTGCAGCGCGCCCACGTATCCCCACGGCACGCGCAGCACGCCGCCGTCGTTGAAGCGCACTTTGCAAATGCCGCGCTTGCCTTCTTTGATCAGGCAGTTGTGGCCGCAGGCAAAGCAATGCACGGCGTCATCGGGCAAGCGTTCGTACAGCGTGCCTTCCACCGTGAGCGAGTCGAGCAGGGCTTCGAGTGTGTCGGCCATGACAGATGTCTGCAAAAATTATACACCTGTAGAGTACAATTCCCTCATGACCAAGTTCACCACCGTTATCATCTCCGGCGGCAAGTCGTCGCGCATGGGAACCGACAAAGCATTGCTTGAGATCGGCGGCAAGACGATGATTGAGCAGATTGTGGCTCAGACTGCCGGACTCGGCGGCGATCAAATCGTCATCACCAACAGGCCGGAGCGTTACGCTTTTCTCAACTTGCCGATGTTCGTGGACGTTTTTCCCGACAAAGGCGCGCTCGGCGGACTCTACACGGCCATCCATTCCGCCTCGCAACCCTACACGCTGACTCTCGCCTGCGACATGCCCTTCCTCAATTTGCCGCTTTTGAAACATATGCTGTCACTCGCGCCTGGCTTCGATGCCGTCATCCCGCATCTCTCCCCCCTCTCCCGGCGGGAGAGGGGGGCCGGGGGGGTGAGGGAGAACCCCCTGCCCGAAGCCGAACCCTTCCGCGCCATATACAGCAAGGCCTGCCTCGACCCGATCCGCCGCGCGCTCGACGCGGGCAAGATGCGGGTGAATAGCTTCTTCCCTGATATGCGGATTCGTTGGGTAGAGGAAAATGAAATCAAACAGTTCGATCCCGAACTGCTGACGTTTATGAATTGCAATACACCGGAGGAGTTGGAAGAGGTGAAGAAAATCTGGACGCAGATATACTCAGATGAACGCAGATAAACAAAGATCGCGAATCGCGCATGTCACTTATAGTAGAATGCATGCCAGCCTCGCCCAATCAGAAAAGGGGCGCTCCATGACCAACGCCTCGCTCCGCCTCATCGTCTGCGGCCTCTGGCTGTCTTTCCTCCTCGCCGCTTGCGTTAGTCCCGCACCGCGGGGCGGCGGCCCCTCGGCCACCGGCGAGCCAAGCGGTTGAGCAGGCGGTGGGCCAGAGTGGATTTGCGACCATCCCCGGCGTCGCACGCCGAGCGGCCGAAGGGATAGTGGCGGAGATGGGCGTAGACATGAGCCGTTTTCCGAGCGCCGTTGGAGATTAAATATGCCTACAATTATCAGCCCGGCTGATCTCAAGACCACTCGCGCAGGCGGAACGGCCCACACCACGCTGGCCGACCCTGCCATGCTGGGCGGTGATGCGCTGTAAGTGGAGCGCCTGACGCTCGACGCGAGCGCAAAAACGCCTTCAACGGCCGCGCCGGATGGCGAGCATTTTCTTTACGTGATTCGCGGCGCGGGAACGGCGCGCGTCGGTTCCCAGTCATTCACGCTCGAACCTGAATCCATGCTCTGGCTTGAGGCGGGCGACGAGTATTCGATTGAAGCGGGAGCTGAGGGGCTTGAAGTGTTGCTCTGCCGCGCTCCGGCCCAGCGATGAAGATTTCAGACTCCTTCCTCATTCACGCCGCTCCCGAAAAGGTGTGGAACTTTTTCCTCGACATCGAGCGCATGAGCCGGTGCGTGCCGGGAGTCGAGTCGGTGGAAGCGGTGGACGACAAAACCTATCGCGGCAAACTCAAAGTGAAAGTGGGGCCGATAGCCGCAACCTTCGGCGGCGTGGCCAGGCTGACCGAGCTTGATCCGCCGCGCCGGTTGGTCGCCTCGGTAGAGGGCGACGACAAAGCCAGCGCCTCGGCAGTGAAGGCCGCCTTCGAGGCGACCCTGGCCGCCGCCGAAGGCGGAACGGAAGTGTCGTACCAAATGGACGTGACTCTGCGCGGGCGGTTGGCGCAGTTCGGCGGGCCGGTGATCGGCGCGACCGCAAAAAAGATGACGGCGGAGTTTGCCAAAAACACGAGGCGCAGCTTGAAGACTGAATTCGTCGAACCGGCCACGTTGACTGAAGCTGCCGCACTGCTGGCCGAACACGGCGACGACGGGAAGCTCATCGCCCGCGGCATGCAAGGTGTCCAGTCGCACTGCAGAAACTTTATCCGGGCAACCGAAGTGCGCCTGGCCACGCTCGGTCAGCCGGTCGCTCGCGTTCTCCAACATCATGCCCATACTCACGTTCACTTCGCGCAATTCGGCGATCTCCTCGCGCGAGAGCGTGCCGGGATTGGCGTGCGGCAACAAATTCGTTTGCGTGAGGACGAGTTCGCACATGGCGCGCAGGTAGGCGAGCGTGGTAGGTTACCCTAATCGCCGCAGGTGTTCGCGCGCCAGCGCGTGCTGAAGTTCGGGGCGCTCGCCGAGGCTGAACAGGACCTCTTTGCAACCCACGCGCTGGCCGGCCTCGGCGATGGACAGCACTTCGTCGGGCGTGAGCGTGCGTGCGGCGGGCTTGCCGCAATTCCATGCCATCGCGGGTGCAACCCGCTCCCACGCGCACAGGCATGGCCTTTTGTCAATGGACTTTGGAAAGACCCTCCCTTAATTGCCCAGCGCGAACAGATGACGAATGGCGGTGGTGTATTCAGCGGCGCGGCCGTTCTGCGCCTCGGCCTTGAGGCGCAGGGCGGGATCGTGCAAAAGTTTGTTGACGAGCGACTCGGTGAGGGCTTCGATCTGGCGCCGTTCGGACTCGTTGAGATGAGGCAAACGACGAAGGGCCTTGTCCACTTCGGCGCGGCGGATGGCGTCGGCTTTGGCGCGCAAGCCGGTGATGGTGGGCGCCACTTCTTGACCCCGTAACCATTGTTCGTAGGCCGCCACTTCTTCAGCAATGATGGCTTCGACACGCGGCACTTCTTGTTCACATTCGGAGATTGCGCCGTCGAATTGGATTTTGAGGTAGTCAATGTCGTAGCAGTGGACATTGGGAATGCCCGTCACGTCGCGCGGCACGGCGATGTCAATGCAGACCAACGGGCGATGCGGGCGGCGATTCATCGCCGCGCGCCGTGTCGGGGGTGATGATGAAGTGCGGGGCGCTGGTTGATGAAACGACGATGTCCGCGCCGACCAACGTCTCAAGGAGATTATCGAAGGTGAGGGCTTGCCCGCCCCAACGCGCGGCCAGCTGCTCGGCCCGCTCCAGAGTGCGGCTGATGACCGAGATGCGCTTCACACCTCGCGAGCGCAGGGCTTCCATGGCGAGTTCGGTCATTTCTCCCGCGCCGATGATGAGCACTTGGGCGTTCCCCAAATTGGGGACAACGTTCTGCGCCAGTTTGGCCGCCGCCGAACTGATGGAGGCCGGGTCGCGGCTGATGGCCGTTTCGGTGCGGGCGCGTTTGCCAGTGCGGATGGCCGATCGAAACAAGGCAGAGAGGATCGGCCCGGTTGTGCTCTGTTTGCGGGCGGTCTCATACGCATGGGTGACTTGTCCGAGGATTTGCGGTTCGCCGAGGATGAGGGAGTCGAGTCCGGCGGCCACGCGGAAGAGATGGGAGACGGTGTCCGCCCCAGAATAATAGTAGAGGTGAGAGTCAAAGTCGGGGCGGGGGACTCCGCTGGTATCTTCAATCAAGGCGATGAGCGAGTCGGAATCTTCTGTCCGCGCAACGGCGTACAGTTCGAGCCGGTTGCAGGTCGAGAGGAGGACGAGTTCCTGCCAACCGACGCGACGATTGAGCGTATCCTTTAGCGTGTCCGCGGAGTAATGAAGCCGTTCGCGGAGAGCGATGGGCGCGGTGCGGTGCGGTGAGAGAGGCCGAGGCAGAGGAGCATGGAGGGTCAGGTCGTCGAGTGGTCGAGTAATCAAGTAGTCAGGCCGTCAACCGGAGCAATCCCCATAATCTCAGTGATGCGTTGACGCGCCGTTGTTTCATCGCCCTGTCGCAGAAGATCGAGGACATCGGAGTCCACGAGTTGATACCAGAGGGCCTTGCGATGTTCAAAACTTGGGTAGCGCGCGGCCAGCGGCTCACGGATCGATCCGGCCAATTCGAGGAAGCGTGCGTGCTCGGCGCCGGCCAGGCGCTCGATCTGTTTGCGCAAGCGCACGGCCAGCGCGGGAGCTTTGCCGCCGGTTGAGATGGCGACGGCAAGATCGCCGCGCCGCAGGATGGCAGGCGCAATGAAGTTGCAGTGGGGGGTGTCGTCCACGACGTTGACGATGATATTGCGCTCCGTGGCTTCTTGCCATACTTGTTCGTTCACCGCGTGATCGTCGGTGGCGCTGATAGCGAGAAAGGCTTGGGCCAGATCGCCGGGGTGATAGGGGCGATTAAGGTGTGTGATCAGCCCCCCGTCTGCCAGGGATTGCAGGCCGGGCGTGAGTTCCGGCGAGACGAGAGTGATCGTTGCCCCGGCCTCGATCAAGCCTTTCACTTTGCCTTCGGCAATGGGGCCGCCGCCGATGACGACACAGCGGCGGCCTTGCAGATTGAGGTAGATGGGATAGTAATTCATCAATTGACGCGTTCTAAAGTTGTTGCGCGCACAAAGCCTTGCCGGATGAGGTTGTCCAGGATCATGCGGGCGTTCTCTTCGGGCGTGTGCGAGACGGCGTCCAGTTTGATCTCGGCGCGCAGAGGCGGCTCGTAAGGATCATCAATGCCGGTGAAGCCGGTGATCTCGCCTCGCCGCGCTTTGGCGTACATGCCTTTCACGTCGCGCCCTTCACAAACGTCGAGGGGTGTATCCACAAACACTTCGACGAAGCGATCTTTGCCGACCATGTTGCGCACGTCGTTGCGCGTGGCGCGATAGGGGCTGACCGCCGCGCAGATGACGCCGCCGCCGTGCCGCACGATCTCCGCCGCCACGAATCCGATGCGGCGAATGTTCACATCGCGATCCTCTTTGCCGAACCCCAGGCCTTTCGACAAGTGGGTGCGGACGACATCACCATCCAACTCGGTCACTTGCCGCCCGTGCTCCAGCAACAATACCGTCAGTACTTCGGCGGTGGTGGACTTGCCCGACCCGCTGAGGCCGGTGAACCAAATGCACACGCCCTGCCGATGGCGCGGCGGGTAGGTCTCGGCCAAAATGTCGGCGACTTCGCGGCGGGTGAACCAGTCGGGTAGTTTGCGGCCGGCGTTCAGATAATCGTTGCGGACTTGCGTGCTGGAGATGGAAGCCGTGAGAACGTACTCGGCGACTTTGGGCGCTTCCTCGTAGCGTTTCTCTTCGGGCAAGTACACCAACTCGCGGAACGGAACCATACCCACGCCGAGCTCATCGTTGAATTGCTCGACCACTTCCTGCGCATCATACGGGCCATAGAACGGTTTGCCCGTCGAATCGACGCCGGGGCTGGCGTGATCGCGCCCAACGATGAGGTGATTCGCGCCATAGTTGCGGCGGATGACGGCGTGCCACAGCGCCTCGCGCGGCCCGGCCATGCGCATCGCCAACGGGAGAAGCGAAAGTAGGATGTGGCCCGGATCGTAATAGCGGGCGGCCAATTCTTTGTAGGTGCGGACGCGGGTGAAATGGTCAACATCGCCGGGCTTGGTGAGGCCGACGACCGGATGCAGTAACAGCACGCCGTTCACTTCCTGCGCCGCGCGCTTCGTCAGTTCTTCGTGAACGCGATGCAGGGGGTTGCGTGTTTGAAAGGCGACGACGTTCTGCCGGTTGAACGACTCAAGCCGGGCGCGAGTCTCGGCGGGCGTGAGGCGCAAGTTCTGAAAGTCGTAATGTATCGGCAGCTGTAAAACTTGCAGACGACCGGAGAGGTTGACTTGGCCCCAGCGGTGCATTTCGGCCACGAGCGGATGGCGCAGGTCGAGCGTGCCGAACACTTTTTGCGCGGCCTCTTCGCGATCCCATTCGTAAATGTCCTCGATAGTCAAGATCGCCAACAGTTCGTTCTTGGCGTTGCGCAGGGTGATGTCGGCGTCCAACCGAATCAACGGGCCGGGATCCACGGGCAGGGTCACCGGGATGGGGAAGAGGTGGCCGCTGGCGAGTCGCATTTCATTCAGCACGCGCTCGTAATCGGCTTGGCCCATAAATCGATCCAGCGGCGAGAAGCCGCCCGTCGCCAGCAGTTCAAGATCGCAGGCGCAGCGTTCGGGGATTTGAAGAGACGGCAAACGGTTGGCATAGGCCTTCGTCTCGTCGAGCGTGGCGGGCGGTACGGTGAGATCGATCAACCTGCCGCCATAGGGAGAAATCAAGGTAGAAGTGGTTGTGGGGGTCAATTTACTTTTCCTCTTTATTGAAATTGGAGCCTTTGGCCGTCATTAAAGTTGCAATAGAGCCCGGATACTCATAACGACAATCAGCGATCCGATCATCAGCATCAATGCCCGTGCGGGTAGTTTCTTAGAGACGTAAGCGGCTAGGGGCGCGGCTAGCGCGCCACCAGCCATCAGGCCAAGAATGATCCCCCAGTCCATAGCGCGGCTTCCAGCCGCAACCAAAAAAGAAGGTGGCCCGTCACTGAGGGATAATGAAGGCTAAAGGAACGCCCAAAGGCGCCTATCAAGGAAGCCCGAAGGCTGCATGCCAACCATCATCCCGCAGGACAGGCCATGGAAACTTTTCTAAGTATACATCGAGACGTGATCAGCGGAACGTTGTCCACCTTCGACCGGATTATCTTCAAGGGCCACTTGCTCGATTTCTTTCCGGCTCAGGGTCTGCCCAACTTTCTCAGCCGCCAAGGCATCTTGCTCAAGGACTTTGGTGGCTATGTCCAAGCCACCTCCGAAGAACTCAAGACGCATATCCAGCAACTGGCTAAAGACGCCGACCGGCCCTACATCTATTTGGAAAAGAACCTGACGGCCAAAGGCGAACAGTCCAAAGAAGACCGGGCGCGGGAAATCGCGCACCAGGACAGCGTGACAACGGGCTTGATCTGTGTCTTCGCCGTGGTCGAACCGTGCTGGACGTTCGGGGTCAAAGGCAACCCCAAGACGCACAAGTTGGAAGTGCGCCGCCAGTTTCGCAAGTGCTTGCATTTCTATCTGTATTATCTGGACGCCGAGTTCGGCTTCATACACCTCCGCCTCCAGAGTTGGTTCCCGTTTGAAATCCAGGTCTATCTCAACGGGCGCGAGTAGCTGGCGCGCCAATTGGATCAACGCCAGGTGGCCTACACGCGCTATGACAACAAATTGACCGAGATTGCCGACCTCCAAGTGGCGCAAGACCTGTGCGCCCAATTCGTGCAACGCAAATGGCCGCGGGTACTCAAAGCCTTCGCCAAGCGCGTCAATCCTTTGCTGCCCTGTTTTCGGCGCGCCGGGCTACGCGATTACTACTGGGTCATTCATCAGGCTGAATACGCTACGGATGTGTTTTTCAACAATCGCACCCATCTCTCGGCTCTTTATCCCGCCCTGGTCGCCGCCGCGATGATGCTCTTCGGGGCCGAAGATGTCATGCGCTTCCTGGGTCGCAAACTGCACGGCAACTTCAAGGGTGAACTCCGCTCCGATCTCAAATATCGTCCCCAAGGGTGCCGCGTCAAGCATTATTTGGCGCGCAACTCAATCAAGATGTATGACCCGGCCAATATCCTCCGGATCGAAACCACGTTCAATAATCCGCGCGAGTTCCGCGTCTTGCGGGCGATCGATACCCCGCAGGGCCGACAGCGGCGGTGGTTGCCCATGGGCAAAGGCGTGGCGAACTTCTGGCGATATGCCCAGGTCGGCCAGCAGGCCAATGCCCGCTATCTGGAAGCTCTGGCGCACGTTCAACCCGTAGGCAAGTCCATCGCGCAACTTGATGACCTGTGCCAATCGAAAACTACACATGGGCAGCGTGTCGCTCGGTTCAATCCAGTCAGTGCGGCGGATGGTCAGCTCTTCGCCACCCTCTTGCGCGGGGAATTCTGTTTGAACGGCTTTCGCAATAAGGATTTGGTCGCTCACCTCTATCCCCGCCCGGCGCGGACCCAAACCGAACGCCAACACCGCAGCGCACACGTTACCCGTCTACTGGGCAAGCTGCGTGGCCATGGCCTGATTACCAAAGTCAAGCAAAGCCGGCTGTATCGCCTCTCCGAGAAGGTATGCAACGCTTGACCGCAGCTGTCCACTATCGCCAAGTCGAGTTCCCCAACGCGATGGCATCCGCTACTGCATAATCTTCGCGGTTGGCGTAGTTTTTAAAGAGCAATACTATAAAGTTGTGCGCCAATGTGTCCTCCTATTTATTCTTTCGCCTGCAAATGAATCCCGCACTCCGTCTTGTCCAACCCCGCCCAGCGGCCAGAACGTGGGTCGGCGCCCTCAGTCACCGGCTTGGTGCACGGCCAACAGCCGATGCTGGGGTAACCCGTGTCGTGCAGTGGGTTGTAGGGCAGGCGATGTTCCATGATGTGCGTCCACACCTGCTTGCTCGTCCAGTTTGCCAGCGGGTTGAGTTTCACCCGCTTGTTGGTGCGATCCCATTCCACCAATCCGGTGTTAGCGCGGTGCACGGTCTGGTCTCGGCGGATGGCGGTGATCCAGGCGCGTTGAGTCGCCAGGAAACGGCGCAACGGTTCGACCTTCCGCAAATGGCAACACAGGTTCGGTTCGCGCGAGTGCAACGCCGGGCCATGCTCGGCGGCCTGCGCGTCGAGCGAGAGGCCGCAATGCACCCGCGTGAAACGAATGCCGAGCCGGGTCTCCAATTCGTGCCGTAAATTATGCGTCTCTTTGAAGAGCAAATCGGTGTCGAGATAAAACACTGTCGTCTCCGGGGCCATTTGCGAAACGAGGTGCATCAGCACGATGCCTTCCGGCCCGAAGCTGGTGGCCAGCGCAATGTCCGGCGCAAACGTCTCAAATCCCCAGCGCAAAACCTCTTCAGGTGGTCGGCCTTCGAAGTCATCACTAATCGGCTTGAGAGTTTCCAGTGTCCATTCAACCGTAGCAAGTTCTTCCATCTCGGCGTATGCCATCCTCAGCCCTCCATAGCATAGAGCGGTAGCGCTTCAGGGTTTGTGACGAGCGTCAGGTGCGGGCCATCGGGCGCGAACCAATCTAACGCCGGCCGCAAACGAACGACCTCGCCCACCACAATCGTCGCCGGCAGTTGCAGGCCTGCCGCGCGTTCGGCAATGTCGGCCAATGTGCCGCTTACAACTTTTTGTGCGGCGGTCGTGCCGCGCTGGATTACAGCGGCGGGCGTATCTGGGGTGTGACCGTGCGCCACTAGTTGGGTTGCGATCTCCGGCAGATGTTTGGCCCCCATGAGAAAGACCAACGTGCCCGTGCGTGGGAGCGACCCCCAATCAATAGAGCCATCACACAGGTGCGCGGTAATCACCGTAAACGAATTGGCAACTTCGCGGTGCGTTACCGGGATACCGGCATAAGCGGGCACGGCGATGGCGCTGGTGACTCCGGGCACGACTTCAAACGGGATACCGGCCCCGGCCAATGCCAGACATTCTTCACCGCCCCGCCCGAATACAAACGGGTCGCCGCCTTTTAATCGCACCACCGTCTTCCCTTCCTGTGCCTTCTCCACTAACAAGGCATTGATCTCCTCTTGCGAACGACGATGGCGCGTCGGTTCTTTGCCCACGTCAACCAGTTCAGCCGTGGGCGGCGCTTCGTCCAGCAGTTCCGGCGCGACCAATCGGTCGTACAAGACCACGTCCGCGCGGCGCAGGCAGGCCAGTCCTTTGACTGTAATCAAACCGGGGTCGCCCGGCCCGCCGCCGACGAGGTAGACAATGCCGTTCATCAGGACAGGTTCCTCAGCAGTGTCTCAACATCGAAGCGACTCGCCGCCCGAACATTCACCGTCAACCGCTCGCGCGGGTCGGGAGTCGGATTGAGCAAATACTCAGCGCCTCTATACAACGTGTCGAAGAACGATTTGAATTCCGGCGCCAGGCTGGTAAACGTCTCGTCCGTGTTCGGCGCAATCAATCGATCATTGACGATCACCCGCATTTCTTGTCCGCTGAACTTCAATGCCTGTTCTTTTTCGAGCCGCTGGCAGGCGAGGAGCGCGGCGCGCGCCGCTTGCCTCAGCCGCTCGTGAGTTGTCCCTTCCACTTTGGCCTTGCGGTTGTAGAGCAGGCCGAGGCGACGTCCGGCGTTGTCGAGGCTATAGTTGGCCTCGTGGCCGATCAGAATGACGCCCGGCCCGGCAAACACGTGGCTGTAATCGGCGACGTCGATCAACAGTTCGTCGGCAACGCGCCGTTGAATCCAACTGTTGAAGACGCCGGTGAAGTTTGAGAGGTCAATCGTTTCCGGTCTTTCGGCAAAGACTTTGATGCTGAGGTGTTGGAGGTCCATAGGATTACGCCTTCACCTTTACCGGCGGCTTCGCCGCCTGCATCCGCCCATAGCAACTATACGCCGCTTCCACCACCAATTGCGCTTCTTCAATGCGCTGACGGGCGACTTCGTGGGTGGCCGGCTCGGCGTGTTTGTCGTGCGCGCGCAAGAGATAATGCCCGAACTTGCCGCCCGCGAATGGATCCCAAAACAACTGGGTGTCGTAGAAACGAGTCCGAAATTCACTCACGATCCGATCCGTATCGTCAGGCACATCGTAAAACTGTTCTTTCACCAACGCCTTCGCCGCCTGAACCATCGAGGCGTACGCCATCTCCCCGGCTTTCTGTGCCTCGCCTTTGTCCAATAGCACTTGGGCTTCAAATACCTCGCGCTCAGCGGCGGCCAGATCGAACTCGACGCGCGATACCACTTCCCCGGCACACTCGCCCACGCCCATATCGCCAATGGTAAACTCGCGCGTGTCGCCCCAATCACTGTAGAAAGATGCGTCTTGATCGTGCGGCGGCAGGCGGGTCAAATCATCCAGCATCTTTTTGATTTCGACTTTGCCGATACGTTTGATGAACGCTTGAAAACTCTCGCCCTTCAATCGTTCCGAGACGTAACGGCCGGTGAGGCGTTCGACCACTTCGGGAATGTTCTTCGAGGGAATGGCTCCCATCGCCAACCCAAACGATCCGGCGTTCTCGGTCCACTGGCCGCCGAGCACCACCTGAAAGTACGGGACCGTGTAGCCCCCGGAGTGGCGGCTCACACCATAGAATCCCAGATCGGCGACATGATGTTGGCCGCAGGAGTTGAAACAGCCGCTGACTTTGATTCGTAAATCTTGAATGGCTTCGTCGAGGGTGTGGCTCTTCTCGGCCAGACGGATGCGCAGTTCTCCCGCCAGCCCGCGCGAGGAGGCGATGCCGAGTTTGCAAGTGTCGGTGCCGGGGCAGGAGGTCACGTCCAAAATCGTCCCGGCTCCCGGTTGCTCGAGGCCGAGGGCTTTGAGGGCGGCATAGACTTCAGGCAAGTCGGCTTCACTCACCCAACGCAGAACAATGTTTTGTTCGACGGTGGTGCGGATTGTTTCGCGGGTGCAGCGGCGGGCGATGTCGGCCAGCCCACGCAGTTGTGTCCCGGTGGCGTCGCCGAGCGGCAGGGTGACCGTCACCGTAACGTATCGTGATTGCTTCTGACGGAAGATGTTGGTGCGCGCCCAGCGGTCAAAGCCTTCGGGGCGGGCCGCGCCGTTGAGTGAGGCGGCCGGGCGCAGAGGTTGTTCATCGTGCGCATGCAGGTCATTCAGAAACGCCGTCCATTCAGGATCAGGCGGCAAGAGTGCGCGCTCTTCGAGCACCAGGCGTTTGAATTCCTCGAGGCCGAGCTGGGCGACCAAAAATTTGATGCGCGCCCGGTTGCGATTCTTCTTTTCGCCCAATCGCGCGAACACGCGGGCAATGGCTTGGGACGTTGGCAGTAATTCCTCTTCCGGCAAAAAGGTGTCGAACAACTTGGCCTGATGTGGCACCGACCCCAACCCGCCGCCGACGTACAACTCGAAGCCGCGCTTTTCGACTCCGGTTTCGATACGCCTCACCGCAATCGCGCCCAGGTCGTGCATATTCACCAGGCCGCACCCTTTGTCCTTGCAACCGGAGAAAGCGATTTTGAATTTGCGCCCAAAGTCCTGTGTATCGGGATGACCGTTCAGGAATTGAGAGAGGGCATGGGCATACGGTGTTACGTCGAAGGCTTCGTCGCCGCAAATGCCCGAATAGGGGCAGGCGGTGACATTGCGTACCGAGTTACCGCACGCTTCGCGGGTGGTAATGCCGACGGCGGCCAACCGGCGCATCAGGGCCGGGGTGTCGTCAATAGAGATGAAGTGGAGTTGAAAATCCTGACGGGTGGTGACGTGGGCGATGCCATCCGAATATTCTTCGGCCAGATCGGCCATCACCTCTAACTGCCGCGCATTCAGCCCGCCAAACGGAATCTTGATCCGTTGCATTCCCGGCGCATCCCACACTGTGTTCGGGCCTTTGGTCAGCTCGGTGGATGGGTACTGGAGAATTTGAGTCTCCTGTCCATCCCACCGTTGGCCGTTGTCGTAGCGTTGGCCGTACGCCCCGCGCCGCAACCGAGTCTCCGCGAACAACTTTTCGTCAATCTTGCCCTGCTTGCGCAATTCGATCTCGGTTTCGTAAATGTCAATTTCGCGGGCAAGTTCCGGCTCGATCTGATCGATGAGTTGTTCTCGCCAAAATGGATTACTCGCTTTCATCCGTTGCCTCCTGTCATAGACAAAATAAAAAGCCCAGAAGCGAACTCCTGGGCTTTATCTTTCAGGCGAACGCTCCCCACACAGGGATCAGTGGGAAGCCGTTACGCTGAACCGTTAGTTTAAGTTGCTAGTCAGTCAAGCAAAAGCACTCTCACCGGGCAGGAGGTAACAGCATCCCGCTCGGTACACATACAGGCCATCATGTCAGAAAAATGTGCGGTGTTCTTCATGGGTAATTCACCGGGCAGATCATACAGCGGTGATGGCAGAAACTGCAATAGTCAACCTGTGCGAAAACCCTCGCCGATATATTGGTCAGTGTGGTGGGGTAACGTGGCGACATTTACGCTATTTTGCGCCCCAGTTGTCTCAACAAGGTTGACCCTGCTGCCGTTCACCCCGCGTCCTCCAGTGCCCGCAGCAGGTTCGCCATCTCAATCGCCGCCATGGCCGCCTCCGCGCCTTTGTTCCCGGCTTTCGTCCCCGCGCGTTCCCCGGCCATCGGCAGGCAGATCAACCCGCGCCCCTCGCGGGCCATGAAGTTAATCGCCTCCGGCGTGGCGAACTCGGCAGCGATAGCCAGGTCGCCCTCGTTCTCCCGATCCTCGGCATCCACAATGATCACAAACTTTCCGGCGCGGAAATCGGCCAGCGCGTTTTCAATCTTAGCGAGCGGCATACTTCACCTCTCCAATAAATTTCTCAACGTACTTTGCCAGCACCTCCACTTCCAAATTCACCCGGCTACCGGGCGACTTGCGCGGCAAGGTGATGTGCTGCTGAGTGTAGGCCACGAGCATAAACGTGAAGGCATCGGGCAACACGTCTACCACGGTGAGGCTCACGCCGTCCACGGCGATGTACCCCTTGGGAACAAGGTAGCGCAGTAAATCGGGCGCGGCCTCGACCGTCACCCAAAGCGAATCGCCTTCGGGTCGGAAGGCGCGCGCGACGCCCGTGCCGTCCACGTGTCCCTGCACAAAGTGCCCGCCAATGTGTCCGTCCGCCGCGAGTGACCGCTCAAGATTCACTTCATCGTTGGCGCGCAAATCGCCGAGGTTGGTGCGTCGCAGGGTCTCCGGCGAGAGTCCGACGGTAAACGAATTTGCTGTGAGTGCCGTGACGGTAAGGCAGGTCCCGTTGATGGCAAGGCTGTCGCCCAGCCGTGCACCTTTGAGCGCGGTATGCGCCCGAACGGTGAGCGACCAGCCGCCATCCGCCACTTGTGACAATGCCTCGACAATACCAATTTCTTCCACGATTCCCGTAAACATCACTTGTCCTCCATTTTGCTTTCAATATCTGCCCGAATCCACACGTCTCCATCGAGCGTCTCGGTTTCGACACGGCACAGGCGAATCGACTGTGACAATTGCTCAACTCCCGTCCCACCGACCGGGCCAGGCGCATCTCGACCGCCGATGATGACAGGAGCGATGAATGCCCATACGCGATCCACCAACCGTTCGGCGAAAAACGCGCCGAGCAATTCACTTCCGCCTTCGACTAACAACGTGAGCATTCCACGCCGCCCGATCTCGTCTAGCAGAGCCGTCAGGCTGACGCGGCCCTGTGAGTCAGATGGCAACCGCCACACTTCCACGCCGCGTGCGGAAAGTTCGGCACAATGGGCAGGGGGTATGGCGTCTGTCGTCGCTACTACTGTTTGACCCGGAAGCGCCGGATCAAACAATTGCGCCGAAAGTGGCCCGCGCCCCCGGCTATCGGCGATAATGCGAAGGGGATGGCGAATATCGTCAGAGTCGAGCCGCGTGGTCAATTGCGGGTCGTCAGCAATCACCGTCCCCGCGCCGACCAATATTGCGTCCGTCACGTTTCGCAGTGCGTGCCCGCGCTGGCGAGAAGACGCATTCGTGATCCAGTGCGAGTCGCCGGCGCGGGTGGCGATCTTGCCGTCGAGGCTCATAGCGAACTTGGCAGTGACGAATGGTCGCCCAGTCGTCATGTGTTTGAAGAATGGTCGATTGAGTTCGCGCGCCCCGTCCTCACACGGACCCTTATGAACGATGACCCCGGCGGCTTCGAGTTGGGCATGTCCTTTCCCGTTCACGCGCGGGTTGGGGTCGCCGACGGCGTAATACACTTCAGCGATGCCGGCAGCGATCAGGGATTCGGTGCAGGGCGGCGTGCGGCCATAATGAGCGCAAGGCTCGAGTGTGACATACAGTGTCCCGCCGCGCGCGAACTCGCCTGCAACTCCCAACGCTTCGATCTCGGCATGTGGCTCACCCGCACGGTGATGGTAGCCTTCACTGATGACAGACTTATCCTTAACGAGGACGGCGCCCACCATAGGGTTGGGACTGGTGCGGCCCTCGGCCTGGCGGGCGAGAGCCAGCGCGCGGCGCATGTAAGTAATGTGATCAGAAGTCTCCATAATTAAACAAAACCGCTCCGAAGTTTTCTGCACAACTTCGGGGCGGAGGCGAATGCAAACAGGCGGATGACTACGGTCTCCGCGCGCATGCGCAAACACGCCCCGAACAAAAAATCTGTTCGGGGCGTTGGAATAGCCAACAAGCGCGTGCAAGCCGGAAACCCGGCCTGAAATGCGCGTTGTCGCTGACCTTCTTTCACTCCCGACTATACGGTCGGCTCCGGAGTTCACTTGACCCGCGCTGCGTTCGGCGCGGCGCAGATGTCACCGGATCATGCGGGTCGCCAAAGGCAACTCGCTCGTGGGCTTTACCACCGATCGGGAATCGCCATTTAGAAACGCATGGCTCACCCTGCCCCGAAGGTTGTGTTATTCAGTTGGCGCAATTATAACGCAAGTCCGGCCTCAGCCTGCGAACGCTCGCCGGGCAATGGCAATCGTTGCTTCGATCTCCGTCTCCCCGTGCGCCGCCGACATGAACCCGGCCTCGAACTGTGACGGCGCAAGATAGATGCCGCGCTCCAGCATGGCCCGGAAGAACGGGCCGAACTTTTCCGTGTCGGCGGTTTTGGCGGTGGCCCAATTGATGACGGGCTGCCCGGTGAAAAACGTGGTGAACATGGTGCCCACGCGTTGGGTGACGGTGGGGACATGGGCCTTTTCCGCCGCCGCGCTGAGGCCCGCCACAAGTCTGGCCGCGTTGCGCTCAATCGCCTCCCACGTTCCGTCTTTTTGGAGTTCTTTCAATGTCTCGATCCCGGCCGTCATCGCCAGCGGATTGCCCGACAGCGTCCCGGCCTGATACATCGGCCCCGCCGGGGCAACCATTTGCATCACGTCGCGCCGTCCGCCGTATGCGCCCACCGGCAGGCCGCCGCCGATCACTTTGCCCAGCGTGGTCAGGTCGGGCTTGATGTCATAGAGTGCCTGCGCGCCGCCGGGGTGAACACGGAAGCCCGTCATCACTTCGTCGAAGATGAGCAATGCGCCGTGCGCCGACGTGATGGCGCGCAAGCCGGTGAGGAAGCCTTCTACCGGGGGCACGACGCCCATATTGCCCGCCACCGGCTCGACGATGACCGCTGCGATCTCGCCGGGGTACGTTTCAAAGAGTCGTTGCACGGCAGCGAGATCGTTGAACGGCGCGACGAGCGTATCAGCTACGGTGGCCGGTGGCACACCGGGCGAATCAGGCAGGCCAAGCGTTGCCACGCCAGACCCGGCTTGCACCAGCAGCAGATCGGCGTGGCCGTGATAGCAGCCTTCGAACTTCACAATCTTGTTTCGCCCGGTGAAGGCCCGCGCCAATCGCAGGGCGCTCATCGTCGCCTCGGTGCCCGAGTTGACGAAGCGCATCATCTCAATGTTTGGCATGAACCGCTGGATCAGTTTTGCCAGTTCGATTTCGAGCGGGCCGGGCGCGCCATAGCTGGTGCCCTGCGTTGCCGCTTTGGCAATGGCGGCCACCACACGCGGATGGGCGTGACCCAGGATCAGCGGCCCCCAGGAGAGGACGTAGTCCACGAACCGGTTGCCGTCTACGTCGTACAGGTATGGGCCCTCGCCGCGCTCGATGAACAGCGGCTGGCCGCCCACCGCGCGAAAGGCGCGCACTGGCGAGTTGACGCCGCCGGGAAAGAGCGCCTGGGCTTCGGCGAAAAGTTGTCGAGAGCGGGGAATGTTCATGCTGGAATTCTTTCTGCAAGGGTGTCGAGGTAAGTGAGCGCCTGGTTTGCCGCCGCTTCGCCGGAGGTGATGCAATCGGGAATGCCGATGCCGCGGTAGGCGTTGCCTGCCACAAACAAGCCGGGGTGCGCCGCGAGGCGCTTGTCAATCGCGGCCAACCGGTCAAGGTGGCCGAGGGTGTATTGCGGCATGGCTTTGGGCCAGCGGAAGACGCGATGCAACACTGGCGGGGCGGTGATGCCCATCGTGCGCCGCAGTTCGTCGCGCACCAGCGCGAGCAAATCGTCGTCCGTGCCATCCAGTGGAGACGCAGCATGCTGCGTCTCTACGGTTTCGGCGCGGCCAATGAAGGCGCGGATCAACCCAAAGCCCTCCGGCGCGCGGTGCGGAAATTTTGTGGAGGTCCATGTGCAAGCGAGGATCGGCCGATTCTCGGCCCGGGGGATGATGTAGCCGTAACCGTCCAGCGGGCGCGGAATATCGGCCAGCGGATAGGCCACGGAGACCGTGGCTGTCGAAACGTAAGGAATGCCACGCAGGGCCACTGCCATATCGGGATCAAGATCGGCAACGAGATCGGCGGTGGCAAACGCGGGAGTCGCGAAGATAACGGCGTCTGCCGCCAACGTCTCCCCATTCTCCAATTGGACCGTGTACCCCGGTGATGCCGGCTCTACGCGGGTTGCCTGCCTTCCCAACCGGACGTCTACGCCGCCCAACCGTCCCGCCAACGCCTCGACGATTTCGGCCAGGCCGGTGGTGAGCGTGAGGAAGGCGGCCCATTGGCGCGCGCCCGGGCGAGGCGCAGGGGCCTTCCGTTTCGATGCCAGCATCCCTTTGATCAGCCCGCCGTGGTCGAGTTCAGTCTGCCGCAGTTGCGGAAAGGTGGCGGCGAGACTCAGTTGGTCGCCGTCGCCCGCATAAATGCCGCCCATCAGCGGCTCGATGAGGCGGTCATACAGTTCTCGCCCCAACCGCCGCCCGACGAATGCAGCCAACGACTCATCGCCATTGACCGACCGCGGCGGGATGAGGTAATCGAGGCCCATGCGAAGTTTGCCCGGCGGGGAAATGAGGCCGGTCTTGGCCATCGGGCCAAAGCGCGAAGGGATGAGGCCGGTGAGGCCCTCGGGCAGTTCGTAAAGTTTGTTGCCGCGCATGACGTAGGTGCGGCGAATCTTTTCGTTCGTGCCGTGCAGACGATCTTCAAGCCCCAGTTCGCGGCACAGGCCGAGGCCGCGCGGCTTGAGCGAAAGGAAAGTGTCCGGCCCGCCCTCGATCACAAAGCCATCCACGCGGTCGGTGACGATCTTGCCGCCGAGGCGCGAGTCGCTTTCGATTAAGACTACCTCCCTCTCCCCTCTCCTGACGGGAAGCTCCGTCGGGACGCCCGGAGGGCGGGCCGGGGGTGAGGGCCGGGGGTGAGGGGCGAGGCGGTGCGCCGCGGCCAGCCCGGCAATGCCCCCACCGATGATCACAATTCGAGTCATAGCCAACCTGCTTCCCTTGCCTTCCCCCGCACCAGTCCGGCCAGCCCGGCGATCATCAGCGGCGCGGTGTTGAGCATGTCAATGCGCTCCAGTTGCACCCCCAACGACTCGGCCTGGCGTTTGAATACGATGTCCACGTCGTACAGAATCTCGACGTGTTCGCACACGAAACCGACGGGCGCGAGAAGGATGTGTTTGTGGCCTTCGTGCGCGAGCCGGGCGATCACTTCACCGGCATCCGGACCCAGCCAGGGGTCGGGAGTCATGGCGGCAGACTGAAACGCAAAAAAGTAGCGCTCCCCCTCACCCCCCGCCCCTTTCCCGCCGGGAGAGGAGAGTCGTTGCACGACCGCTGCCACCGTGGCCCGCAGTTCGTCGGGGTACGGATCGTTCCATTCAAGAATCCGTTGCGGCAGGCTGTGGGCGGTGAAGATAACCGGCGCGTCCGCGCGAATACCGGCGGGGAATCTTTCGAGCGCGGTCCGAACGCGCTCCGCCAGCGCGTCAAGATAGCCGGGCAGCAGATGCCAGTGTTCGATGCGAGCAACCTCGACGGGCGACTGCGCCTCGTCAATCTTCTTGAAGTATGCGCCGATGCTCATGCGCGAATAGTGTGGCGCCATCACCAGGCCCACGGCGCAGTGAATACCCAGCCCGGCCATTTCACCCAGCGCGCCCTTGATGAATGGCTGCCAGTGGCGCATGCCGATGAAAGCCTTGTAACACTGCCCGTCGGAATTCAGCGCCGCTTCGATGGCGGCAGCCTGCGCCCGCGTCCGTTCGAGAATGGGCGAGCGCCCGCCGATGGCGCGATAGCGCTCGCGCACCTCGTGCATGATGTGCGCCGCAGTGGGGCGATAGCCGCGCACGTCCAGCAGATACGGATCCACTTCGTCCAGAGTGTTTGGCCCGCCGTAGGCCATGACGAGGACGCCGATCATAGATGAGGCGCGGGCCATTTCTTGATCTGCTCTGCGAAGGGCGGTTGCGGTTTGGGGTTGGGATTGAACGGATACCAGCCGATCTCGCCGCGCACGGCCTGTTCCTTGAGTTCGGTGGAACCCCACACGATGGAAGCGCCGGCCACCCCTATCAGCGCCGACGCCCACACCGACGGCACGAACAACGACGCGGCGATGAGCAGTATTCCGAGGCCCATTACATACGGCCACCACAGGTAGCCCAGGTAATACTCGCCCCGGATCACCCATACAAACCCGAGGCCAATGATGAATAACGTGGCGATGCCCAACCCCAAACCGAAGAGAGTCATTTCGCGCCTTCCTTGGCCATGTCCACCGGATGCCCGACGGGTTCGCGTTTGAGCCAGTCGGTCGTTCTAGCCGATTTGTGTTCGGCCAGCAGCCGGGCGTGGCGCGGGTTATTCGGGTTGGCGGGGGCGTGGCCGTGTTTGACGCGGTTGTGCTGGCGCGTGAATTCCAGCGCGTCGAACAGGACGGTCATGCCCACGATCCCCAGCGCACCGGAGAGGTACAGGCGGCCGGAGAGCAGCGCGCCGATTTCCAACGCCAGCCCCAGCGCCACGGCGATGGCCGTCGGCAGCCAAAGGGAGGGTGACGCGGCTTCGATTTTGCGAACGCCCACGTGCCCGAACCAGATGCCGAAGAATGTGGCCGCGGCGGCCACCAGGCCGATCCAATTGAGAGTCATGCGACCTCCGGCACAGAATACTCATGCACCATTTCGACGACGGCCTTCACGTTCTCCACCGGCGTCCCGGGCAAAATGCCGTGGCCCAGGTTGAAGATGTGGCCCGGGCGGCCGGCAGCCTGATCCAGAATTGCGCGCACCCGACGTTCAAGTTCCGGGCGAGGGGCCTCTGCGAGGAGGGCAACGGGATCGAGATTCCCTTGCACGGCCGAGTCGGCGCCCACCCGTGCCCAGCCCCAATCCAACGGCGTGCGCCAGTCGAGGCCGATCACATCGCCGCCCGCTTCTTTCATCAATGGCAGGAGCGTGGCAGTGTCGGTGCCGAAGTGAATGACGGGCACGCCGGTGGCGCTCACTTCACGCAGGATAAGTTGCGAATGCGGCAGAACGTATTCACGGTAATCGTCCGGGCCGAGCGCGCCGACCCAGCTATCGAAAAGTTGCACGGCCTGCGCCCCGGCTTCAACCTGCGCCACGAGGTAATCGGCGACGACGCGGGCGAGCTTGCCCATGAGGGCGTGCCACATTTGCGGGTCGCGGTACATCAGACTCTTGGCCTTCACATAGTTGCGCGAAGAGCCGCCTTCAAGGATGTAACTGGCGAGGGTGAACGGCGCGCCCGCGAAACCGATGAGCGGAGGGGCGTTCAACACCAGCCCTTGCGGGTGGTGCGAGGGTTGAACGCCCGTATATTCGAGCTCGCGGCGCACGAGGCGCACGGCTTCGAGCACGTGGCCGAGTGACTCGCGGGGATCGACGGGGCGCAGAGCCGCCACGTCGGCGGGGGTGCGAATCGGGTTGTGAATCACCGGCCCCTCACCGGCGGCGAACTCCAGTTGAATGCCCATCGGGATCAGGGGCAGGAGAATGTCGGCGAAGAGGATGGCGGCGTCCACGCCGAAGGCGCGCACGGGTTGCAGCGTCACTTCGGCGGCGAGGTCGGGTTGGGAGCAAATCTCCAGCAAAGTATGTTTGGCGCGGATGGCGCGGTATTCGGCCATGTAGCGCCCGGCCTGCCGCATGAACCAGACGGGTGTGCGGTCCACCGGTTCGCGGCGGCAGGCGCGGAGGAAACGATCAGTCATTTCCATAGGGCGAGTGTCTCTTCGGCAGAGTGATAGATGGCGGCGTGCAAGGGGGTGTCGCGCAGTGTGTAACGACGGCCATCGGTCGAGCGCAGTTCATTCACCAGATCGGAGAAGCGCGGCAGGTCGTCCATTTCGTACACGACGACAAATTCCTGATCCTGCACTCCGAACGAGTACAGCAGCAGTTGGGTGATGTCTTCGTATTGCTTGCCGAGGCGGATGTGCTCGTTCATCATTCCCTGGCGGGCGTCGCGGCTCATCAAATACCAGTCGGTGGTTTTGACGAAGGGATAGATGACGAGATAGCGCTTTCGGGTTTCGGCAAATGGATCGATCTCCTGAGTTGAGCGCGTCTTGGTATATTGCGATGGCCGGGTGAAACCCCAAAGCGACCGCACCGGCTGGAGGTATTGGCGGTAGGGATTGTTTGCCTTCGCATGGCATTCGAAGAAGCGGGCCGGATCGTTTTTGTCGTCGGCGGTCAGGGCGCTCCACACAATCAAGTCAACGCCGCTTTCGGTGGGCTGATACACGTGCGCCGTTTGCGCCGCGGCGCGCAGCCCGGCCAGCCAGTTGCGGTGAAATTCGCTTCGGGCTTCTGCGCCCAACGCCCAATAAGCTTCTTTGAAAGCAAACAGAGCAAAGTGATTGAGAGTACGAGGGGTTTCTTCGGGCATGGTGAGTAGTGGGCAGTGGGTAGTGGACGGTGGACAGTGAGCAGTGAGTCAGTTTGGCTGGTAGGCGCAGGCCGGATCGGTTTCGAGATAGTCGCCGGTGATGGCAAAGGCCCGCCCGCGCTGACCGCCGCACACCACGCGATAGTCGCACACGCGGCATTTGCCTTTGAGTTGATCCGGGTCCCGCAGGGCCTTGAACATCGGGTGATTGCGGTACACATCCACCACGTCGGCGGTGCGCACGTTGCCGGCCGAGACGGGCAGGAAACCGGAGGGCATGATCTCGCCGAGATGCGAGATGAACAAAAAGCCGCGCCCGTCGTTGACGCCTTTGACCGGGCGGTTGAGGCCGTCGGCATATTGGAAACCGGCGCCCTGAAAGAAGCCCTCACCCCCCTCCCCGGCGCTGCGCGCCACCCCTCCCCCCTCTCCCATGGGGAGAGGGGGGAGGGGATGGGGGTGAGGGGTGAGGGCTTTTCGCCGTTCAATTGCCACCCGCCGGTACATGGGCGCGGCGGTGGCCTTGATGTCGAACGCGCCGCGCTGAGAGAGATCAAACAGCCAGTGAAAGACTCGCTCGTGCTCTTCGGGCGAGATCATGTCGGCGATCTGGCCGCGCCCGGTGGGGACGAGGAAGAACACGCTCCACTGCACCGCGCCGACTTCTTCCACGAACTTCACCATCTCCGATAGAAGATGAACGTTGTGCCGGGTGACGGTGGTGTTGATCTGCGCGCTCAGGCCAACGGCTTGCGCATTGCGGAGAATCGCCATCGTGCGTTCCCACGAGCCGGGCACTTGCCGGAAGGCGTCGTGCACTTCGGGTGAGGGCGCGTCAAGGCTGAGGGCAATGCGGCGGACGCCGGCATCCATTGCCTCCTTGAGCCGTTCGACGGTGGGCAGGGCGGTGGCAGTGGGGGTGAGCGAGGCGCGCAAGCCGAGAGCGGTGGCGTGCCGAATCAGATCAAACAAGTCGCGGCGCATCATCGGGTCGCCGCCGGTGAACACCACGATGGGGCTGCCGAATTCCTTGAAGCGGTCGAGCAAGCGGAAACCTTCTTCGGTCGTCAGTTCATTCGGGTCGCGGGTGTGTTGGGCGTCGGCGCGGCAGTGCACGCAGGCAAAGGCGCAGGCGCGGGTGACCTCCCAGGCGATGGTGAACGGCGCGAGATCGAAGTCGGCCTCGAGCATATGCCGGTTGTGCAGTTGCCGCTCGGCGGCGGCGCGGGGAGCAAGCCCCCCTCTCCTGTCGGTTGGGGTGTTCAATTGAACGCCCTTACAATCGACGGGGGAGGGGCCGGGGGCGGGGGTTATTTCAACCATCGAGCAGCGTCCTTTGCATGATAGGTGATGATGAGATCGGCCCCGGCGCGTTTGATGCCGGTGAGCAGTTCGAGCGTCACGCGCTCTTCGTCCACCCAGCCGTTCGCGGCGGCGGCTTTGACCATTGCGTATTCGCCGCTGACGTTGTACGCGGCCAGCGGCAGTTCGGGAAATTGATCGCGGGTCTGGCGGATGATGTCGAGATACGGCAGGGCCGGTTTGACCATGAGCATGTCTGCGCCCTCGGCCACGTCGAGGGCAGTTTCGCGCAGGGCCTCGCGGGCATTGGCCGGGTCCATCTGGTGAGTTTTGCGGTCGCCGAACTTGGGCGCGCCCTGCGCCGCCTCGCGGAACGGGCCGTAGAAGCCCGAGGCGTATTTGGTCGAATACGAAAGGATGGGCAGATGCTCGAACCCGGCGGCGTCGAGTCCGGCGCGGATGGCGGTCACCATCCCGTCCATCATCCCCGACGGGGCCACAAGGTCGGCCCCGGCCTCGGCGTGGGACACTGCCACCTTCACCAGCACATCGAGCGTCTCATCGTTGAGGACGTAGCCTTCGGGCAGGTGCGGATGCGGGCGGCTTCCATCCCCCGTGTTCGGAATGCCGCAGTGGCCGTGGTCGGTGTATTCGCACAGGCATACGTCGGTCACGACGATCATCTGTGGCACGGCGTCTTTGATGACGCGCGCCGCCTGCTGAACGATGCCGTCCGGCGCGAAGTTCTCCAACCCGATGGGGTTTTTCTCGGCCGGGAGGCCGAAGAGCAGCACTGCCGGGATGCCGAGCGCGGCGATTGACTCGGCTTCGCGCGCCAGCAAATCCGGCGACCACTGGAACACACCCGGCATGGAACCGATTTCGTTTTTGACGCTGTGGCCGTGCGTGACGAACAGCGGGTAAATGAAATCGTCCGGCGCGAGTTGCGTCTCGCGCACCATGGCTCGAATGGTCGGGTTGAGTCGCAGGCGGCGCGGGCGGGCGGAGGGGAATGATGAATGATGAATGATGATTGATGAACGGGCGATCATCGTGGCGTTTCTCCGATTTTGGCAAAGTGGTTGGCGAGGGCGGCGATGAGGCCGTCGGTAGTGTATTCAGCCGCCATGACGTTGACCGGTAGCCCGAGGTCGCGCGCGGTCTGGGCGGTGATGGGGCCGATGCAGGCAATTGCAGATTGCAGATTGCAGATTGCAGATTGCCCTACCAGCGCGACGAAGTTGCGCACGGTAGACGCGCTGGTGAAAGTGACGGCGTCCACGCCGCGCCGTAGTTGGGCGAGGCCGTTGGGGTCCGGGGCGGCGGGCAGGGTGCGGTAGGCGGCAATCTCGTGGACGATGGCGCCCCGGTTCGCCAGTTCCACGGCCAACGCTTCACGGGCCAGGTCGGCCCGGGGGAGGAGTATCCATTGCCCGGCCACGTCGCCGATTTTTTCAAGGATGGCCTCGGCCACGTATTCATCGGGGATGAGGTGAGCTTGCACGCCATGGCTCGCCAGTGCCCGTGCCGTAGCCGGGCCGATGGCGGCGACTCGACTGGACAGACCTGTTAGGTCTTTGAGACCTAACAGGTCTAACCGATTCCAAAACGCGGCCACACCGTTGACGCTGGTGAAGATGATCCAGTGGTATTGCGCGAGCAGTCGGATGGCGTTGTCGAGCGCGGTGTAGTCGTCCACCGGCGCGATTTCGATGGTGGGAAAGAGAATCGGCTCTGCGCCCAGGGCGGCAATTTTGCCGCACAGGGCGGAAGCTTGCGCACGCGGGCGCGTGACCACAATGCGTTTGCCGGTGAGACTTGTCCTGAGCAAAGTCGAAGGAGGCGTCATTGCAAAATTCCTCCGGCGCCTTGCCCGAGGGCTTGTTTGGCGAGTTCAGCGCCGAGGGTTTTGGGATCGGCGCCTTCACCGGTGACGCGGATGACGCGGCGGCCATCGCGGGAGGCAACGAGGCCGGTCATTGCAAGTGCGGAGTGGGAAGTGCGACGTGGGAAGTGGGCGTAAGCCGCGACGGGGGCAGAACATCCGCCGCCGAGGCCGCTGAGGAAGGCGCGTTCGGCGCTGACGGCCGCGCGGGTGGGCGCGTGGTCCAGCCGCGCAAGCAGGGCGAGCGCAGCGGCATCGTCGGCGCGGCACTGCACGGCCAGCGCACCTTGCCCCGGCGCGGGCAACATCACGTCGTAGGATAGATACTCGGAGATATGTTGGCTGAGGCCCAGGCGCAGGACGCCCGCAGCCGCCAACACAATGGCATCGTAGTCGCCGTTCATGGCTTTGCGAATGCGCGTGTCTACGTTGCCGCGCAGGGGAAGCAGCGTGAGGTCGGGGCGGGCGGCGAGCAGTTGCGAGGCCCGGCGCAGGCTGGAGGTGCCCACGCGCGCGGCGGCTGGAAATGCGGCCAGAGTCCACCCGCCCGGGGAGATCAGCACGTCGCGGGCATCTTCGCGCACACAAATTCCGCCAATAGTGAGACCGGGGCTGTCGTCAATGGGCAAGTCTTTCAGCGAATGAACGGCGAGATCAATCTCGCCGGAGCGCAGGGCGTTTTCGAGTTCTTCGGTGAAAAGCCCCTTGCCGCCGATCTCGGGCAGGGGCTTATCGAGAATACGATCACCCGAAGTGGTAAAGCGTTTCACGCCGAGGTCGAGATCGGGCCGGGCGGCGCGAAGTCGGGATAGCACCCAGTCGGTCTGCCAACGGGCGAGCGGCGAGGGGCGCGTGCCCAGGGTGATGGGGCGGGCCGCCGGTGATTCCATCATTCTGTATCTTCCAAAGTCATGTTTCGTATCGGCTCCACGGCCAGCCCGAAGAGGCGCCGTACGGTTTGGGCGTATTGTGCGGCGCCGCCGTCGCCGGATTCGGCGCGCAATTGGCGGGTGGGTTCATGGAGCAGTTTATTGACTAACGACTCAGAGAACCGCTCGAGGCGCCGGCGCGTTTCGGGATCGAGATCGGGCAAATACTGCAACGCGCGCTCGAGTTCGCGCCGGCGGATGCGCTCGGCGTTCACGCGCAGGTCGGCGATCACGGGCAGGATATCCACCCCGCGCAGCCACGCGTCAAACCCCGACACCTCCTCGGCTACAATGGCCTCCACGCGGGGCACTTCGCTGTGGCGTTCGGCAATGGCGCCTTCGAGGCGAGTGCGCAGGTGATCGAGATCGTATAAATGGACGCCGGGAATATCGCCCACAGCCGGGTCGACGTCGCGAGGCATGGCGATGTCAATCACCGCCAGCGGCCGGGCGCGATCAGCCATGGCCTGGCGCGCCAGCTCTGCGCCGATGATGATGTGTGGCGCGCCCGTAGAGGAGATTACAATATCGGCGGCGTGCATGGCTTGAGGCAGATACTCGAAACTCAATGCCTCGCCGTCCCATCGTCCGGCAAGTTCGACGGCGCGCTGGTAGGTGCGGTTGACCACCGTGACCTGACGGACGCCCCGGGCGCGCAACGCTTCGACGGCCAGTTCGCCCATTTCGCCTGCGCCGATGACCAGCACGCGTCGCGAGGCCAGCTCGCCTATGCTCTGCTCGGCAAGGCGCACGGCCACGGAACTGACGCTGGCCGGGTTGCGGCTGATGCCGGTTTCGGTGCGGGCGCGCTTGCCGGCACGGATGGCCGTGCGAAACAGCGCCGACAACACCTGCCCGGCGGCGCCGGTAGTGAGGGCGGCCTCGTAGGCATCGGCCACCTGGCCCAAAATTTGCGGCTCGCCTAATATCATCGAGTCGAGTCCGGCGGCCACGTTGCAGAGATGCTCGACCGCCTGCGCTCCAACATACCGATATAGATGGGGCTCAAATTCAATTGCTGAAACGCCTCGCGTCTCGACAAGAAAATCGACGAGGGCGGCGAAGGAATCGCCGGGGTCAGGCGAGTCATTCTGCAGCAGCCCGTATAGTTCGAGCCGATTGCAGGTGGAAAGGATGGCAAACTCGGTGATGCTCCCGGGGCGGGAGTATCGCCCGCAGCCAAAACGGGCCAGAGCCGCTTTGAGGGCCGGCGCCGGAAAGGTGAGGCGTTCGCGGAGCACTATGGGGGCGGTGACGTGGTTTAGGCCAAGACAGAGAATGTGCATGAGAGCAATCCGGCGCTATTTTCTGGCTTCGTCGAAAGTTTCGGCCATGGCCAGTTGAACGGCGTTGAGGAGGGCGTTGATCCGGCGCAGCAGCCGCGTGTTGGCTTCCGGGCGCAGATGGGCAACTTCCGGCAGTTGAATGGCAACCTCCACCATCGTGTCGCGAAAAAACAGCATGGCTTGAATCGCATCCACCAGCGGCATCCCGACGCTCAACGCGTTCTCGGCGTGCGCGCGTCCGACCGCGCGAGCCTCTTCAAGGATGTCGCCGCCGCCGTCGTTTGACGAAATGTACTGAAGCATCAGGCCCATCAACTTTCGCCCCATCTGTCGTTTGTGCTCACGGTCGTCTTCGCTGAAGAGCGCCAACCAGTGCGCGCCCTGATGGCTGACTATTTCCTGGCGCGTTTTCTTGATGGCATGTTCTGCCCACATTTGCTCCAAACCGACCATCATTCGCAGCCGCCGATGCTCCTCCGCAAACCGCTCAACATCCACAGAAGCAAAGCGCCGGTGGCCGCCGGGAGTGAGCATGACGGGAATCTCGCCATTGTCGGCCCATCGCCGCAGGGTGGTGGGATGGACGCCCAGCCGGTCGGAAGCTTGCTTGAGAGACAGCCATTCTTTCGTTTCTGACATAGGAAGCACCAAAAAACTGGCAACCAAACTACTCATAATCCATTAATACTACTTAAATCTAAGTGATTGTGCTGACTTATACAACTAATATTCTGCATGGTCAAGTGATTTTTGTCATACTTGTCCAAGATTAATTGAACTCACATATTCGATTGGGCAAACAGGGGAACGTCGGCGCGCTACAACTGACGCGTGAGCGCTTGCGTGAGACGGGCCGTGAGGGCTTTGGTTTCTTCGCCGTTCACGCTCACCGGGCCAACGCAGGCCGGGCAGCCATCGGCGCAGGGGCAGCCGCGCGCCAACTCCGCCGCGCCGCGCAGCAGTTCGGCGTGCAACTCGTACAGCCGCCCGCTGAGGCCAATGCCTTCGGGGATCTGATCGTAGAGGGTGATGGTGGGGCTGCCGGTTTCTTTGGAGCGGCTTTCGGCCAGCGTGGCAACTCGCGTTTCGAGTAAATTTTTAGGGTCAAAGTTGAATTATTGCCCCATCAGGCTTGAAATAAACGCTTTTTTGGAAATTTCCCCCAATTGAACTTACGTCGTTTGATACGCGAAACAGAAAGTGGGGCATCACTCACAAAATCTCGACGATTTAGATGTGCAAGTGGGGCGGAAATTAAAAATGGTCAAATAATTTTACTCGAAACGACAGTGGCAATGTCGCGCGGGTCGCACATGAGGTACAGCGGGGCGATGTTGCCCAACGCGTGCGCCAGCCCGCTGAGGGCCGAGCGTGTGCGCTGCGCCGACTCGACCCGGCGGTGGCACGAGGGGCACAGGGTGATCAGGTTGTCGAGTTCGTTGGCTTGCAGATAGTTGCTGTTCTGCCCCGGCGCGTAGCCAAACTCGCGCAAGGGGCGCAGGTGGTGCGCGTGCAGCGGCGGGGGGCGAATACTATTGGGGGTAGCACCACACTTAAACGTGGTCAACTTGCCCATTGTTGAGCCAGTTGAAGCATGGCCGTCGAAGGTCTACCGCGCTGTCTGGGCAGTTCCCAACGTGGCGGTGGAACTCTGAAATTGAATAGTTCAATCGGTGTCCAG
>JACRBQ010000099.1 GCA_016213135.1 Chloroflexota bacterium | reverse complement strand
GCGCCGCGATGGCGGCGGTAGGAACGGTTCTATTTTTTCCCAGTGTGCATCAGTCAGATCAGTGTCGTAGGCTTGTCGGTTCATGCCCCCAAGTTTACCTGAACCTGTCAAGGGCTGAACCGATTTTTCAAACAGGCTCTCAGGCATTTTTTTCTTGTTCGCCAGCATTGAAATCAACTTATTGAGCGTATGTTCTAACCAAAGAGCGTAGAATAGACAGGCCAATTCCTTGTCACCCGCTCTTTTGAAAAGTCGAGCTTGTTTCAAAATGACAACAGTGTGATCAGTAATCGGACTAAATTCGTAAAGTGGATTCGTGTAGAAGTCGTAGGCTTCTTTTACTATTTGTTCAGGTGTTTTGCCTCGGGGGTCAATCACGCCTTGTGCAATGGCGCTTTGTGTTAACTGGCTGACCAATCGGTTTAGCTCCTTGGTGCTTTGCCTTAACTGGCTGACAAATCGCTTTAATTCCTTGATGTCTAAACCTGAAGGATCGGCTTGCTTGCTCATGTTTTACAGAATTACCAAAGCAAATTGCGGTAGTGAAATTGATTTTGCCTAAGCCCACCCAACGGTTGAGATCAGCGGCGCGGCGATGATAGTCCCGAGCGGTAGCTGACCCAAATGCCTGCGAATGAAACCGGCCAGTACCCTCGCGGCGTAAGCCGCGTCCGCTGCGGCGAACGGTTAGGCGGTGTTCTCCGGTTCATTCTTACCTATGCTTTTTTCAGAATCGATGAGCTCCCCACAGTGTGAACATTTCTTGGCGGCTCTGGGTATCATTTCTGCACACGTAGGACATGGTTTCTTGCTAACGAACTCCGGATATGACGACGACCTGCTTGCGTCATGTGATTGGCGTGATCGCTCGGCATCACGAATGGCCTCCGCTACTTCTCGGTTTGGATCTCTGAATGACTCGAAAAGCACATTTTCAAACTGGGCGAAGTCGATTACATATTCTCGTTTGATCCTTTTCTTGCTGTTTTCGCCTTCGTACTCGACCTGAACCTTCAGCAAGCAAGTCTGACCTTCGACCTTCTTCCAGTCAGGGATGCCTGCATAGTATTTGAATGTGCGGCCAGGCGGTAGATACAAGAGGCCGTCGGTAATAGCCTTTATTGCATCGAATCCAACGGCGTGATTATCCTTCCCTCTCCAAGGAATTTCGTCTTGCACCTTGAACTTGACGTTCTTTGCTGCTGATTGGCCTGAGTTGCCAATGATGATCCGGCCTCGCTGTTCCGGAAACTCCATATCCACAAAGACAGAAGGGTCGCGAGTTGATCTCATCTCAATAACCATTTCGCGTGTCAAATAAACATACGATGCAGTCAGCAAAACTAGAATTACATTGGCCACCATGACGATGACGGTGGTAATCATTTGGAGTCTGGCGAGTTCGGCTGTATCCATCTTTTTGATCCCAAGTGAGCGCCGCTACAGTGTAGCCGCCCCACCAAGATTATAGTGATTAGTTTGCATAAAGCAAATCCGACAATCGCGCCAGATTAGGGAAAAAGCCGATTTCTTGACAAGCCCATTAGCTCCCCATATTATGTTACAGGTCGACATGCTACCCAACCGCCCTCACCGCCGCTTCAACGCCCTCACCCGCGAATGGGTGCTCGTCTCGCCGCACCGCGCCGAACGCCCGTGGCTTGGGCAGGTCGAAAAAGCGCCCGCCGAATCCCTGCCCGCCTACGATCCGGCCTGCTACCTGTGCCCCGGCAATGTGCGCGCCGTACTCGATGGGCTTTCACCAGGCCCCCACCGACGGCCGGCCCCACACGGAGTCCCACTTGCACGCCCACTTCTACCCGCCGCTGCTCCGCTCGGCGGCCGTCAACAAATTCATGGTCGGCTACGAAATGCTGGCCATGCCCCAGCGCGACCTCACGCCCGAAGCGGCAGCCGAGCGATTGCGCTCCCTCGGCGAAGTCCATTACAGGTCGCAGCCCTCGCGGGGTTTCGGGTAGTTCCAGCCAGTCATCCCCGCCAAGGAGTCTTCAGTTCACCGCCGCGCGGGCGAAGCCAACCGTTGGGGGCACGAAAGTAACTGTGTGTTAAAATTGAAGCGGGAGACAGTCTGCCACCAATGAGAATCGTAGTTGACACCTCAGCCGTGATTGCGGTAATCGCCGGCGAAGCCGACAAAGCCAAGTTGATTGAGCTAACGAAAGACGCAACCATCGTTGCGCCCCCATCAATTGATTGGGAAGTCGGCAACGCTTTTTCAGCGATGCTCAAGCGGTCTCGGATCAATCTTGAGCAGGCGCTTGAAGCTATTGACGTTTATCAAGAAATTTCGCTAGAGATTGTCGAGATTAATCTAAAAGATGCGGTGCGGTTAGCAGGCAAGTTCAATATTTACGCCTATGACGCATATATCCTTCAATGCGCCATCGAACATAGCCTGCCGCTAATCTCGCTGGATAAGAATCTGATCGACATCGCAAAACGCGAAGGTATTCAAGTCATTGAGGTGGAGCCATGATGGTTTACTCTTATGCCGAAGCCCGGGAACGGCTTTCCGCTTTGTTGGAGAGAGCCTTGAGTGAGGGGCAAGTCAAACTTAGAAGCAGAGACGGGCGCGTGTTCATAATTCGCCCAGAGCAATCGCTCAGAATGTCGCCTTTTGATGTGCGAAGCATCAAGCTTCCGATAACTAAACTCGATATCCTCGAAGCCATTCGAGAAAGTCGGGCAAGATTTTAGAGCGGTTTCCTTTTTGATTTACGTTTCGGCGGCAGTTCGCGAAGCGTGCCGCCGCGCCCGCAGTGCAACTGCGGCGCGAACCGTAAATCGATTCGGACCGCCATTTCAGAACCAGTTTTCCAACGGATAGGAAGTCCGCTCCGCGAAAACGGATATTGTCGCCACGCCCCTGAGAAGGTTCATTTACTTCCAGCGAGTCTTGGCCGCAAAAGAGTCTTGACTTCACCGCCGAGCGGGTGAAGCGAACCGTTGGGCTACCACTCCGGCAGCGAGCTAAACGACGAGCAGACTTTCGCCCCTCGCGTCCGGCAACTCGACAAGCAAGTGCTTTACGCCTTTGAAAAACTGTAGAGCCTGACCTCTCGCCATGCTACCCAACCGCCCTCACCGTCGCTTCAACCCCCTCACCTGCGAATGGGTGCTCGTCTCGCCGCACCGCGCCGAACGCCCCGACGGCCGGCCCCACACGGAGAGCCACTTGCACGCCCACTTCTACCCGCCGCTGCTCCGCTCGGCGGCGGTCAAAAAATTCATGGTCGGCTACGAAATGCTGGCCATGCCGCAGCGCGACCTCACGCCCGAAGCGGCAGCCGAGCGGCTGCGCTCCCTCGGCGAAGTCCATTACAAGTCGCAGCCCTCGCGAGGTTTCGGGTAGTTCCAGCCAGTCATCCGGCCGCCGGAAGGCTCACTGTGGTGTGCTAGAATACTTCCGGAGGTAGCTATGGCCGTTGCACAACCCGCTCCCCGCGTCGAAGATCGTGACCGTCTATCCGCAGACGACTTCATGGAACTCGCCCCCGACAAACCAAAGGCCGAGTTAATTGATGGAGTGATGATTATGAGTTCACCGGCGACGGTTCTTCACGAAACACAGCAACTCTTTCTTCTGAAAGTGCTGGGCTTTTTCGTCGAAGTCAAGGAACTGGGCATCGTCCTCGGCCCCAATGCGCCGATTCGCCTCGCGCCGGAACAAATCTTTTCGCCGGACGTTATGTTCATCGCCGCCGAACACAAAAGCATCGTCACCGAAAAAGAAGTGCGCGGCACGCCGGATTTGGTGGCGGAATTTCTCTCGGCCGGCACCGCCCGCTATGACCGGGGACGTAAGCGCGAAGTATACGAGCAGGCCGGTCTGCGCGAACTGTGGTTGATCGATCCCTACGGCCCGTTGGGAAGCCGCTTCTATCAGCAACGCGACGACCGGCTGGTCGAGATCGATCCGTTGAACAACCAAATCAATTCCGTTGCCGTCCCCGGATTCTTTCTGCGCTTGAACTGGCTGTGGCCTGAGTCCGGCTCCGGCCCAGTGGCTTCGGTACTTGCGCTTCGCGAACTTGGAGTCATCTAACCCCTCGACAGTTGTATCGCTCCCTCGCCGGCCATCATCCGTGCCGGCTAATTTTCATCCTTCATCCGTCTGACTTCCGAAATCCAAACATGCCCAACTCCTCTTTCACCTTCGGCACCGTCGGCTCCCCCATTTCCACTCCCAAGAAGCCCGGCGGCTCCGTCGGCTCGGTTCTGCGTTCGGCGGAGTTAGGCTTGTTTGCGTTCGAACTCGGCTGGGTGCGGGGTGTGAACGTCACCGAGGCCACCTGCGTGGCGATCAGAGCACAGGCCGCCGCATCGAAAGTGGCGCTGAGCGTGCACGCCAGCTATTTCTTCAATTTGAATGCCACGGCGGACGAATGGCCCAAGAGCCGCAAGCGGCTGATGGACGCCTGCCACTACGGCCACCTGGCCGGGGCCACCGACATCATCTTTCACCCCGGCTCGTATTTCCAACGACCGCCGGCCGAGGTGCTCAAAGTGGCCATCCCCCGCCTGCGCGATTTGGTGAAAGAGGTGCGCGACGCCGGGAACCCCGTGACGCTGCGCCCCGAGACGATGGGCAAGAGCGCCATGCTCGGCTCGTTCGAGGACACGCTCGAAATGTCCGCCGAGATCGAAGGCGTGCTGCCGTGCATTGATTTTGCCCACCTGCACGCCCGCCCCGGCGACGGCTCGGTGAATTCGTACGCCGAATGGGACGCGATTCTGAAGACGCTCAAAAAGAAACTCGGCGCCCCGGCCCTCAAGCGCATGCACATCCACCTCTCCGGCATCGAGTACGGCCCGAAGGGCGAGAAGAAACACCTGCCCTTCGCCGAGGCCGATCTGAAATATAAAGACCTCTTCCGCGCGCTGGCCGCTCACAAATGCGCGGGACGCATCCTGTGCGAAAGTCCATTGATGGAAGAGGACGCGGCAGTGCTGGTGAAAGCGTGGGAGCGATTAACTAAACGATGAACGATGAATGATGAGCGATGAAGACAGATCGCAGTTAATTCATCGTTCATCGCTCATCGTTCATCCTTCCGCATTCCCCATGCCCTTCACTCCCGCCCGTCGCGTCTCCACCTTCGGCACCACCATCTTTGCCGAGATGACCGCGCTGGCCATGCAGCACAACGCCATCAACCTTTCGCAGGGCTTCCCCGACTTCGACGGCCCGGCCGAGGTGAAGCGCGCCGCCATCGCTGCCATCGAGTCGGGCAAAAACCAGTACGCCCTGTCCAACGGCGAGTCCGATCTGCGGCGCGCGGTAGCCGCCCACGCCGCCCGCTTCTACGGCCAATCGCCGGACCCGGACACCGAAGTGACCATCGTCAGCGGGGCCACCGAGGGGTTGTTCTCGACCATCGTCGGCCTCGTCAACCCCGGCGATGAAGTGATCATCTTTGAGCCGTTTTTCGACGGCTACGTGCCCGATGTGATCATGGCCGGGGGCGTGCCGCGCTACGTGCCGCTTCGCGCCCCCGACTGGCACTTCGATCCCGGCGAACTGGCCGCCGCCTTCGGCCCCCGCACCCGGCTCATCCTCGTCAACAGCCCGCACAACCCCACCGGCAAGGTGTACTCCCGCGCCGAACTGGAGGCCATTGCCGCGCTATGCCGGAAGTGGAACGTCATCGCACTGAGCGACGAAGTGTACGAGCACATCACCTTTGACGGCGTGCCCCACGTGCGGCTGGCCACCCTGCCCGGCATGGCCGAGCGCACGGTCACCATCAGCAGCCACGGCAAGACCTTCAGCTTCACCGGTTGGAAGATCGGCTGGTGCATCGCCCCGCCCGACCTCACCACCGCCATCCGGCGGGCGCATCAGTTCGTGGCCTTTGCCTCGGTCACACCCATGCAAGCCGCGGCCGTGGTGTCGTTGTCGCTGGACGACGAGTATTACGCCGCCCTGGCCGCCGATTACCAGCACAAACGCGACACGCTGGCGGGCATTTTGCGCGAGGCCGGGTTCGAAGTGTCGCCGCCGGCGGGCACGTATTTCATCATGGCCGGCATTGCGCCGCTGGGATTTACGGACGATGTGGAGTTTTGCCGTTACCTCGCCCGCGACATCGGCGTGGCTGCCATTCCGCCGTCGGCGTTTTATTCCGAGGAGCATAAAGCGCTGGGCAAAGGGTATGCGCGGTTTGCGTTCTGTAAGAAGATGGAAACGCTGGAGCAGGCGGCGGAGAGGCTGGCAAGATTGAAATTAGCTTAACCGCAAAGGCGCAAAGCACGCGAAGAAATTTTTATTATCTTTGCGCCCTTTGCGTCTTGGCGGTGAAATTGGGCGATGAATAAAGTTTACTTCGGCGACAACCTGCCCATCCTGCAATCACTCCCCTCCGAGTCGGTCGAGCTGATTTACATTGACCCGCCCTTCAACACCGGCAAAAGGCAAACGCGCACGCAACTCAAAACCGTGCGCGATGCGGCGGGCGACCGCACCGGCTTCAACGGCCAACGCTACAAAACCACCGCCCTCGGCTCCCGCGCCTACGCCGACCGCTTCGACGATTACCTTGCGTTCCTCGAGCCGCGCCTGCGCGAAGCCCGCCGCCTGCTCACCGCCAACGGCTCGCTGTACTTTCATATCGACTACCGCGAAGTCCACTACTGCAAAATACTGCTCGACGAAATCTTTGGCCGCGAGTGCTTCCTCAACGAAATCATCTGGGCCTACGATTACGGCGCGCGCACGAAAAGGAAGTGGCCCGCCAAGCACGACAACATCCTGTGGTACGCCAAGGACCCCGGCAACTACGTTTTCAATTACGACCAGCTCGACCGCATCCCTTACATGGCCCCGGGCCTGGTAGGCCCGGAGAAGGCAGCGCGGGGCAAAACGCCCACCGACGTGTGGTGGCACACCGTCGTCAGCCCCACCGGGCAAGAGAAGACCGGCTACCCCACGCAGAAGCCGCTCGGCATCCTCAAACGGATCATCGACGCCTCGTCGAATCCCGGTGACACGGTGCTGGATTTTTTTGCCGGGAGCGGCGCCACGGGCGCAGCCGCCGCCGAGTTGGGGCGCAAGTTTATTTTGATTGACGACAACGCCGAGGCGATTGCGGTGATGAAGAAGAGGCTGGGGAACGTGCGCGGAGTGGAGTTTGTATGATGCTCAAACCATCCAACGCCGTGCACGTCGATCCGTCACGCTTGGTGCGCGTAATCAAACACGGGCACTTCAACCATTTTGGCTGGTTGAAGTTTTCTCTTCGCCAGCCGGAGCAAGTCATCGGTCACTGCGGGTGAATACGTTTTCTCGCCGCACTGCAAGCAGACCTCCGCAGGCACGTTCTCGATGAAAAGATAGTCATTGTTTTCATCGTGGATAAACGTCACATTTTGCATTTCAGCTTTGCCGCCGCAAAAAACGCATTTCATGTTAATTATCTCCTTCCATTGCGTTTCTTGAGGCCCAGCCGCTTCTCCACTTCTGCCATTGGAATCAATTTCCCCCTCCTTGCTTGTTCACCGCGCTGGTCCAAAAACTTCATCAGCTTTTTGTTGGCGCGCGTCGTTTTGATTTCTTCGTCAAAGTCGTCGCTATCGCCAACATAAAAGGACAGCACGGAGGAAACTTTCGCCAACACAAACTGCTCCCCGTTTTCGGAGCGCAGCAGCACATTGGCAGTACGCGCTTTCTTTAGCAGGTCATTAAGGGTCTTGGCTCGCGCCGGAATTGTAATTGTTTTCATACTTTGCCATTACCGATGATTCTATCCCCTTCGTGGGATTTAGGAAAGCGAGCCAGAATGATCACCATCACCGCCGACAACACCCGCTTCAAATTCCGCATCGTGGGCATTGCGTTGCATAACGACCGGGTGCTGCTGCACCGTTTGGAAACGGACGACTACTGGTCGCTGCCCGGCGGCACGGGCGAACTGCTGGAGCCTGCCGCCGACACGCTGCGCCGCGAAATGCTGGAAGAGATGGGCGAATCCGTCAACGTGGATTGGCTGGTTTACGTGGTCGAGAATTTCTTTGATCACGAGGGCATGCGCCACCACGAACTGGCCTTTTACTTCCTCATGACCCTGGCGCCGGACTCGCCCGCGTACCGGCGCGGCACCTTCCCCGGCGTCGAAGACGGCAAGCCGCTGATCTTCCAATGGCACCCGCTCGCCACGTTGGACGAATTGCCGCTGTACCCCACCTTCCTCCGGCGGGGGCTGCAGGCGTTGCCGGCGCACACTATGCACCTCGTGCACACCGACCTCAAACCGTAGCGGCGGGCCTTGTGCCTTGTGCCTTGTGCCTTGTGCTTGATGCCCGCCTGCCCCCTCGCCCCACCCGGTACGCACGGGTGACGGTAACTTTCCGCCGGAGGGGGTAAAATGTGGAGCAATCCAGTCCGTTTTTTGATCCCGCCAACTTGCGGCATTCCACCCCGTTCCAGTGAGGACTCTGCATATGAGCAAACCTGTAATCCTTGTAGTGGACGATGACCCCGTAGTGCTCAACGCCGTCGAGCGCGACATGCGCCGCCACTATGGCCGCGATTACCAGATCACCAAAGTGAACCTGGCTACCGCCGCGCTGGATTACGTCCGGCAGCTCGAGCAGCGCAACGGCGTCGTGGCCCTGTTCTGCGTGGACCAGCGCATGCCGCAGATGACCGGCGTGCAGTTTCTGGAACAGGCTCGCGCCATCTTCCCCGAAGCGCGCAAAGTGCTGCTCACGGCCTACGCCGACACCGAAGCCGCCATCAACTCCATCAATAAAGTGGCCCTCGACCACTACCTCATGAAGCCGTGGGATCCACCGGAGGAGAATCTCTATCCGGTGATCGACGATTTGCTGACGGACTGGAAAGCCAACGTCCGCCTGCCCTACGACGGCATCCGCATCGCGGGCACGCTGTGGTCGCCCGAGTCGCACACCCTCAAAGACTTTTTGGTGCGGCACCAGATTCCCTACCAGTGGTTGGACGTGGAGGCCGACCCCAAAGCGCGCGCACTTGCCGAAGCGCAGGGCGGCGGGGCGCTCAAAATTCCGGTGGTGTTCTTTCCCGACGGCTCGGCGCTGGTTCAGCCCGGCATCCGGGCGCTGGCTGAGAAGGCCGGGCTGGCGACCAAAGCGGCCCTGCCGTTTTACGACGTGGTCATCATCGGCGGCGGCCCGGCGGGGCTGGCCGGGGCCGTGTATGCCAGTTCCGAGGGGTTAAGTGTCCTGCTGGTCGAACGGCAAGCGCCGGGCGGACAAGCGGGCAGCAGTCCCAAGATCGAAAACTACCTCGGCTTCCCCAACGGCATCTCCGGCGGCGACCTCACCCGCCGCGCCATGGCGCAAGCTAAACGTCTCGGCGCTGAAATCATCTCGGCCCAAACGGCCACCAAAGTGCGACTGCAGGATCCCTATCGCGTGGTCGCCTTCGCCGACGGCTCCGAAGTGTCGTGCCACGCCGTGCTGCTGGCGTGCGGCGCGTCGTTCCACACCCTGACCATGCCCGGCGCAGCCGAACTGACCGGGCGCGGAATTTACTACGCCGCAGCCCACACCGAGGCGCACTTCTATCAGGATCAGGATGTGGCCGTGGTGGGCGGCGCAAACTCTGCCGGGCAAGGGGCCATGTTCCTCAGCCGCTTCGCCCGCAAAGTCACCATGCTCATTCGCGGCCCGCAGGCCACCGCCTCGCAGTACCTGCTCGACGCGCTGAAACAAAACGAGAAGATCGAAATCCTGCTGGACACCGATCTGATCGAGGCGAAAGGCACGGACAAGCTGGAAGCGGTGGTGATCAAAAACACAGTCACCGGGCAGGAGCAAACGCTGCCGGCGGCGGCGCTGTTTGTGTTCATCGGCGTGCGGCCGCAAAGCGCCCTCGTGGCGGATGTGGTGTTGTGCGAACCCAAGGGCTACGTGCTCACCGGCCTCGACCTGCTGCGCGATGGCAAACGGCCCGCAGGCTGGCCTCTGCCGCGCGACCCGCTGCTGCTGGAGACCAGTGTGCCCGGAATCTTCGCCGCGGGCGACGTGCGCTTTGGCACCAACCACCGCGTGGCCTCGGCCGCCGGCGAAGGCGGCGTGGCCGTTGCCATGATCCGGCAATACCTCAAAACACTATAACGCCCCCAATGAACGCGGAGTTTCTGCGGCGGCTGCCCCTGTTTGCGGAATTGCCCCAGGCCGACCTTGACTGGCTGGCCGAACAGGCCCGCCCGATGGAAGTGGCCGCGGGCAGCCTGCTCATGGAAGAAGGCGACCGCGGCGACTCGATGTACGTGGTGCTGGATGGCGAGTTTGAAATCATCAAACGCTCCGACCGCAGCGACATCGTGATTGCCGTGCGTGAGCCGGGCGAGTTCATCGGCGAAATGTCGCTGCTGGATCACGCGCCCCGCTCCGCCACGGTGCGCGCCCTGCGTGACAGCCGCGTGCTCATGGTGCACGCCGATGCCTTTCACCAGCTCGTGTCGTCCAGCACTTCGGCGGCGCTCACCATTCTGCACACGGTGAGCGCGCGCCTGCGGCAGAACGAAGCGCTGCTGCGGCAGAGCGAAAAGATGGCCGCGCTGGGCACCCTGGCGGCGGGGCTGGCTCACGAACTCAACAACCCGGCAGCGGCCGTGCGGCGAAGCGCCGCCCAATTGCGCGAGGCGACCGACCGACTGCAACAGACCAGCAACAAACTGACCGGGTTGGCCCTCACCCCGACCCAGACTCAAATCGTGAACACGTTGTTGGCCGAATTGGCCGCACACCCGCCCGCCCCCGCCGACGCCGACCCGCTGGCGCACATTGACCGCGAGCACGCGCTGGAAACGTGGCTGGACGAGCGCGGCGTGCCCGAGGCCTGGGACCTTGCACCTGCGCTGGCTTCGCTGGGCTGGGACAGCGAGCGGCTGGCAACGGTCGGCGACGACTTTTCGCCGGAGCAACTGGCCGCCGTGCTGCAATGGTTGGGCGCGGGCGGTTCGGTGCAAGCCTTGCTGGGTGAGTTACACACCGGGGCCGAGCGCATCTCCGAGATCGTCAAATCGGTCAAGGCCTATTCCTATTTGGATCAAGCGCCCATTCAGGAAATCGACGTGCGCGAGGGGATCGAGAACACGCTGGTCATCCTGCGGCACAAACTCGATCAAGGCGTGACCATCAGCCGCCACTATGCCCCCGACCTGCCGCGCATCGAGGCCTACGGCAGCGAATTGAATCAGGTGTGGACGAACATCCTCGATAACGCCATTGACGCCATGGGCGGCGCGGGCGAGATCCGGGTGGGCACGTTTGTCGCCGGTGGCAACGTCGTCGTGGAAATTGCCGACACCGGCCCCGGCATCCCACCCGACATCCAGCCGCGCATCTTCGAACCGTTCTTCACCACCAAGCCGCCGGGCGTGGGCACCGGGCTGGGGCTGCACATCGCCTACAACATCATTCACAAACATTACGGCCAGATTCGGGTCACCTCGAAACCGGGCAACACCTGTTTTCAGGTGACGTTACCACTTCAGCTCAAGCGAGGCTAATCATGGAACTGCCACCCGAACTTCAGACGATCAAAGCCATTCTGCAATCCGTCCACGTCATCGCCAGCGTGGGGTTGTCGGCCAGCGATGAAAAAGACAGCTACTGGATCGTGTCTTACCTCAAAGACAAGGGCTACAAGATCATCCCGGTGAACCCCAAAGCCACGGAAATCTTTGGCGAGAAAGCCTACCCCGATCTGCTCTCCATCCCCGGCAAAGTGGACGTGGTGCAGCTCTTCCGTAAATCCGAAGACGTGCCGCCGTTTGTGGATCAGGCTATCAAAATCGGGGCCAGAGTGGTGTGGATGCAGGAAGGCATATCCAACCCCGAAGCTGCCGCCAGGGCCGAGGCCGCCGGGCTGCAAGTGGTGCAGAACGCCTGCATGCGCGCCACGCACCGGATGCTGTTTGGATAAATTCCCCGCCTGATGATGACCTGCCCTCATTGCCAAACGGTCAACCCTGCTAACGCCCGCTTCTGCTTCAACTGCGGCCAGCCCATGAACCTCGCCACCCAAACGGACGAGACCCGTCTGAGCCGCCTGGCCGCTGCCACCCCGCTGCCGCTGGCCGACAAAATGCGCGCCGCCCATCTCGTGGGTGAGCGCAAACTCGTCACCTGCCTCTTTGCCGATGTCGTCGGCTCGACCGCCCTGGCCGAGGGCATGGACCCGGACGACTGGACGGCGATCATGAACCACGCGTTCGACCGGCTATCGCCTGTCGTCTATCGCTACGAGGGCACCATCGCCCGATTGATGGGCGATGCCATCCTGGCATTTTTTGGCGCGCCGGTGGCCCACGAAGACGACCCCGTGCGCGCCGCGCTCACCGCGCTGGATATGCTGGCCGCCGCGCGCAGCTACGCCGAGGAAGTGCGCCGCCAGCACCACATCGAGTTTGCCATTCGCGTGGGGCTGAACACCGGCAGCGTGGTGGTGGGCAACGTGGGCAGCGATCTCAAATACGAATACACCGCCATGGGCGATGCGGTGAACCTCGCCGCCCGCATGCAATCGGCAGCCCGGCCCATGACCGTGCTGATCTCCGAACATACCCAGCGGTTTATCGCGCCGGTGTTCGATTGCGCGGATGTCGGCCTCGTCGAAGTCAAGGGCAAGAGTGAGCCGGTGCAGGTGTTTGAAGTGCGCGGCCCCAAAACGCAGCCGAGTCGCGTGCGCGGACTGGCCGGGTTCGAAAGCCCCATGGTGGGCCGCGATGCCGAACTCGCCGTGCTGCTGAGCGCCGGCGCCGCGCTCGAAGGGGCGGCCGCACACGGCACGGCCGTTGCCATTGTGGGCGAACCGGGCCTCGGCAAAAGCCGGCTGCTCGCCGAGTGGAAATCGCGCGCGGCTCACGTTCGCTGGGCCGAGGGCCGCTGCCTTTCGTATGGGCACGGGTTGGCCTACCACTTGCTCATCGATCTCCTTCGTTCGCTGATGGGCGTGGCCGCCACCGCCGCCGAACCGGAGATGCGCGCCGCGCTGCTGGCACTCACCTACGCACAGGCCGCAACCTATCCCTATCTGGCGCACTTGCTGTCATTGGAATTGGCAGGCGACGATTTGGAACGGGTGACCGCGCTCGACCCGCAGACGCTCCAGTCCAATTACTACAAGGCAATGGCCGCATTGCTCCGCGAACTGGCCGCTCGCCAGCCCCTCGGCCTCATTTGCGAAGATGTTCACTGGGCCGACCCCTCGTCGGTGGCGCTGCTGGCTAATTTGCTGCCACTGGGGACAGAAGCGCCCCTCCTGTTTTGCTTTGTCACCCGCCCCGACACCGATGCCCCCGGTTGGGCTTTGATCGACGCCGCACAGGGCGCCTTCGACAACCACTTCATCCGCCTCAACCTGCTGCCCCTCACCGAGGCCCACAGCCGCCAACTGGTCACCAATTTGCTGGAAGTGGAAGCCCTGCCCGATCACATCCGCGCCATCATCCTGCAGAAAGCCGAGGGCAATCCGTTCTTCGTCGAGGAAGTCATTCGCATGTTGATTGACCAGGGCGCGATCGCACAACACGGAACGCGCTGGTCCGCAGCGCAGGAAGCGGCGCTCGCCCGCATCCCCGACAATCTGCAAGGGCTGCTGGCGGCGCGCATCGACCGGCTGGTGGACGAGGCCAAGCGGACGTTGCGCGTCGCCGCGGTGATCGGGCGGCAGTTCGCCGTGCGGATATTGGATCAGATTGTGGCCGCCACCCGGCAATTACCGCTGCTGGAGTCGTCCGGCTTCATCCATCCCGAAATCACCGTGCCGGAATTGGAATACCTTTTCCGGCACGCACTGATGCAGGAGGCGGCCTATAACTCGCTTGTGAAGCAAGACCGTAAAGACTTGCACCGGCGGGTGGGCCAGGCGCTCGAGCGCACCTACCCTGAGCGCACCGGCGAATTGGCCTCGCTGCTCGGCCGGCACTTTCTTTTGGGCGGCGACAACGCCCGCGCCCTCAACTATTTCACGCAAGCCGGCGACTCGGCGTTTGCCGCCTATGCCAATGCCGAGGCCGTCATGCACTACGGCCAGTCAATTGAACTGGCCGGCGCGTGCCTCATCGGCAACGAGGCGCTACTCCACCTCTTCAGCCGCCGGGGCCGCGCGCTGGAATTGATCAGCCGCTTTGAGGAGGCGCTGGCGAACTACCGCAACATGGAAACCGCCGCCCGCGCTCGCGGCGACAAGAAAATGGAACTGGCCGCCCTCACTTCGGGGGCGATTATCTACAGCACGGCCAACCCGGCGCATAACCCGGAACAGGGCCGCGCGATGCTCGAAAGAGCCATCCCTCTGGCGCGTGAGCTGGGCGACCGCGCCGCCGAAGCCCGGATCCTTTGGGCCTTCTCACTCAATAACCTCGTCTCCGTCGGCGACCCTCGCCAGCGGGCCGACTACGGCGAGCAGGCCGTGGCGCTGGCGCGCGAGTTGAATTTGCGCGAGCAATTGGCGTTTGCCCTTAGCGACCTATGGTATGCCTATGCCGGGCGCGGCGAAACCGGGCGCGAGCGCGCGGTGGTGGACGAGGCCTGCGCTCTGTGGCGCGAACTGGGCAACCTCCCCATGCTGGCAACTACAGTCACCAGCAGCGCTCTCACACACCTCTTTGCCGGGGAATACGACGCTGCCCTCGCCCGCTCCGACGAAGCGTTCAAGCTGGGGCGCGATGCCAACAATTTGGATTCACAAGCCATCTGCCGCGCGCTGGTGGGCGCGGCCCATTTGGAGCGCGGCGACTTTGACCGAGCCATCCAATTCATGCAGGCGGCTATTGCCGTGGGCGAGCCGGTGAAAAATCTTTCCGTAGGCATCTTCACTCAAGCCGACCTTGGGTGGGTGTTCGGGCAGCTTGGCGCGTATAAACACGCATTCCGGCTCGCGAGCGCGGCGGAAGAACACGCCGCCCAAACCCTGACCATTGTGCGCCCGTGGCCCGTGGCTGTCCGCGTGCGGCTGCACGTTCGCCAGGGAAATCTGGCGCGGGCGGAAGCACTGACCGATGCTCTGGCCGACCACTTGAATTACCGGGAGTGCATTGCCTTCATGGCGCCGCAGTGGATCCATTCTGCCCTGGCCCTGGCCGAGTTGGCTTATGCCAAAGGCGAACTGCCGCCGGCCGCCGCCCTGCTGGCCGACCTGTGCGCCGAAATGCGCCGCCGCAAAGTGCGGCTCTATTACGCCACTGCCCTCAATGCTCATGCCCAGGTGCTGCACGCGCTCGGCGACACGTCTGCGGCGCGCGCTGCGCTCGACCAGGCCCGCGCCGAGGCCGAAGCGTTGGGTGCGCGTTGGCCGCTGTGGCAAACGCTGGCTCTGCTCGGTTCGCTGGAAAATGAAGCCGGCCGCGCTGCTCTGGCAACCCAGTTGCACACGGAGGCCCGCGCCCTTCTGCAATCCATTGCCGATACGGTGCCCGCGCCGGATTTGCGGAAGTCATTCCTCAATCAGCCCGATGTGCGGGCACTGCTTTTGACGTAACCCTCCCGATTATCTATCGCCCCACAGGAGACCGCATCATGGACACCATCACCTTCGCCAAACACGACCTCGCCTTTGCCCAGCAACTGCTGGATATGGTCACGGCCGACCTGACCCCGGAGTTGGCGCACTGGACGCCGACGGGCCTTGCCAACCCCATTGCCGCGCTGTATGCCCACGCAGTGGTGTCCGAGGACTCTATCGCCCACATTTTAATTGCCGGCGGCGCGCCGCTGCACGCCGGGGCCTGGGCGGGCAAAACCGGCATCAGCGATCCGCAGTGGAGCATGAAGCTGGACTGGGCGCATTCGGTGCGGCTGGACTTGCCGCAAGTCATGGCTTACGCCATGGCCGTTCATGTCGCTGCAATGGGCATTGTGACAGCGCTAAAGCCGCAAGACCTCGACGCCGAGCGCGACCTTTCGAGCGCCGGGCTGGGCACGCGGTCCGTGGGCTGGATTGTCGGCGCGCTGCTGGTGGGACACTTGCACAACATGGCAGGCGAAATCTCCGCGCTCAAGGGCGTGCAGGGAGCCAGGGGATACCCTTTCTAAACTTATGCCCCAACAACAAGCCCTCGCCGCTCTCCACGAACAAATCCGCGCCTGCCGCAAATGCCAGCAAGCAGGCTATTGGATTGCGCCCGGCCCGGTGGTGCATGGCGTACATACCGCCCCGATCATGACCATCGGCCAAGCCCCCGGCCCCACCGAGGCCGTGGTCAAACGACCGTTCAACGCCGGAAGCGGCAAGCGGTTGTTTGAGTGGCTGGGCGAGGCCGGGTTCGACGAGGCGGAGTTCCGGGTAAAGATGTATATGACGGCGGTGACCAAATGCTATCCCGGCCGCAGCGCAGGCGGCCATGGCGACCGGGTACCCGGCAAAGAAGAACAGGCCCTGTGCCGCCCGTGGCTGGATCGGGAGATGGCGCTGGTCAACCCCCGGCTCATCATCCCCATTGGCCGGTTGGCGATTGCCCTATTCTTCGAGGCCAAACTGCCGCTGGAGAAAATCATCGGCACGCAGTCGGAGCAAAACGGGCGCATCGTCGTGCCGTTGCCGCACCCCTCGGGCGCGAGCACGTGGCACCAAATGCCCGCCCACCGCGCGCTGGTGAAAAAGGCGATTCGATTGATCGCGAAACAGAGGAAGTTGTTGGGGATGTAACAAACAATCTTGCGCGCCCTTCGTTCTTGTCTACAAAACAGATACTACAACGAGACTTCGTATTACTACGAGACTTTAAGGTTTACACTCATGGGCGAGCCATTCAGCTAAAAGGAGATCGCCATGAGCCAGAGAACCAAACATTCAAACCGTCGTACGTCGCGCAAGCCACCCGCTAGTGGGCGTAAGCCTTCGTTGATGTTGACAACTCGTGAGGCGGCCGCGAGTGTTGATGAATTGAGCGCTTATCACCGCCGCTTTCAGTCGTTGTTTCCACGCCGGGAACAGCGTGCCTGGTCGTTGCTGTACCTGTGTGGGCAGTTGTCGAATCTGGAACGCAAGACAATTGAGCCGATGGTGTTGGGCCTGATTGGGCCGGAGCCCAATACCATTCGCGCGGTGCAGCAATACATCGGACAAGGGCAATGGGCCACCCCACCCCTTCTCGAACAAGCCCAGCACTTGGTAACAGACTGGCTGGGTGAACCTGAAGGCGTGGTGATTGTGGATGGCAGCGGTTTTCCCAAACAAGGCTCGCACTCGGTCGGGGTGGCTCACCAATACTGCGGACATCTGGGCAAGGTGGCCAATTGCCAAGAAGGAGTCTTTCTGGTCTATGCCAGTCGACGCGGTTACGCTTTCTTGGATGAACGTTTGTATCTGCCGGAAGACTGGTTCGGCCCAGAGTATCGAGAACGGTGGCAGGCTTGCGAGATTCCTGACACGCTGTCTTTCCGAACCGAACCGGAGTTGGGTCTGGAGATGATTGCTGAATTGCAACAGCGAGCCGTCGTTCCTTTCCGTTGGGTGACCTGCGATGAAGCCTACGGCAAAAGCCCTGCTTTTCTCGAGGGAATCGAAGCCCTCGATAAATGGTATTTGGCGGAAGTGCCAAGCAATACGCGGGTCTGGTTGCGGACGCCGGCGGTTGAACCGCCGGGGCGCGGCGTGTTGGGCCGCCCGCGCTTGCATCCGCGAGTTAAGCGCACCGCCCCGCGGCCCCAAGAGTTGCGGGAGTTGATTCAGAATCTGTCTCCGACTCTTTGGCAACGCCGAGTTATTAAAGAAGGGAGTAAGGGGCCACTGACCGCCGAGTTTGCTTTCGTGCGCGTGACTCCGGTGCGGGGTGAATTGCCCGGGCCTCGCAGTTGGGCCGTCTTCCGCCGCGGCCTGGGCCCGAAAATGGAAGTGAAATTCTATTTGAGCAACGCTCCGGCGAATTGTCCAGAGCCAGCGTTGGTGAGTGTCAGCGGAATGCGGTGGCCCGTGGAGACGGCGATTGAAGAAGGGCGAGGCGAAGTCGGCATGGATCATTACGAGACCCGCACCTGGCAGGGTTGGCATCACCACATGACACATTCGATCTTGGCTCATCTGTTTTTGATTCGTCTGCGGCTATTGTTTCAAAAAAAATTCTGCCTTAACTACGGCTCAAGCGCATCAGTTGATCGCGCGAGCGATCGAAGACGAAGCGGGTGGTGTGCCAGACATTCTCGCCATCATCGGCTATCACCAACAACGCAACCATGCCGCCTATCAGTCTCATCGCAAGCGGACACGTTCACGATTGGACAAACGGCCTTCAACTCGGCGCAAAGGCAAAGTCTCGTAGTAATACATGAAGTCTCGTAGTAATGTGAAGTCTCGTTGTAGTAACAGATCAAGTCCGGTTATAATCATCGGCGATGCCGCTTAATAGACACCACTGCATCTTCTACGAGCGCGCAGAGGATTTGTGGGCCCTGTGTATTCCGCTCATCCACGATAACGCGCGTTCGGGCTTCAAGTGGCTGTACGTCGCCGACGACCATGACGGCCCCAATGTCCAATCGGCCCTCACTGCCCGCCTTCAATCCCCCGTTCCGGCCGGCGAGGTGGTGAGCGCCCGCTCATTGCTCTTCCTCGACACGCCCGTTTCAGTGAACGCCATCATCAGCCAGTTGCGAGCCAGGGCGCAAAACGCCCTGGACGAGGGATTCTCCGGACTGTTCTTGCTCGTCGAGATGACCTGGTCACTGCGGACGCCGTTCGGTGTGGCCTACCTCACCGAATACGAAGCGCGGCTGCACGAACTACTCAGCGGCATGCCCCTCCGCACGTCATGCTTGTACAATCGGCGCGTGATCACCGAGGCGATGATCCTCGACGCGCTGCGCACACATCCGGGCGTCTATGCCGCAGACGGACTGCACGGCAATCCGCATTTCCTTCCTCCGGCGGCGCTGTTGGGCGGCGACTCGCAGGCGCAGTTGCAGTATTGGATGAAGGCCATCAGCCCGGCGCTGGCGGACAGTTGGTATCCGAGCAGTGATGTGCCCGAACCGGGCTACACGGCGTCATTGCCCCACCCGGCGAACGCCGTGTTGAAACCGCCAATTTACAACCTCGAGCCGCCCGCGCCGTTGGTGGCGACCGGCGTGGGCCAGCAGCGTTGGAAGATTCACTGCCTGGGGGAATTGCAGGTTTACCGCCAGGACGGCAGTCCGGTGCGCTGGAACGCAGCCAACGGCGCGACTCTCAAGACCAAAACGCTGTTCGCCTATTTGCTGCAATGCGGACGGAAGGGCGCAACCGCCGAAGAACTGGCCGATCTGCTCTGGCCGGAAGCCAACTCGACCGGGCAAAGCCTGAACCGGCTTTATCACACCGTCCACTGTCTGCGGATGGCGCTCAGCCCGGAACTGCAATCCAGCCGCGACTCGCCGTTTGTCCTCAACGACGACCAGCATTATTTTCTGGCCCTCCCGGCCGGCGTCTGGATTGATATTCCGGTATTCGAACAGCTCTGCTACAAAGCGGAAAGGCTGTTGCGCGAGGGCGACGACGCAGAGTCGCTCACCTGCCACCTGGCGGCGGAAAGTCTGTATCGGGGCTTGCTGCTGGCCGACATCCCACCGCACTATGCCGAGAACATGGACAACGACTGGTGCTGGAGCCGCCGCTACTGGCTGCGCGAGATGTATTTGAAGATGCTGACTTACATGGCGGGCATCTATCGCCGTAACGACGATGTTCCCCGTGCGCTGGCCTATTGTGAAAAAGTTTTGAGTATTGACCCCTGCTCCGAACGCGCCCATCAAGAGATGATGCGCATTTTCCACCTGGCGCGCAGGCGCGATGCCCTGGAGCGGCAGTATCGCCTGTGCACTCAAGCGTTGGAGCGCTACGACAGCCGCGCGCCCGCGCCTGCCACGCAGGCGCTCTACCAATCCTTGATCGACACACTCTAACCTAAAGAGAGACTAAAGGTCATCGGGGTAAGTTGGTTGCACTTGTCATCTTCCAGAAAGGTGGTGCAACAACGATGAAATTTGGAGTCTTTCTTCCCGTATCAGGCCGGGCCGCCGTCCCGGAAGTGTTGACCGAAGCGGCGCAGCAGGCTGAAACCCTGGGCTTTGATTCCGTCTGGGCGGCAGAACGCCTCGTCAATCCCTGGGAAATGAAAACCCCCTACCCGTATAAAGACAGCCAACAATGGTTTGTCCCGCCGGACAGCCCTTTTCTGGAGCCGCTCACCGTCCTAACCTACCTGGCCGGCGTTACCGAAAAGATTTCGCTCGGGGTGAGCGTGGTCGTCATGCCGTATCGCCAGCCGCTTTACACGGCCCGGGTGGCCACGTCCATTGATACCCTGTCAAAGGGGCGGCTGATCATGGGAGTAGGGATCGGCTGGATGGTCGAGGAGTTTGAGGCGCTGGGCGTGCCGTTCAAGTATCGGGCGTCCATGGGCGAAGAGCAACTACAAATCTTCGACCTGCTCTGGAAGGAAGAGCGTCCCAAGTTTCAGGGGAAGCATTATCAGTTCCCCGAAGTGTCGGTCAGCCCCAGGCCGGTGCAGCAGCCGCGCTTCCCGATCTGGGTCGGCGGCGAAAGCGAAGCCGCCCAACGGCGCGCGGCCAAATACGGCGATGCCTGGTTCTCCTATTTTGTGAAAGTCACGCCCGACGATTTGGCTTCCCGTTTTGCCAACGTTCAGCGCATGGCGACCGAAGCGGGACGCGATCTGTCAAAGATTAGCTTCTGCTGTTGCCGTCCCATTGACATCACCACCGAGCCGGTGCCTCAAGAGGAAGATACGTTGAAAGGCACGCCTGAACAACTGATCGCCGCATTGAAACGCTACCGGGAAATCGGCGTGAATCACATCGCGCTTCAATTCATGGTTGGCCGCTGGCCGGAGCGGAAGCAGAAAATAGAACGGTTTGCCAAAGAGGTCCTGCCCGCGCTGCAGGATTAGAGCTTATCCGCAAACCCGTAGCATCGGGGCTTGTCCCCGCCGCCCACAAGGGGCTAGGCTACATTTGCGGATAGGGCCTTAAGCCGTTCGAAGTGCCCCGCGAAAGATAGCGTCGTCATGGATCACCCTCACTACCCTCTTCTCTTCTCCTCCTACGAGACCAACGGCATGGCCTTGCCCAATCGCATCGTGTTACCGGCAATGGTGACACGGTTGCCGGGCGTGGACGGGTTTGTCAATCAGGACACCAGCGACCGCTACGTCCGCTATGCCAAGGGTGAGCCGGGGCTGATCGTCGTCGAGGCCACCGCGGTCAACGACTCGAAGAGCGGGCAGTTGTTGCGGCTGGGGAGCGACGAGTTCATCGCCGGGCATCGGGAGATGGTGAAGCGGATGCATGACATCAGCCCCTCGAAAGTCTCCCTGCAGATTATCCACTTTCTCAAAATCGCCCGCGGCGGCTGGCGGCAGACCGTGGACATGCTGACAACCGAGGACATTCAGTCAATCATCCGGGGTTACGGTGCGACGGCGGCGCGGACGCGCGCGGCCGGCTACGACGTGGTCGAGCTGCACATGGCGCACGCCTACACCCTGGCCTCCTTCCTGTCGGCCCGCAACCGACGCTCGGACGAGTATGGGGGCAAGAGTCTCGAAACACGCCTGCGAATGATGAGCGAAGTCATCGTCGAAGTGCGCCGGCAGGTGGGCGCAGATTACCCCGTGGGCGTCCGCTTCGACGGCGAGGAGTGCATCAAAGACGGCTATGGCCTCTCAGACTCCAAGTTCATCGCTCTGCGGATGGCGCAACTGGGTGTGGATTACATTAGCGTCTCGGCCGGCGGCAAGTTCGAGGACGCGGTCAAGAAAGAAGGCGCGCCGCTCGACCCGTATACCGGCTATTCCGGCGACCGCGCCATGCCCCCGGCAACCTACCAACTCGGGGTAAACGTCTATCTGGCAGAGAGCCTCAAGTCCTTCATCAATGCCCACGGCTATCATACCCCGGTAGTGACGGCGGGCCGGATCACCACTGCCCAACAGGGAGAGGATATCCTGCAGGCGGGCAAGGCCGACCTGATCGGCATGGCTCGCGCGTTGCTCGCCGACCCAGACCTGCCAAAGAAGACACGCGCCGGCCGCGAAGATACCATCGTCCGTTGTCTCTACACCAACATCTGCAAGCAACTGGAAGAAAACTACAAGCCCGTGCGTTGCGGCAACCTGTGGCCGCGAGGGCATCTCCATGCGCCTGAAGCGGACGGCGATCATGAGCCTCCGCGCTGGCCGACGGACGGCGGGTTGAATATTGCGCTGCGCGACAGCGGCCAATTGCGACTGACGTGGGAAGGGGCCATGGCTTCGGGCGGGATGTATGGCTACGAGGTTTTCTGCTCCATCAACGGCGGACCGTTCGCGCATCTCACCTCTTCGAAAACGTGCACCCACGTGCACGAACAAGCCCTGGCGGGCAACCGCTATGCCTACTTCGTGCGCCCGTACGACCTGGCCGGCAATCGTGGCCCGCAGTCCAACACTGCCGAGATCATCATCACTCCCGGCTTTGAGGCGCCGCCGGACGGGAGATTAGCGCTTGATGGGAAGGTGGTAACACTGCAATGACTAACTCTTTGACAGGCCGGGTCGCTTTGGTGACCGGCGGCAGCAAGGGTATTGGCCGCGCCGTGGCGCTGGCGCTGGCCGGGGCCGGCGCCGACGTGGCCATCTGCGCCCGCAAGATGGCCGAGTTGGAGCCGGTGGCGGAAGAAGTGCGGGCGCTGGGCCGGCGCTCTTTCGCCGCCGCCTGCGACGTAACGGACGGCGAGCAGGTTAGCCGGTTGCCCGCCGCAATCGCCGAAGCCCTCGGGCCGATTGATATCCTGGTGAACAACGCCGGCGCGTCCGAAAGCCACAAGTTCGTCGGCCATCCCGACGAACTCTGGGCGCGCATGTTGGAGATCAACCTCACCGGCGTGTATCGGGTCTGCAAAGCCGTGGTGCCGGGCATGATCGAGCGCAAGGGCGGGCGAATTATCACTATTGCATCTATCTCCAGCAAAGTCGGCGCGCGCTACGTGGCCGCCTACACCGCCTCCAAGCACGGCGTCCTCGGGCTGATGCGCGCACTGGCCGTCGAACTCAATTCCTACAACATCACCGTCAACTGCATCTGCCCCGGCTACGTGGACACGCCCATGACCGACGCCAACGTCGCCAACATGGCGGCGCGCACGGGCAAACCCGAAGCCGAGATTCGCAAAGCCATTGCCTCCGGCAATCCGCAGGGCCGCCTGATCGCGCCCGAAGAAGTCGCCGCGGTGGCGGTAATGCTGGCCGGGGAAGCGGCGCGCAGCATCACCGGTCAGGCGATCAATGTGGACGGTGGAGCGGTTACGTTTTAGAACTTGCGCAGGTGACAGTCACCTCAACCCGGGAATGATGATGAGAAGAACATCCGACGTTCCCCTTTATTACAACGCCGTAGACATTCTCGAGCGCAACCTGGCCGAGCGCGCGGATAAGATTGCGCTGTACAGCCCGGATCGGGCGATGACCTTCCGTCAGGTCTCGAACGAGGCCAACCAGGTCGGCAACGCGCTCAGGAAACTCGGCCTCCGACTGGGCGACTTCGTCGCCATTCTGTCGCTCGACTGCGCCGAGTGGGTCACGTCCTTTTTCGGCGCGTTGAAGATCGGGGCGGTGGCAGTGGGTATCAATACCCTGCTCACGCCGAATGAGTATGCCTATATCCTGCGCGACTGCCGCGCGCGGACTCTGATCGTTCATGAATCGCTCTTGCCGATGATCGAGGAAATCCGGGATGGTCAGCCATTTCCGGAACGCGTGATCGTGATCGGCTGCCCGGCGCGCGAAGGCGACCTGTCGTTCCGAGACTGGATCGGCGGCGAGGCGGCCGAGATCGAAACCGCGCCGACTCACCGCGACGACCTCGGCACCCTAAACTATTCCAGCGGTACCACCGGCGAACCGAAAGGAATCCTTCACGCCCACAAAGACCTGCCGCTCAGTGCGCAACTGTACGGCGCAGACGCGGTGGGCCTGCGCGAGGACGATCGCACCTTCGCCATCGCAAAATTATTCTTCACGTACGGCTCGGGCGGGAACCTGATCTACCCCTGGTATCTCGGCGCCAGCATCGTGCTCTCCCCGGCGCCGGCGCGCGTCGCGACGAACGTGCTGGAAGTGATCGACCGTTTCAAGCCGACCGTTTTGCACGGGGTGCCGACCAATTACGCCACCATGTTGGCCGTCGAGGATTTCACCGAGAAATACGATTTGTCCTCACTCCGTCTATGTATATCCGCAGGCGAAGCCCTGCCGCCGGCCGTCTGGCACGCCTGGAAGAAACAGACGGGCTTGGAAATAGTCGAGGGAATTGGGACGGTCGAGAACTTCGCCCTCTTCCTGACGAACCGCCCCGGCGACATCCGGCCCGGCAGCACCGGCAAGCCGGTGGCGGGCTTTGAAATCATGATTGCGGACGACGACGGCAGCCCGGTTCCGCCCGGGGAGATCGGCAACCTGCTTGTGAAGGGCGAAACGGCGTCACTATGCTATCTGCATCAATCCGAGAAAAGCCGCCGGACCTTCCGCGGCGAATGGCTCTTTACCGGCGACAAATACTACGTCGATGCAGACGGCTACTATCACCACGCCGGACGCGCGGACGACATGCTCAAGGTGGGCGGCATTTGGGTATCGCCGTTGGAAGTCGAAAGCATGCTAATGGATCACACGGCGGTGTTGGAAGCGGCGGTCGTCGGGCACCCCGACTCGGCGGACTTGATCAAGCCGAAAGCCTTCGTCGTCTTGAAGAAAGGTTACCAATCCTCGGAGCAATTGGCCGGAGAGTTGATCGAATACTGCAAGCAGAAGATGGCCGGCTACAAGCGGCCGCGCTGGATCGAGTTTGTGGGCGAGTTGCCCAAGACGGCCACCGGCAAAATTCAGCGCGGCAAGTTGCGCGGGGGGTGAAAGGATTCTCGTGACCAGGCACATTTTGCCGCTTCAAGAAATCACGAAAGACGATGTCCAGCGGGTCGGCGGCAAGGCGGCCAGCCTCGGCGAACTGATCCGGGCCGGAGCCAGAGTCCCGCCGGGATTCTGCATCGCCGCCGAGGCCCTGCCCTACGTGCTGGCCGCCAACTCGTTGGACGCGGCCATCGCCGGGCAGGCGGCCACTCTCAACTTTGACGATTACAACGCGGTCGAGAACATCACCGCTCACATCCGGTCGCAGATCATCGCGGCGGCTATCCCGGCCGATTTGGAGGAGGACATCGTCCAGCACTACCGGGCGTTGGTCAGCGGCGACAACAAATTCGTCGCCGTGCGCTCGTCCGTCGCGGTGAAAGACACGCCGATCTCGTCTTTTCCGGGAATGATGGACACCTATCACTACGTGCTGGGCCAGGCCGAAGTGCTGGAGAAAATGCGAGAATGTTGGGCCTCGCTATGGACGGCGCGCGCCGCGTTTGCCCGCCATCACAAAAACATCGCGCACCCTCTGGGCCTGATCGCGCCCGTGGTGCAGTTGATGGTCAACTCCGACGCCGCCGGTGTGCTGTTCACGGCTAACCCGGTTTCGAAGGCCACCGGGGAAATCGTGATCGAGTCGAACTGGGGGTTGGGCGAGTCGGTCGTGTCGGGCCGGTCAATGAATGACTTTTTTGTGCTTGACAAAGAAACGCTGGCGGTCAAACAGAAAAAGATCGCCCGAAAAACTTTGATGGTGGTCATGGACGACGGCAAAGGCTCCGGGCGGAAGGAAGAGGTCGTGCCGCCGGAGCGGGCGACAAGGCCGACGCTGTCCGACGCGCAGTTGGCCGAGTTGGGCGCGACCGGCAAGCGAATCGAGCAGTACTTCAACTTCAACGCCGACATTGAATGGGCTTATCAGGGCGACCTGCTCTATATTCTGCAGACTCGTCGAATACAGAATATCAATCCGTAGAATCTCAAGATCACAGAAAAGGAGTCTTATCATGGCACAGCGAACTGTAGACGTACACAACCACTGGTATCCGCCCGAGTATCTTGATTACCTCAAGAGTCGCACGGAGTCGCCACGCGTGGAGCAGACCGGCCCGACCGCCTTCGTGGCCCTGGCTCCCGGCGACGTTCGCGTGGCTCACATTGACCGGCCCGGGCACTACGACCTCACGGCTCGCATTCGCGACCTGGACGCTGCCGGGCTGGATACGCAGATCATGAGCAAGACCATTCCCGGGCCGGAAATGCTCCCGCCCGAAGAGGGCGTGTATTGGGCCAAGAAGATCAACGACGCCTACGCCAGAGCCGTGCAGGATTACCCCGGCCGTCTCTACTCCATGGCCTGTCTCCCCTATCAAGCGCCGGACGAGGCGGCCAAGGAATTGGAGCGTTGCTACAAAGAACTCGGCGTCAAGGGCATTCAGATGTTCTCCAATGTCAACGGCGAGCCGCTTTTCCTGGAAAAATACGACGCGATCTTTGCGATGGCTAACGAATGGGAACTGCCCATCTTGATGCACCCCACCGTGCCGTGGACGGCGCAGATTTTGGACAAACTCCGCATCCCGTACCAACTGTACGGCTATACCTTCGACACCACGCTATCGTTGATCAGCCTGATCTTCAATGGCGTGTTCGAGAAGCACCCCAAACTCAGAATGGTTCACGGTCACCTGGGCGGAATGGTGCCCTATCTCGTTCAACGCTTGCAACATTCCTGGAAGGGCTATGCCAAGGAGTGGGGATTGTCGCTGAGTGAGACGCCCGACGTCACCTACCAGAAGCGCGTCTATCCCGATACCACGTCTTTCTACCAGCCGGCAATGAAATGTTGCTTGGAATGGGTGGGTACCGGCCATCTGGTGGTTGGCACGGACTACGCCCACCGCGTGGGCGACCCGGAGGGCGCGATCAAATCTGTCAAGGAGTTGGGAGCGGCGATCAACATGTCCGCCAACGAAGTGGACATGATTCTGGGCCGGAACGCCGAGGCGCTCTTCAAACTGCCGCCCATGCCCAAGTAGATAAGCAGGAGGTGTTCACGTGATCGATCACAGCATGTCCGCCCTCAGAACGCTGAGGCCCGATTACGATCGGGACATTTTCTGGTTCCGGGACGACCTGCATCAACCCTACCCCATCTCGCCGATGGGCATGACCACCATCCAGAAGCACCACGCCTGGGGCTACCACGTCGCCTCAGAGCAGACGCAGTTGCCGCCCTCCAAAGGCGCGCACGTCAAAGTGTACAAAGGCCGCGTGTACCTGGGCTTCGCCTTGATCGACGACCCGGCCGAAGTGGGCCGGCGCGCGCAGGAGTTCGGCAAACTGGTCGAATACTGCATGGATCACTGGGACGAGTATTACCGCCGCTACATCGACGAAGTGATCGCCAACCTGAATTCGCTGGCGGCTGTGGACGGCGACCGGCTGACCACCCCTCATCTGCTGGATCATCTGCGGAAGAGCGAGGAGATCAATCGCCGGCATTGGGAAATTCATTTCATTCTGATGTACCCCGCCGATACCTGCTACCTTGAGTTCGAAGGCTTCTGCAAGAAGTACGGCATGGGGGAGAAAGACTTTGTCGGGATGCTCAAAGGCTTCAATTCCATGCCGGCCCAAACCGACGAAGAACTGTGGAATTTAGCCAAGATGGCCGAAGCGGCGGGGCTAAGCGACACGTTCCTCAACACACCGGTCGAGTCTCTGCCGGAGACGTTGAAGATCAACCCGGCCGCCGCCGAGTGGCGCCAGCGCCTGAATGTGTTCCTGCAAGTCCATGGCAACCGGATCAGCGCCGCGCATCTCGACGTGATGTTCCCCACCTGGCGGGAAAACCAAGGCCCGGTGCTGGATACGATCAAGAGTTACTTGCCGCGCCTACAGTCCGGCTGGGATTTCTTCCAGGCGCGCAAAGCGGTCGCCATGCAACGCGAACAGGCCGTGGCCGCGTTCGAGAAAAAGGTGTCGTCGGAAGACCTAGCCGTCTTTCAGCGCCTGTTGAAAGTCGCCCAGCAAGTCTACGCTTATCAGGAAGATCACGGCTTCTACATTGACCAGGGATCGACCGCCGCATTGCACAATACGCTCATGGCCTGCGGGCGGCGGCTGCATCGCCTCGGCCTGATCGAACGGCCCGACGACGTGTTCTTTCTGAACTTCGGCGAACTGGTGGAGGTGTTGGACGATCTGGCGCGTGATGAAAAAATCGGGACGTACCATCACATGGCACTCGTGCCGCCCCTCATCAGAGAGAGGAAGGAAAACTGGCATCAGGCCCACACGGCCGACGCGCCGTTGACCGTCGGCAATGTTCCGCCGACGATGACCGATCCCATCGCCATCAAAGTCTTCGGGATCATTGACGACGTGCTGCATCCGAAGGGCGAAAAGGAAGTCGCCGAACGGTTGGAGGGCTTCCCCGGCTCGTCGGGCGTGGCCGAAGGGCCGGCGCGTGTGGTCATGAGTTTCGAGGATTTCCCGACTTTGAAATCGGGTGAAATCCTGGTGTGCCCTTACACCGCCACAGCCTGGACGCCGCTCTTTCTCAAAATCTCCGCCGTCGTTACCGACACCGGCGGCATGTTGACTCACGCGGCCATCGCGGCCCGCGAGTACGGCATCCCGGCGGTGGTGGGCACCTGGAACGCCACCAATTCGATTCGCAATGGCGACATCGTCCGGGTGGATGGAGATAAAGGGGTGGTCGAGGTGATACGCAGGGCGCCTCAAAAAGTGTGAGCCGAGCGGCGATCTTGAACCCGTTTACCATTCCGGGAAGTGTAATTATGATCACAGACACGACAGATCGCTTGTACAGCGATATGCAGAGCCACCATCTGATGCCGCTCTGGACACTCGAGAAGGACATTCTCCCTTGGTCCCCGAAACCGAAGGCCCTGCCCTGGCTTTGGAAATGGTCAGACTTGTACGAAATAGCGGAGCGCTCTGGCGCACTGGTGCCCATCGAACGGGGCGGCGACCGCCGGGCCATCGCGTTGGCCAATCCCGGCCTGGGTGGGCTGCCGCACGCCACGCCGACGCTGTGGGCGGCGGTGCAGTGGCTGAATGGCCGCGAAGTCGCGCCGGCACACCGCCACACGGCGCAGGCTGTCCGCTTCATCATTGACGGTCAGGGCGCCTTCAGCACAGTGGAGGGCGACAAGGTTTATCTCGAGCGCGGGGACATGGTGATCAATCCCCCGTGGTACTGGCACGACCACGGCAGCGACTCCGACGAGCGAGCCGTCTGGATGGACGGGCTGGACATCCCGCTGAACAACTACCTCGACGCCAGCTTCTTTGAGCCGTACAAAGGTGAAACTCAGGCCGTCTCCGCCGTCCTCGACGGCACGGCGCTTAAATACGGCGTCGGCCAAATGCGCCCGGCCTGGGAGCCCCGCTCTGCCCAATATCCCCCGATCTTCGCCTACAAATGGGCTGAAACCGAGCGCGCGCTGAACAACGTGGCGAAGGTCGGCGCGGCCAGCCCCTTCGACGACGTGGCGTTGGAATACACTAACCCACATAGCGGCGGCCCGGTGATGGACACCATCACCTGCTGGATTCAGATGCTGCGCCCCGGTGTTCATACCCAGGCTCACCGGCAAGTCAACAGCGCGGTCTACTATGTTTTTGAAGGCCGCGGCTTGACGGTCATCAACGGCATTCGCTTCGACTGGGAAAAGGGAGATATGTTCGTCATCCCCGGTTGGGCCTGGCACGAGCACTGCAATGCCTCCTCGGAGGAACGGGCGACCCTCTTCTCGATCCAGGATACGCCTGTCATGCGCGCCCTGAACAAATACCGCGAAGAAGCCTATACCGAAAACGACGGCCATCAGTCTGTCACGGGCGTCTTTAGGCCGGCCGCCGGCTTTGACAAAGTCTGAGGTCGTCCTGAGCATCACTATGACCGAGCGAAACCTGGCGGACATGATGAACGATCTGCGCCAAACGCAACAGGCGTTTCTGGGGATGCTGAGCAGGGCCGATCACAGTCTGCTGTACCAACGCCCCGCCGACGGCAGTTGGACGTTGGCGCAGGTCTTGGTTCACGTCACTGAGGCGCGCCGGTTCTTTGCCGCCGGGACCCGTGAGGTGCTGGCGACTCCGGGCATTCAGATGGGGCGCACCGTTGATCATCCGGGCCGGCTGCAAAACATCATCGAACATGCCGGTGACCCGCCAGACGCGATTCGCTCCAGACTCATCACGAGCCACCAGGACTTGCTCGATACCCTGCAGGGGATGACGACGGATGATCTGCAGGTCATGGGCGGGCACGTCAAACATGGCCCCCAATCCCTGCGGGAATTCATCGAGCATTTCGTGGTTGAGCACGACCAGGCGCATGTGCAGCAGGCCTCGGCGCTGCTCGCAGGAGCAACGCGCAATTGACCTGCCGACACAGAGGAGGGCCATACGACGATTTGATGATCAAGTTTGACAACGCTGCTTAAGATAGGAACTTAGTTACGGGAGGAGAAAAAGATGGCTAAGAAACAAATGTCACGACGTGAGTTTTTGCGGCTGTCCGCGATGACGGCCGCCGGCCTCGCTCTGGCCAGGTGCGCTCCGGCGGCCACGCCCACAGCCACTTCCGCCCCGGCGGCCGCCAGCCCCACCGCGGCCGCAGCCATGGGACGCGCAATCAAGATCGGTTACGTGAGTCCGCAGACCGGCCCCATCGCCGGTTTTGGCGAAGCCGATGACTTCATCCTCACCGGGGTGCGCCAGGTGCTCGGCGACGGCCTCATGGTGGCGGGCAAGAAGCATCCGGTTGAGATTGTCGTCAAGGACAGCCAGTCCGACCCCAACAAGGCGGCCGAGGTCGCCGCTGACCTGATCCTCCGTGACGGCATCGATCTGATGGTCGTGTCTTCGACCCCGGAGACCACCAACCCGGTCTCTGATCAGTGCGAGGTCAACGGCGTGCCGTGCGTCTCTACGGTCGCGCCCTGGCAGCCCTGGTTCATTGGTCGCGGCGGCGTGCCCGGCCAGACCGAGTTCAAGTGGACCTATCACTTCTTCTGGGGGCTGGAGGACATTATCGGAGTGTTCCTCGGCATGTGGGATTCACTCGGCACCAACAAGGTCGTCGGCGGCATGTGGCCCAACGACGGCGACGGCCTGGCCTGGAGCAGCCCGGAGGTGGGGTTCCCGGCGGCGCTCACGCCCGCCGGTTACACCATCGTCGATCCCGGACGCTACGAAAACCTGAAGGACGACTTCTCGGCCGAGATTTCTTTGTTCAACGAAGGCAAAGCCCAGATCGTCACCGGCGTGATGATCCCGCCCGACCTGGGCACGTTCCTCACGCAGGCCAACCAGCAGGGGTTCATCCCCAAGGCCATGACGGTCGGCAAGGCCGCCTTGTTCCCCTCGGCGGTGGAAGCCATTGGCGGCGGGTTGGGCGAGGGACTCACGTCCGAAATCTGGTGGAGTCCGAGTCACCCCTTCAAGTCGTCATTGACCGGCGCAAGCGCCAAAGACCTGGCCGACGCCTACCAGAAGGCGACCAGCAAGCAGTGGACTCAGCCCATCGGTTTTGTCCATGCCCTGTTTGAAGTGGCCAAGGACACGCTGGGGCGAGCCGCGAACATCGACGACAAAGCATCAATTGCGGCCGCGCTCAAAGCGACCAACATCAACAGCATCGTCGGCCCGTTGTCTTGGGCAAACGGACCGGTGCCCAACGTGGCCAAGACCCCGCTCGTGGGCGGGCAGTGGCGAAAGGGCAAGGACTTTCCGTTCGAGTTGGTCATCACCAACAGCGCCTACCCCGACATCCCGACGGGCGGCACTCTGCAACCCATGCCGGGTTCATGAGGCCCGATTTCTCAGCGCAAGGTGCGGCGCTCGGTTCGGATGGGCGCCGCACTTTCCGCTCCACTTACCATGCTTGTCTCAAGAGCCGTGTCTGATGATGCGTTTCAATTGGCCAATCCCAGGTGAGCAATCGTGACGACACAGGGCGCTGCACAGAGTCCACCCATTCTTGAACTCAGAGAGGTGTCCAAAACCTTTGGCCGGTTGCAGGTGTTGAACCGGCTCTCGTTCAGCCTGCGCGAAGCCGAAGTGTTGGGCATCCTCGGCCCCAACGGCGCGGGGAAGACCACACTGCTCAATCTCATCGCCGGCGATATGGCCGTGGCCTCCGGCCAGATTCGTTTCCGCGGACAGGATGTCACCGCCGAGTCGGCGCCGCAACGCTGCCACCGTGGCATTGCGCGCACCTTCCAGATACCGCGCCCGTTTGTCGGCATGACGGTCTTCGAGAACGTGCTGGTCGGGGCCGCTTATGGCAGCGGCGCCCGGCGGCACGACCGCGACTCGGTCAACCTGTGCCGTGAGGTGCTGGAGCAGACCGGGCTGATGGATCAATCGGGCGCGCTAGCCGGAAACGTGGGGCTGTTGGATCGCAAGCGGCTGGAACTGGCCCGCGCCCTGGCGACGCGCCCGGCGCTCCTGCTGCTGGATGAAATCGCCGGCGGCCTGACCGAGCCGGAGGTGCGCGCGCTGCTGGCGGTGATTGCCGAAATCCGTGCGCGGGGCATTGCAATTATTTGGATTGAGCATTTGGTGCACGCTCTCGTCTCGTCGGTGGATCGCATCCTCGCCATCAACTTCGGCGTCAAGCTCGCCGAGGGCCTGCCCCACGAAATCCTGGCCAGCCGCGAGTTTCAGGAAATTTACCTTGGGGTTGGTGAACACTAAGCAGAATCCCATGTTGATTTATGGTGTCCTTCAACTGCGCGGCGCAAGCACCCCTTCGGCAAGCTCAGGGCGCGGCCTGAGCGAAGTGCGGTGCAGTTCCGCACGAAGTCGAAGGGCCGCGCCGCTCCGTTCAGGACGCCTGCCGTAAATGAATTCGGAAACCGCTCTAAGAGGCTGTTTCTTAAAGAAAACTATAGCAAGTCATTGGGTGTAATATCAGGTTATGTTCTTCAAACGCAAATCCTATCCTACGGACCTGACCGATCTCGAGTGGGAAATTCTGAAACCCATGTTTCCACCGCCGAAACAT